>NZ_JAYJLI010000003.1:0-470458 GCF_051948675.1 Enterobacter sp. Lyrl_3
CGCCATTCATGCTTCAAATTCACCGCCCGAGTTGTACCAAAAACGCCATCTGGAACAACTTTTTTTGCCCCGAGTTGTTCCACTTTTTGAGTTATGATTTGTTTAAATTCAATAAATTGCAAGATTTGGAACAACTGGAACGACTGGAACAACGTTTTCTGAGTATATATGCGTGTTTTCTGTCTGTATGGTGAACAAAGTCTCAACGATTAATTTGTTGCTTTTTTGTTGCTCCAGTAAATTCATGCACACAATGTTCGTTGTTTCTTTTTGCGTGGGATTGATGCGGATGAATATGGGGGTATATGTGGGGGTATGTTATATTATTGAATGAGCTAATTCCTATTAAATTCAGACAATTAGTATCTAATATTCAATCCTACAGGGGTCAGCGCTTAATCCAGCCCACTCTTCCCCAGACCGACCAACCGCTACCGATCCTTCACTCTGTGCCTGCTTTTAACCGTCTGATTTGCGTGGTTAATTCCAGATGTGTATCATTCTGAACCCGGCTCTGTAGCCTGTCGGTCAGAACGTTTGTTCCGCCATCGACCGGTCATTGGCGTAGTTCCAGTCAGGGCCACCATACCGCCACTAGCTCATCGGGAAGAGCGACAACCAGGATGTTGTAGTACGGGGTTCGAGGCTCCGGTGGCGGACCAACGCCGACTTAGCTCAGTAGGTAGAGCAACTGACGTGTAATCCGTAGGTCATCCGTTCGATTCCGGTAGTCGGCACCCTATTTATGGCTTCCCCGTGGGATGCCTCTGGCACGACATTCATTTCACTGTTGTACATGCCAATCATGAAGGACATTTATGTGGTATCTACTCGCAACTTCGCTTGCCGCACTTTCCCTGAATAAAAGCCTGGCTTACCTGATGCTGGGGTTAACGGCATTTCTCGGCTGGAAACAGAGCATTCTTGACGCCCCGGCGCTGCTGGTGATTGCATTAATCGTTATTGGCTGGTCTGTTGTTGAATGGCTACGTAATAAAAATAATAAATATACTTATCTGGTCGAAGGCCTGTGCGTAGTCATCGCCGTTGCCCTGGTTTTGCATGCGATCCCTGGCTTCCATAACCCGAAGGTACTGGACGCTGTCGTTGTTGGTCCGCAAAGCATGCCGTTCAGTATGTACTTTAATATGGACAAGGCAGTGGTGCCGTTCTTTTTAATTACGTGCATGCCAACGTTATTCGTAGCAAAACCCCTTTATAAAGCTGGCAAGGTAGGCTGGGGAATATTGGTATTGGCGATACCCGCGCTGTTACTTCTGGCTGTTGCGTTGGGCGGGCTGAGAATTGAGCCGCATGCGCCAGAATGGTTTGCTCAATTTGCCCTTGCGAATATTTTCTTCGTCTCTTTGGCCGAGGAAGCCTTGTTCAGAGGCTATCTGCAGCAGCGCTTGTCCCGGGTTGTGCATCCTGTTGTAGCGCTATTGATTGCCTCACTCATTTTTGGGCTAATGCATTATAGCGGCGGTTTACTGCTGATTATTTTTGCCAGCCTCTCCGGTATTATTTACGGCCTGGCGTGGATGTGGAGCGGCAGGCTCTGGGTTGCAACGTTCTTCCATTTTGGGCTGAACTGTGTGCATTTATTGTTCTTCACCTATCCGATGTATGCCCCTCACGCGTCTGTGTGATGCTTTTTAAAATAGTGGCCTTATATATTTGGCTGCCTCCGGATAAGCATAAAAAGCCCCGAAGCATCGGGGCTTTTTTTATATATGCCGGGGGCATGAATAACACATTTACCTTCGCGTCAGAATAAATAGAAGGCTAATGAATTTCATTGTTGGCAGGCTTAAGGTTTTCTTAATCTAAAAATTATCTCGCATTAAAATTTGGGTTTTTATCATTCTAAAATCTGCTAAAAACGAATTTTACACTTTTACGCCTAAACTCGATTGATAGTAATTATCATTAGCGTTGTTGTATGCTTTAATCCTGTCCCACACAGCCCTTTGTTGTTTATCACGTTGGTCTATTAAGGATATGTTCATGAATTCTCGCCTGCTGTCATGCTTCTCGCTTGCCCTGTTGTCTTCATCACTTTTCCTTTCAACTCAATCGGTTGCCGCTGATAACAACGAAGGTATCGTTGTTTATAACGCGCAGCATGAAAATCTGGTGAAGTCGTGGGTAGACGGTTTTACCAAAGAAACGGGTATTAAGGTCACTCTGCGTAATGGCGATGACAGCGAGCTGGGCAACCAGCTGGTGCAGGAAGGCAGCGCATCGCCTGCGGATGTATTTTTAACTGAAAACTCGCCGTCAATGGTGCTGGTTGATAACGCCAAACTGTTTGCGCCATTAGATGCAGAGACATTAAAGCAGGTACCGGTGGAGTATCGTCCGGCACACGGTCGCTGGATCGGGATTGCCGCTCGCAGCACGGTGTTTGTCTATAACCCGGAAAAACTGAGCGAGCAGCAGCTGCCAAAATCGCTGATGGATCTGGCTAAACCCGAGTGGAAAGGCCGCTGGGCTGCCTCTCCGTCAGGAGCCGATTTCCAGGCGATCGTCAGCGCAATGCTGGCTCTGAAAGGCGAGCAGGCCACCCTTGAGTGGCTCAAAGCGATGAAAGCCAATTTCGTTGCCTATAAAGGCAACAGCACCGTGATGAAAGCCGTTAACGCCGGTCAGATTGATGGCGGGGTGATTTATCACTACTACCGTTTTGTCGATCAGTCCAAAACGGGTGAAAACAGCAAAAACACCAAACTCTACTACTTCAAACACCAGGATCCGGGCGCCTTTGTTAGCCTCTCCGGCGGCGGCGTGCTGGCGTCCAGCAAACACAAAGCGCAGGCACAGGCCTTCATTAAATACATCACCGGCAAAGAAGGGCAGGATAGCCTGCGCACCAATAACGCCTTTGAATATGCGGTGGGCGTGAATGCGGCCTCTAACCCGAAACTGGTGCCGCTGAACGAGCTGGATGCACCGAAAGTGGAACCTTCCACGCTTAACAGTAAAAAAGTCATCGCGCTGATGACGCAAGCTGGCCTGCTGTGATCCTGAGAGTAAAGTGAACGTCCTATGTCTGGTCTGAGTCTCGACATCGGCAAAAACAGAGTGCGGGAGCCTGCCCGCAGGCGTCCTGCGCTGCCGATGGTTGCGTTAGCTGTCCTGTTTTCATTAATGGCGCTTCTGCCTTTGGGCTTTATCATTGCCATAGGCATTGAGACGGGCTGGGAAACCATTAAGGCGTTGGTGTTTCGCCCGCGTGTTGCTGAGCTGCTCAGCAACACGCTGTGGCTGACGGCCTTAGCGGTGCCACTCTGTATCGTCACCGGCGTGGCGATAGCCTGGCTGACGGAACGTACTCAGCTGGCCGGGCGGGGGATCTGGTCTGCGCTGGCGGTGGCCCCATTGGCCATCCCCGCGTTCGTGCAAAGCTACGCCTGGGTGAGTGTGGTGCCTTCCATGCATGGGCTTTCTGCGGGCGTGTTTCTCTCCGTGTTAGCCTACTACCCGTTTATCTATATGCCCGTGGCGGCGGTGCTGCGTCGTCTGGATCCAACGCTTGAAGATGTTGCCGCTTCGCTCGGCACGCCGCCGTGGCGGGTCTTTTTTCGCGTGGTGTTACCGCAGCTTAAGCTCGCGATTTGCGGCGGCGCGCTGCTGGTGGCCCTGCATCTGCTGGCGGAATATGGCCTGTACGTGATGATCCGCTTTGATACCTTCACCACCGCCATTTACGACCAGTTCCAGTCGACATTCAGTGGCCCGGCGGCAAATATGCTGGCGGGTGTGCTGGCGCTATGCTGTCTGGCCATCTTGCTGCTGGAAGGGGTCACCCGCGGGAAAGCCCGTTATGCGCGCATCGGCGCAGGGGCGGCACGTGAACAGACGCGCTGGCCGCTAAAGCCTGTTGCTGCGGCGTTGGGCCAGCTGTTTTTCCTCGTGCTGATTGTGCTGGCGCTGGGCGTACCGCTCATTGTGCTGTGTCGCTGGATATGGCTTGGCGGCGTACAGAACTGGATGAGCGCCGATCTCTGGCACTCGCTGCGCCAGACGCTGATGCTCGGCGTGGGCGGCGCGCTGCTGACCACCGCCTGTGTCATTCCCATCGCCTGGCTCGGTATCCGTTATCCGCACCGCATCTTCCGGATGCTGGAAGGGTGCATTTACATCACCAGTTCTCTGCCGGGGATCGTCACCGCCCTCGCGCTGGTCACGGTCACCATTCACTATGCACGTCCGATTTATCAGACCGAAATTACGCTGTTCCTGGCTTATCTGCTGATGTTTATGCCCCGTGCGCTCATTAACCTGCGGGCCGGGATTGCCCAGGCGCCGGTGGAGCTCGAAAACGTGGCGCGCAGTCTGGGCAGCACGCCCGCGAAGGCATTGTGGAGCGTCACCATGCGCTTGGCCGCGCCCGGTGCGGCGGCAGGGGCGGCGCTGGTCTTCCTTGGCGTCAGTAACGAACTGACGGCGACGCTGCTGCTCTCCCCGCTGGGAACGCGCACGCTGTCCACCGGTTTCTGGGCGCTGACCAGCGAGATCGATTATGTTGCCGCTGCGCCTTACGCCATGCTGATGATTTTGATTTCACTTCCGCTGACCGCCATTCTTTATATGCAGTCCAAAAAAATTGCAGGGCTATGAGATGCTTGAATTAACGTCCATTTCTAAATCGTTTTCCGATGCGCAGGTGCTCGACAGCTTAAACCTGAGCGTCGCGCCGGGAAGCCGGATGGCGATTGTCGGGCCGTCAGGGTCGGGTAAAACCACGCTGCTGCGTATCCTTGCCGGGTTCGAAACGCCGGATAGCGGACGGATCGTGATGCAGGGCCGAATCCTGTTCGATCAGAACAATTTTATTCCCGCGCATCTGCGTAAAATTGGCTTTGTTCCTCAGGAGGGGGCGCTCTTCCCGCATCTTAATGTGGCAGACAACATTGCCTGGGGATTAGACGGTATCCGCCACGAAAAGCGCCAGCGCGTGGAAGCACTGATGGAGATGGTCTCGCTTGACAGACAACTCGCCACGCACTGGCCGCATGAGATTTCCGGCGGCCAGCAGCAGCGCGTGGCGCTTGCCCGCGCGCTGGCACAGCGTCCTTCCCTGATGCTGCTGGATGAACCCTTCTCGGCGCTGGATACCGGCCTGCGCGCCATGACGCGTAAGGCCACGGCTGACCTGCTGGCGGAAGCGGGCGTGGCCTCGATCCTGGTGACTCACGATCAAAACGAAGCGTTGTCCTTTGCCACGCAGGTGGCGGTCATGCGATCCGGGCGTTTCACTCAGGTCGGCACGCCTTATCAGGTCTATAGCCAGCCCGTGGATGAAGAGACGGCGCTGTTCCTGGGGGATGCGGTGATCCTGCCTGCTCAGCTCGCCAGCGGCTATGCGCTCTGCGCGCTGGGCGAGGTGCCCACGGATAACGCCCAGGCGACGGGGCAGGGCAGAGTGATGTTGCGCCCTGAGCAACTGCACGTGACGGCATGCGCGGCGCACGAAAGCCCGGTATCGATTGTTGATGTGGATTTCACCGGCCAGCTCTCCACGCTGACGCTGGCGTTAGCCGGACAAACGGAGCCGATTACCCTGAAAACCGTCAGTCAGCCTGGATGGCACCCGGGGGCGGTGGTGCGTATTGATATTGCTGGTACGGCGCGCGTTTTTGAATATTCTTAATGTTCGTTAGTAATTTAATCCAACGGGTTGTTATAAAAGAATTTTCCTTAACGTGTGGCATTTCCTGAGATTCTCTACCATGCTCATAAAACCTCACCATCATGTGTGAGGTTTTTCGTAGTTGCTGATTAATCTCAAGGAAAAAAGGTTATGAAAAAGACGACTGCTATTTTGCTGGGAACGGCGTTTCTGTTTACCACCAATACCTTTGCGGCTGAACTGCTGACGAAAAATGAATTCGAGAAAGTCGAATCGCAGTATGAAAAAATCGGTACGGTAAGTACTTCAAATGAAGTCTCTATTGATGATGCAAAGAAAGAATTGATTGAAAAAGCAGATAAAGAAGGTGCCGACGTACTGGTGCTCACGTCAGGTAATACCAACAACAAAATTCACGGCACGGCCGATATTTACAAGAAAAAATAATGTCCTGCAGCCATCCCGGATCCGGGGTGGCTGTGCGTCACGCTTTCCCTCTGTAACATCTCTCTCTTCCCCGGCTTCATTTAACCCCCTGTCCTCAGGCCGAAACGCGCGGTTACACTTGCTAACGCAGATATAATGCGTATAGTTCTCATTTGCATTACACATAAACTTTTCTAAGGCCCGACAACGGGCCATTTTTGCGCGCACATTTAATGAGTCCATTATGAACAACACCAGAATGCATAAAACACTGCTGGCGCTCGCCGTTGGCGCAGTGACCCACGCTGCCCTGGCGGCAGAGGCAAAGCCAGAAGACACCATGGTCGTCCAGTCTGCCACCGGGCCTGATTTCACTCCCGGCGGCGACCAGCTGGTGCCCGCCTTCCTGGATGGACAGGTGGCAAACGGCGGCCGTCTGGGGATGCTCGGCCAGCAGAATGCCATGGACGTGCCGTTTAATATCATCAGCTACACCTCGAAGCTGGTGGAAGATCAGCAGGCGAAAACCATTGCTGATGTGGTTGCCAACGATGCGGGCGTGCAGTTTGTTCAGGGTTACGGTAACAGCGCCGAAACCTTCCGTATTCGTGGCCTGAAGTTTGACGGCGATGACATGACCTTTGGCGGCCTGTCCGGCGTGCTGCCGCGTCAGGTGGTGGATGCCCAGATGGTCGATCGCATTGAAATTTTCAAAGGGGCAAACTCGCTGATGAACGGCGCGGCAAGCTCCGGCGTGGGCGGGATGATCAACCTTGAGCCAAAACATGCGGGCGACGTCCCGCAGGCGAAAGTGGGCGTGGACTACACCTCTGACTCACAGATTGGCACCACGCTCGATGCAGGCCGACGCTTTGGCGACAACGACCAGTTCGGCGCGCGCGTGAACCTGGTTCACCGGGAAGGGGAAACCGGTGTGCCGAACGACCGCCGCCGCACCACGCTGCTCTCCACCGGTCTGGATTACAAAGGCGACAATTTCCGCACCTCGCTGGATCTGGGCTATCAGAAGAAAACCTTCCACGGCAGCCCGACCAGCGTCAACATTTCCGCCGTGGACTTTGTGCCTGAGCCGCCGAAAAACGATCGTAACTTCTCGCAGAAATGGGCCTACAGCGACATTGAAAACGAGTTCGGGATGTGGCGCAGCGAGTACGACATCACTGACAACTGGACGGCCTATACCGGTCTCGGCGCGCAGCACGCGCACGAAGAGGGGATCTACAGTGCACCGAAGCTGGTGGACAAGAGCGGTAAGGCCACGGTCAGCCGTCTTGATACCAACCGTATCAGCGATTCCGTCAGCGGTATGGCGGGGATACGCGGTCACTTCACTACCGGCTTTGTCTCGCACAAGGTCAACGTGGGGTATTCCGCGATGACCAAAAACGAAAAAATCGCCTGGAAAATGTCGGCGACGGCGGATAACCCAACCACCAACATTTACCACAACACCGGCGTCGCGATGCCGGACAGCTCCAATTTCAACGGCTCTGGCGGCAAATACAGCGATCCGCTGACCAGCGGGCGCACCCGCACTCAGGGCTGGCTGCTGAGCGATACCCTGGGCGTGCTGGATAACAAGCTGCTGTTTACCGCTGGTGCACGTCATCAGAAAGTGGTCATCCGCGGGTACAACAAAATTACCGGTGCGGAAAACGACGCGGACGGTTTTGACGGCAGCCGCTGGATGCCAACCTACGGTGTGGTTTATAAACCGTGGGAGGAAATTTCGCTTTACGCTAACCACACCGAAGCACTGCAACCGGGTAAAACCGCGCCCAACACGGCCACCAACTACGGCCAGAGCACCGGTATCGTTCACTCTAAGCAGAATGAAGTGGGCGTGAAGGCGGACTTTGGTCGCGTGGGCGGCTCCCTGGCGCTGTTTGAGATCAAAATGCCGTCGGCGATCCTCGACGACAGCGGTCACTACGGCCTGGACGCTGAGCAGCGTAACCGTGGCGTAGAGCTGAACGTCTTCGGCGAGCCAATGCTCGGGATGCGCCTGAACGCCAGCGCCACCTGGCTGCAGGCCGAGCTGACCAAAACCAAAAACGGCGTGAATCAGGGCAACGATGCCATTGGTGTCCCGAACTTCTACGCCGTGCTGGGCGCAGAGTACGACATCAAACCGATTGAGGGCCTGACGGCTACCGCCCGCGTCAACCACTCCGGCACGCAGTACGCCGACCTCGCGAACAGCAAAAAGCTCGACAGCTATACCACGCTGGATCTGGGCATGCGCTATCGCTTCGCGGTGAACCACAATGAAAACCAGATGACGGTGCGCGCGGGCATCGACAACGTGACCAACGAAAACTACTGGTCCAGCGTTGATGATTCCGGCACCTACATCACGCAGGGCGAACCGCGTACCTTTAAGGTCTCGGTTGGCTACGAGTTCTAAGCGTTCCACCTCGTTATCCGGGGCAGGGATGCCCCCATCCTTCCGTACCTTGTTATAAAATTGTAATAAAAGCTTCTTACACTGGCCTCCAGACCTTTACCTCTTGGCCAATGACAGGAAGCCGCTATGGGCAGACCCCTCAAATCCGTATTTAAAAAAGAACATCGCGACGATATCACTAACCGCAGCGCTAACCCGATATTCTCCGAGGTTGCGGAGGTATTCCTCTCCCGCCGCCGTTTTTTACAGATGGGCGCCGTGGCGGGTGCTGCCGCTTCATTCCCTTTTCTGATCAAACCTGAAAGCGCCATTGCCGCAGTATCAAAGCCTTCTGCACTGGCAAAAGCGGTTTCCCTGGGCTTTACCAGCATCGACGTATCCACGGAAGATACGGTCAGGGTGCCGGAAGGCTATATCGCCCGTCCGTTTTATCGCTGGGGTGACCCGACGGGGATCAAGAACAACATGCCGGCGTTTAAACAGGATGCCAGCAACACCACCGACGAACAGGCCGTGCAGGCGGGCATGCACCACGACGGGATGGCGTGGTTTAGCCTGCCGCAAGGGAAACAAAACCCGGAACATGGCCTGCTGGCGCTGAATCATGAGTACATCGATAACGGGATGCTGTTTACCGACGGCACGGCCAACTGGAATCTCGACAAGGCCCGCAAGGGGCAGAACGCGATGGGCGTGTCGGTGGTGGAAGTGAAAAAATCGGGCAGCGACTGGCAGGTGGTTCGCCCGTCTTCGTATGCCCGCCGCATTACCGTCAATACGCCGATGCAGCTTACCGGCCCGGCGCGGCATCAGGACTTAATGAAAACCGCCGCTGACCCGCAGGGGGAACGCGTGCTGGGCACCATGCAAAACTGCGCCAACGGCCATACGCCGTGGGGCACCTATCTCACCTGCGAGGAGAACTGGTCGGATATTTTTGTCAAAAAAGCCGATCTTAATCCGCTGGAAAAACGCTACGGCATCAGCGACAGCGATGAATCCTACCGCTGGAACGAGGTGGATGACCGATTCAGCGTCGATAAAACCCCTAACGAACCCAACCGTTTCGGCTGGGTGGTGGAGATTGATCCCTACGATCCCACCTCCACGCCGCGCAAGCACACCGCTCTGGGCCGCTTCAAGCATGAAGGCGCCGCCGTCACGCTCGCCGCCGATAACCGCGTGGTGGTCTATATGGGGGACGACCAGAAGTTTGAGTACATCTATAAATTCGTCTCGGACAAAAAATACGATCCTGCAAACCGTGAAGCCAATATGCAGCTGCTGACGTCCGGCACGCTGTACGTTGCCCGGTTCAACGAGGAGGGGAGCGGCGACTGGCTGCCGCTGATCTTCGGGCAGAATGGCCTGGATAAAAGCAACGGTTTCGAAAGCCAGGGCGATCTGCTGATCAAAACCCGTCTGGCGGCCGACGTGGTGGGGGCGACGAAAATGGATCGTCCGGAGTGGATTGCGGTCGATCCGCACGCCAGCGGCAGCGTCTACTGTACGCTCACCAACAACAGCGATCGCGGGAAGGAGGGCAAAGCGCCGGTCGATGCCGCCAACCCGCGTGCCAACAACGTGTTTGGTCATATTATGCACTGGCACGAAGAGGGAGCCGATCCGGCCGCCGCTCGCTTTAAGTGGGATATTCTGGTGATGGCCGGGCGTACCGACAGCGACGATCCGAAGGCCAAAGGCTCCATGCAGGGTGCAGCATTCGGCAGCCCGGATGGCCTGTCGTTCGATCACCAGGGCGTGCTGTGGATCCAGACCGATGTCTCTTCCAGCACCATTAATAAGAAAGCGTACGAAGGGATGGGCAATAACCAGATGGTGGCTACCATTCCGGGCACCAATGAGTATCGCCGTTTCCTGACCGGCCCACGCGGGTGTGAAATCACCGGGATTGCGTTTACGCCGGACAACCGCACGCTGTTTATTAACATTCAGCATCCGGGAGAGGGCGGGGATGATATTACCGACCCGGCCAATCCGCGTGCTGTTTCCAACTGGCCAGACGCGAACCCGAACGGACGTCCGCGTTCGTCGACGGTGGTTATCACCAAAGCGGACGGTGGGATCATCGGTTCGTGACGTTTATCCGCCGGGTGCACGCAGTGGCCCGGCGTTAAACTTGCTACCACCAGCATGAAGTGTTAAAACGTGCCCCTTCTAAAAAAGAGACAGGGGTAGGACGTGAAAGACGCGTCATCCGCTTCAGGCAACGGTAGCGCTGAAGCTTCGTCGGAACAGAACCCGACGCTGCAACGTGGTTTGCAAAATCGACATATTCAGTTAATTGCCCTTGGCGGCGCGATCGGTACCGGGCTGTTCCTGGGTATCGGCCCCGCCATTCAGATGGCTGGCCCGGCGGTCCTGCTGGGGTACGGTATCGCCGGGGTTATCGCCTTCCTGATCATGCGCCAGCTCGGCGAGATGGTCGTCGAAGAGCCGGTGTCAGGCTCGTTCGCTCACTTTGCCTATAAATACTGGGGCCCGTTCGCAGGCTTCCTCTCCGGCTGGAACTACTGGGTGATGTTTGTGCTGGTGGGAATGGCCGAACTGACCGCCGCAGGCATCTATATGCAGTACTGGCTGCCCGAGGTGCCAACGTGGGTCTGGGCTGCGGCCTTCTTTATTATCATCAACGCCGTTAACCTCGTGAACGTGCGCCTGTATGGTGAAACCGAGTTCTGGTTCGCGCTGATCAAGGTGCTGGCGATTATCGGCATGATCGGCTTTGGCCTGTGGCTGCTGTTCTCAGGCCACGGCGGCGAGCGGGCCACTCTCGACAACCTCTGGCAGCACGGCGGCTTCCTGGCGACGGGCTGGAAGGGGCTGATCCTGTCGCTGGCGGTGATTATGTTCTCGTTCGGCGGGCTGGAGCTGATTGGGATCACCGCGGCCGAAGCGCGCGATCCGCATAAAAGCATTCCAAAAGCGGTTAACCAGGTGGTGTACCGTATTCTGCTGTTCTACATCGGCTCGCTGGTGGTACTGCTGGCGCTCTACCCGTGGGTGGAAGTGAAGTCCGACAGCAGTCCGTTTGTGATGATTTTCCACGATCTGAACAGCAACGTGGTGGCGTCGGCGCTGAACTTCGTCATTCTGGTGGCGTCGCTGTCGGTCTATAACAGCGGGGTTTACTCCAACAGCCGCATGCTGTTTGGCCTTTCGGTGCAGGGGAATGCGCCGAAATTCCTCACCCGCGTCAGCCGCCGCGGCGTGCCGGTCAACTCTCTGCTGCTTTCCGGGGCCATTACGTCGCTGGTGGTGCTGATCAACTACCTGCTGCCGAAATCCGCCTTTGGTCTGTTGATGGCGCTGGTTGTCGCCACGCTGCTGCTGAACTGGATCATGATCTGCCTGGCGCACCTGCGTTTTCGCGCCGCGATGCGCCGCAAGGGGCGTGAGACGCAGTTTAAGGCGCTGCTCTATCCGGCGGGGAACTATATCTGTATCGCGTTCCTGGCGATGATCCTGGTGCTGATGTGCACCATCGACGACATGCGTCTGTCC
Organism: Enterobacter sp. Lyrl_3; assembly: GCF_051948675.1. Taxonomy (NCBI): domain Bacteria; kingdom Pseudomonadati; phylum Pseudomonadota; class Gammaproteobacteria; order Enterobacterales; family Enterobacteriaceae; genus Enterobacter; species Enterobacter sp. Lyrl_3. The sequence goes on from NZ_JAYJLI010000003.1 coordinate 12,015, forward strand.
GCCATGCTGCTGCCGGTGTGGGTGGTGTTCCTGTTTATCGCGTTTAAGCTCTCACGCAAAAAGTAGCCCGTTTTTCTCCCTCTCCCTGTGGGTGTTCGGTCCGGGGTGAGGGCAACAGACCGCACCAAACCAGACCGCACCTGCCTTCACGCCCGGTGGCGCTGCGCTTACCGGGCCTACATGTTGCACTATTAAATCTCAAACGCTATCCGTTTCCCGTTTGGTAACGTCACATCGATGCTTAGCTCCCCTCCAAGCGCACTCACATAGCGTTTGAGCGTTGAAAGTCGGGGGTCGTTTCCCGGCTGTTCGATTTTCGCCACCGTGGGTTGTTTTACCCCCATTGCCACAGCCAGTTCTATCTGCGAAATATTGAGCTCTTCCCGCAGTTGGTTCAGCGCAACAATTCTGCGCATTACTTCAACTTTCGCCGCAATGCGCTCCTGACTTTCCGCGCTCTGTTGTGCCATAAGTTCTTTTAGCGTTGCCATATGGCCTCCTTATTCGCCAGATGTCTGTGATACTCAACGTCAGCCAGCGCTATCATCTCTTTATAAAACCGTTTTTGGTTGCAACCGGTTTTGTCCCCGGCACAGAGCACAATTGCTTTGCGGTCAGGATCAAAAGCAAAAAAGGCCCTGATGGGATTTCCTCTGTGCTGAATTCGTAACTCTTTCATGTTCCCAAAGGCTGAAGCCTTCACGGTGTCTACAAACGGCCGCCCAAGTTGCGGACCAAACTCAGAAAGAATATGCATTGCTGCCAGCACATCTTCTTTTAACGCTGTTGTTTGTTCAAAGAACCATTCATCAAATCTGTCTGTTGTCTCGACGTTCCACATCGTTTCTCCTGTAGCTTCCTCGCCTTATTATTTTATAGCCTATTGGCTATAATTCCAATCAGAACACATCTGTTTATCAGGCAAGCCTCTTTATCGTGACCCTCCTCCCAAATCTTCTACGTCCACAGGATCTTTATTTTGTAATCGATTACTTTTTTGTTTGAACTGTTTTGTAATCGATTACTTTTGAGGGTGAGGCTTATCATGGTGTCAACAACTGAAAGTAGTGGAAAGGCGATAGCACCGCACCGGCTGCTGGTGCCGCGTCTGTCGCTGATGATGTTTCTGCAGTTTTTTATCTGGGGAAGCTGGTCGGTCACGCTGGGTCTGGTGATGACCCAGCACAACATGTCGTTGCTGATTGGCGATGCGTTCTCCGCCGGGCCTATCGCCTCTATTCTGTCGCCGTTTGTGCTCGGCATGCTGGTGGATCGCTTCTTCGCTTCGCAAAAGGTGATGGCGGTGATGCATCTGGCCGGGGCGGCAATCCTCTGGTTCGTGCCGGGCGCGCTGATTGCGGAAAACGGTGCGCTGCTGATCGGCCTGCTGTTTGGTTACACGCTCTGCTATATGCCGACGCTGGCGCTGACCAACAATATCGCCTTTCACAGCCTGGCGAACGTGGATAAAACCTTCCCGGTGGTGCGCGTGTTTGGCACTATCGGCTGGATTGTGGCGGGCATTTTCATCGGCGTCACCGGCGTGGCGGCAAGCGTCACCATCTTCCAGGTGGCGGCAGTCAGCTCCGTGCTGCTGGCTCTCTACAGCCTGACGCTACCGCACACGCCTGCTCCCGCGAAAGGGCTGCCGGTGCAGGTTCGCGATCTCTTCTGCGCGGATGCCTTTGCGCTGCTTAAAACCCGCCACTTTTTCGTCTTTTCCGTCTGCGCGATGCTGATCTCCGTCCCGCTGGGGACCTACTACGCCTACACCGCTTCGTATCTGGCGGATGCGGGTATTGCGGATGTCAGTACCGCCATGTCGTTCGGGCAGATGTCTGAGATCGTCTTCATGCTGGTCATTCCGCTGCTGTTCCGCCGCCTGGGCGTGAAAATCATGTTGCTGATCGGCATGCTGGCGTGGTTTGTGCGCTACGCCATGTTTGCGCTGGGCGTGAGTGAAGAGGGGCGCATCCTGCTCTATCTCGGCATTCTGTTGCACGGCGTCTGCTACGATTTCTTCTTTGTCGTCGGCTTTATCTATACCGACCGGGTCGCAGGCGAAAAGGTCAAAGGTCAGGCGCAGAGCATGATCGTGATGTTCACCTACGGCATCGGCATGCTGCTTGGCTCGCAGATATCCGGCGCGCTCTATAACCGCCTGGTGGCCGGGCAGGCCGTTCCGCAGGCGTGGGTCACGTTCTGGTGGATCCCGGCGGTGGCTGCCGCGGCGATCGCGCTGATTTTCCTTCTCACGTTTAAGTATGACGATGACAAGGCGTAATGTTCTGGAGGTGGTATGAGAACGATTAAGGGACCGGGTATTTTTCTGTCGCAATTTATTGGTGTGAATGCACCGTTCAACACGCTCGACGGGCTGGCGGGCTGGGCGGCAGCGATGGGCTATAAGGCGGTGCAGATCCCCTGTAACCATCCGGCTATTTTTGATGTGCAGAAAGCGGCTGAAAGCCAGACCTATTGTGATGACATCACCGGCACGCTGTCGGAGCACGGGCTGGTGATCAGCGAGCTGTCGACCCATCTGGAAGGCCAGCTTGTGGCGGTAAACCCGGTGTACAGTGACGCGTTTGACCACTTCGCCCCTGCAGCCGTACGCGGCAATGACGCCGCCCGGCAGGCATGGGCCACAGAAAAACTGAAACAGGCCGCTGTGGCCTCGGCGAGATTAGGCCTGAAGGCGCACGCCACCTTCTCCGGCTCGCTGGCATGGCCGTTTTTCTACCCGTGGCCGCCGCACAATGAGCAGCGTTTTCAGGCGGCGTTCCAGGAACTGGCAACCCGCTGGCACCCGATTCTGGACGCCTTTGACGAGCAGGGCGTGAACGTCTGCTTTGAGCTGCATCCGGGGGAAGATCTGCATGATGGAGTGACCTTTGAGCGTTTTCTGGCGCTTGTTGATAACCACCCGCGCTGCAACATTCTCTACGACCCAAGCCATATGCTGCTCCAGCAGATGGACTACCTGACCTTTATCGACATCTACCATGCGCGTATTAAAGCGTTTCACGTGAAGGATGCCGAGTTTCGCCCCAACGGGCGCAGCGGCGTCTACGGTGGCTACCAGCCGTGGCTCAACCGGGCCGGGCGGTTCCGCTCACTGGGGGACGGGCAGATCGACTTCAAAGGCATCTTCAGCAAGTTGACCCAGTACGACTACGACGGCTGGGCGGTGCTGGAGTGGGAGTGCTGCCTGAAGGATGGTGATACCGGCGCGAGGGAAGGCAGCGAGTTTATCCGCCGCCACATCATTCCGGTCTCCGGGCGCGCGTTTGATGATTTTGCCGCAGGGGGTAACGATGATTAACGTCGGCATTATCGGCAGCGGGTTTATCGGCCCGGCGCATATCGAGGCGCTTCGGCGTCTCGGGTTTGTGCAGGTGGTGGCGCTCTGCGACGGTACGTTTGCCGAGGCGCAGGCAAAAGCGCGTCAGCTTAACGTGCCGCACGCCTTCGACAGCGTGGAGGCGTTGCTTGCACATCCGGATTTACACGTGGTGCACAACTGCACGCCAAACCATCTGCACGCGGAGATTAATCGCCAGATCCTGCGCGCGGGAAAACACGTCTTTTCCGAGAAGCCGCTGTGCATGACCCGGGACGAAGCGCGTGAGCTGGTAGCGCTGGCGGAGCAGGCACGGGTGGTCCACGGCGTCAGCTTTGTCTATCGCCAGTTTGCCATGGTGCGCCAGGCCGCAAGCATGATGAGGGCGGGTAGCATCGGGCGGATCTTCGCCGCGCACGGCAGCTATCTGCAGGACTGGATGCTGCTGGAAACGGACTACAACTGGCGGGTGGATGCGGCCCTGGGTGGTGCGTCGCGCGCGGTGGCGGATATCGGCTCGCACTGGTGCGACACGGTGCAGTTTGTTACCGGGCGGCGCATCATCGAGGTGATGGCCGATTTATCCATCGTCTGGCCGACGCGCAAGGCAAACGTGGCAGGCAATCACACCTTCACTCATGACGAAAACGCGCAGTATGAAGACAAGCGGGTCACCACCGAAGACGTTGGCTCAGTCCTGTTCCGCTTTGACGACGGCAGCAAAGGCTGCTTTAGCGTTTCGCAGGTGAGCGCCGGGCGCAAAAACCGTCTGACGTTTGAAATCAACGGCAGCGAACGATCGGTGGCATGGGATCAGGAGGTGCCGCAACAGCTGTGGATTGGCCACCGCGCACAGGCCAATCAGACGCTCAGTGACGATCCAGGTCTGATGAACCGCGATGTGGCCGATAGCGCTCACTTCCCCGGCGGGCACATCGAAGGCTGGCCCGATGCGTTTAAAAACATGATGGCGCAGTTTTACCGTGCCGTGCAGGCCGGCGTGATGCCCGAACGGCCCGAGTTTGCGACGTTCCACGACGGGGCGAACGTGATGTATATCATTGATGCCATTGTGAAAAGCCATCAGCAGCAGCGCTGGGTTCGTGTGCAAGCGTAACGCGTTGCCCGGTTCGCCGGGCAACGAATTTATGGTAGCCTGCATAAAACGTTAACCGCAGGAAGTGCCGTCGCTATGTCAATTCAGAAAATCGCTCAGCTTGCCGGAGTGTCCGTGGCAACGGTCTCGCGCGTGCTTAACAACAGCGATACCGTGAAGGCGAAAAACCGCGAGCGCGTCCTGCAGGCCATTAAAGAGAGCAATTACCAGCCCAACCTGCTGGCACGCCAGCTGCGCACCGCGCGCAGCTATATGATCCTGGTGATGGTCTCGAATATCGCCAACCCGTTCTGTGCCGAAGTGGTGAAGGGCATTGAAGAGGAAGCCGAGAAGAACGGCTACCGTATTTTGCTGTGCAATTCCGGGTCTGATATCGAACGCTCCCGCTCGGGGTTAAGCCTGCTGTCGGGCAAAATCGTCGACGGCATTATCACCATGGATGCCTTCTCAAAATTGCCTGAACTCGCCGCCCTGATCGGCTCCGCGCCGTGGGTGCAGTGCGCCGAATACGCCGATGCCGGAACGGTCTCCTGCGTGGGCATTAATGATGTGGATGCGTCACAGCATGCCATCAGCCAGCTTGCCGACGGCGGACGCAAACGTATCGCGATGATCAATCACGATCTCAGCTACAAATATGCCCGCCTGCGCGAACGCGGCTACAAAAGCGTGCTCCACCTGCGGGATCTGGATTATCAGGCGGTGGAATATGCCCGCGATCTCAGCTCCAGCGCGGGCATGGCGGCGATGCAAAATCTGCTGAAGGACAACCCGCCGGACGCGGTATTTGCCGTGTCCGATACCCTTGCGGCAGGGGCGCTGCGGGCCATACAGCAGGCGGGGCTGCGCGTGCCGGAGGATATCGCGGTGGTAGGGTTTGACGGTACGGAGCTGGCGGAGATGATCTCGCTGACCACCATTGAACAGCCTTCGCGGGATATCGGGCGCAAGGCAGTCGATCTGCTGTTGAATAAAATCGACAACCCGGATGCGCCCACGGAGAGGGTGATGCTGGACTGGCGCTTTATTTCCCGCGCCAGTACCTGATTATTGTGCGATGCCGCCCGCCAGGGAGCGAATATCGTTCCCGGTGGGGGACTGATGAATACGCAGACCAAATTCATCCACCACGGCAAAAATATGGTCGAAGATGTCAGCCTGAATCTCTTCATATTCCGCCCAGACCACCGTGTTGGTGAAGGCATATATTTCAATCGGCAGACCATTTGCGTCAGGCGCCAGCTGGCGCACCATCAGCGTCATATCTTTACGAATACGCGGGTGGTTACGCAGATATTCATTCAGGTAGGCGCGGAAGGTGCCGATATTGGTCATCTTGCGCAGGTTTAATACCGATTCCCCTTCACCGTTTTGCTGATTCCACAGGTTTATTTCCTCATGACGCGCGGCCAGATAAGGCTTCAGCAGTTTCGCCTGAATCAGCTTCTGCTGCTCCTGCTCGTCGAGGAAGTGAATGCTGGTGGTGTCGATATTCAGGCTGCGCTTAATGCGTCGCCCGCCGGAGGCAGACATGCCGCTCCAGTTGATGAACGCGTCGGAGACCAGCGCCCACGTCGGAATGGTGGTGATGGTGTTATCGAAGTTGCGGACTTTAACCGTGGTGAGACCAATGTCCGTCACCGTGCCGTTAGCGCCGTATTTCGGCATCTCCAGCCAGTCGCCGAGCTTGAGCATATCGTTAGCGGAGAGCTGAATACCGGCGACCAGCCCCAGAATGGGGTCTTTAAACACCAGCATGAGTACCGCCGCCATGGCCCCCAGGCCGCTTATCAGAATGGCGGGTGACTGGCCGATCAGCAGGGAGATAATTAAGATCCCCACCAGAATGGCGCTCACCAGCTTGATCCCCTGGAAGATCCCCTTCAGCGGCAGCTGTGAGGCGGTCGCCATTTTCTGCGACAGATTAAAAATCACGTCCAGCAGCGAGAAGAAAGAGAGCAGGGCATACACCATCACCCACAGCTTCGCGCAGGTGGTGAGCATTTCCGCTGCTTCGCTGCCTTTTTGCAGCCACAGTACCGCCTGAACGTTGACGATTATCCCCTGAAGGGTAAACGCCAGGCGGTGAAATAACTTGTTCTGCGTAATGATCTGCAACCATAAATGGCTGCTGGCCTGCGCGCGTTTCTCGAAAGCGCGGAGCACCACTTTGTGCAGAATAAAATGAACAATGATGGCGGTAAGAAAAATAATACCAAAGATAATCACTAACGAGGTGGTGTGATTAATTTCAATCCCTAACTCTTCAACCTGAGCAATTAATTCCTGCATAACGTCTCCTGTATTGATGCAGCCCCATAATGGCGGCTGCGGATCTATTATGCAAATTCGCGGCTTATTTGGTGGCGTGGCAGGTTTTCACCACCGGCAGGCACAGACGATGGCGCATACGTAACGTTGCCAGCCCCAGCAGGATCATCATGCCGGTTTCCACGGCGAGGAAGACGTTAATCGCCTGGGTGTAATCGCCGTGGTGGTTTTGCAGCGCGTGCAGCAGGATCGCACCAAAAATCGCCGGGCCAAGCCCCAGGGCGGCCTGCTGCAGCGTACTTAAAATCGCGCTGGCCGCCCCGGCATCGTCTGGCTGAATGTCGCGCATCCCGATGCGGTAGAAGCTGTTGACGATCAGCGCCTGCCCATAGCCAACCAGCCCGGTTGCCGGTGCCAGCGTCAGCGCCGTGTTGTCCATGCCCCAGAGACGGAAGGTGGCAATCAGCGCCAGCAGGCCGATAATCTGAATCGCCAGCCCGGTCAGCAGAATCGAGCTGGTGCTGTAGCGGGCAATCAGACGCGGGGCAAACCATGCCGATATAAAATAGGTCACCCCCAGGGCGATAAAACTGTTCCCCGACTGCCACGGTGCCATTCCCAGACCGGTTTGCATGGTCAGCGCCATACAGAACATAAACCCGGACCAGACGCTGAAAAAGAGCAGCGCAATCAGCACGCCAAAGCGGATGCTGCGAAGCTGCATCAGACGCGGCGGGATCAGCGGATGGGCATCCTCACGCTCTTTTTTACGGGCATTTAAGACCATCAGATACCCCAGCGGGATAATCGCCATCAGTGCGGCCTTCAGCGGCCAGGACCAGTGCCACTGAGGGCCGAGGGCCATCGGAAACAGCAGGCAGCAGAGAATGACGGCCAGCAGGACGGTGCCCGTCCAGTCAATGCGCGACGCGGTTTCGCGACGGGTTTCCGGCACATAGCGACGACTCAAGCCCAGAACCACCAGACAGATGGGCACGTTGATAAAGAAGGCGTTACGCCAGCCCAGCCCGGCGATATCCGCCGACACCAACCAGCCGCCGCCCATCTGCCCGACGATAAACGCAATGCCGCCGATACCGCCAAACAGGCTGATCGCTTTCGCATGGGCCGTGCCTTTTAGCGTCACGTGCAGCGTGGCGAGGATTTGCGGCACGATCAGCGCCGCTCCTGCGCCCTGAATGATGCGCGCGGCAAGCAGTTGCTCAATGGTTCCCGCCATTCCGCACAGCAGCGACGCCAGGCCAAAACTTGCCACGCCCCACATAAACAGACGACGGCGCCCGAGGTTATCCCCGAGCTTGCTGCCAAGGGCAAGGCAGACGGCGAAGGCCACGCCGTAGAGCGCGACAATCAGCTCCAGTTCGGTGGCGGTGGCGTGCAAGGAGTGGGTGATAGCGTCCAGCGCCACGTTGGTGATCGAGGTATCAATCAGCGGCAGCATCTGGCCGGTTAACAGCAATATCAGGCCTGCGCGACCCGGTGAAACAACTGACGTATTCATGGTAACTCCATTGCGTCATTCAACAGATGGTCGTAGCATCAACGATCTGATAAACGGGTACCAGTTCTTGCTTATACTGGTACTGGCACTACCATGCAGGGGGAGTTATGGCGCTGATGTCTGAACCTGTTGTCTCACTCAAGGACGACACGCGAAAACAGCTGGGGGCATTTTTACGCGCCCGGCGTGAGAGCCTTGATCCACAGCGTCTTGGATTGCCGCGCAGCGGCCGCCGCCGCACGCCGGGGCTGCGCCGTGAAGAGGTGGCTTTGCTGGCTGACGTGGGCGTGACCTGGTACACGTGGCTGGAGCAGGGCAGAGATGTTAATCCCTCCAGCACCGTGATGGCGGCAGTGGCAAAAGCGCTGCAATGCACCCCGACCGAGACGCGCCATCTGTTTGTGCTGGCCGGATTGCCGCCGGGTGAAGCGCCACAGGCGACGGGCTGCGAGGGGATCAGCGAGGGCACGCGTCGCCTGCTTGATACCCTCATGCCGAAACCCGCCAGCATCCAGAAACCCAACTTCGATATCGTGGCGTGGAACGACAGCTTCGGGCACTTAATGGGCGTCGATTTCAATGCGATCCCGCCGGAAGATCGCAACTGTATTTATCTTTTCCTCACCCATCCCGCATGGCGTGCGCGGCTTGGCAAGCGTGACGACGTGCTGCCGATCTTTGTCTCCTATTTCCGCGCGGCGATGGCCGAGCACCGGGGCGATCCGCTGTGGGAAGCGAAACTGGCGCGTTTCTTTGCTGTGTCTGAAGAATTTAAAACCCTGTGGCATCAGCGCAATGACGTGCGCGGGGTGGAGAACCAGCTCAAGCTGTTTACCCATCCTGAGCTGGGCGAGTTTACCCTGCAGCAGATGTACTGGTACTCTGCACCGCGTAATGGATCGCGGCTGCTGGTCTATCTGCCGGTGGATGACGCGGGGGAGAGGGCGATGGAATGGCTGGCGGAGCAGGCAAAATGAAGGTAACCCGAAAACAGGAGCGGCTTTTGCGCCGCGCGCTCAACGAGTGGCAGCAGGAAGGCACATTAAGCGCTGACGAACATCAGCGTCTGGCGGGCACCTTGACACGCGTCACCATGGATTGGCAGCGGCTCAGCCGCTATGCCTTCTGGACGGCGCTGGCCTGCGTGATTATTGCTATCGGCAGCCTGTTCTCCGACAGTGAACTGATGGCGCGCATTATTGCATTCTTCTCTTTCTCCTCCATCGCCCGCATCGGGCTGCCTGCGCTGGTTGCCGTGCTGTTTTATCTGTGGGGCTTCAGCCGACAGCGTCGGGAAACGCAGTGGCATTACAGCACTGAAGCCATGCTTTTTCTCGGCGTGCTCTTTACCGCCATCGCGCTCTGGCAACTCGGGGAGCGGCTGGATAACGGCAGCGGCCATATCGCACCGCTGTTCCTGGCGGGATGTGCGGTTTACGGGCTGGTGGGCTTCTTTGGTCGCTCCGGCCTGGTGTGGCTGTTTTTCCTGCTCTCACTCGGTAACTGGTTTGGTGCGGAGACGGGCTATATGTCCGGCTGGGGCGCCTACTGGCTGGGAATGAACTACCCGGTACGCTTTATCTTCTTCGGCGGTGCGCTGCTGGCACTGTGCTGGCTGTTGCGCGGAAGGCTGCAGGCGCGCCATCTATACACGACCAGCAAAGCGATGGGGCTCACGTATCTGTTTGTCGCCCTGTGGATCATGTCGATTTTCGGCAACTACGATATCGATAACTGGTATGGCGTTACGCAGGCTTCGCTGCTGCCGTGGGCGCTGCTGTTCGCCGTGGCGGCGGTGCTATGCATTTACATCAGCCTTAAAACCGACGACGGCATGCTGCGCGGTTTTGGCCTGACCTTCCTCGCCATTAACCTCTACACCCGCTACTTCGAATACTTCTGGGACGGCATGAATAAAGTGGTGTTCTTCCTGCTCCTCGCGGCGTCGCTGGCGGTGATTGGGCGCTATGCAGAACGAATCTGGCACGCGGGTAACCCGGCCAGGTAAGTTTTTTGCGAGAAGGATTCAGGGAATCGACGTGGACTCGGTTGATCCTGGCGCAAACGTGTAAGGTAAATCACGAAAGGTGAGATTAGCCTTTAATGCAAATTGCCTTATATGTTAATGTCGTCATAAACTGCGTACTCATCCAACGGCATTGAGTGAGCCTGATAACAAGCCATTGCCACATGGCTTGTTTGAAATAAGAACAGTTGGGTTGCTCCATAGTCGGGGAATTATGTCTACTAACAGGAGATGTTAGATGAGCAAGAAGATTATTAACTGGGACGAATTAAGAGCAGAGTTATTAAGTGATTCAAAGGTACAAGCATCTTTTGATGCGGAAGAGCGTAAAGCGCGTCTGCGTGACATGCTGGCGCAATGGCGAAACCAGGCCGGACTGACGCGTGCGCAGGTGGCTGAAAGGATGGGGGTTAGCGCGCCAACGGTTTCCCGAATGGAAGCAAATATCACACGTGCCAGTCTGGATACCTTAACGCGTTATGCGTTGGTGTGTGGGGTAAAGCATCCGCAGATCACGCTTTATTAATAGCTGGCACGCCGGGATCCAGCGTGCCAGTACTGATTAGCACTCAGTCACAATCGTGCTCAGCGGCAGGCGAGATTTTGGCAGCGTGGCGTTGAAATCTTCCACGCTGTGATGCCCAACCGGCACCACCACCAGGCTGGTGAAACCTTTCTCTTTCAGGCCGAACTCTTCGTCGAGGATCGCGGCGTCGAAGCCTTCAATCGGTACCGCATCCAGGCCCAGCGCAGCCACGCCCAGCAGGAAGTTACCCACGTTCAGATAAACCTGTTTCGCCATCCACTGGTCGTCATCTTTCAGATCCACACGGTGCATGTCAGCGAAGTAGGTACGACCTTTATGGTTCGCCGCTTTGGCTTCTGGCGTGTTGAAACGGCCATCGGCCTCTTCCTGATCCACCACGCGTTCCAGCCAGGCATCGTCCATCGCGGTTTTTGCGCAGAACACCACCACGTGAGAAGCGTCCAGCATTTTGCGCTCGTTGAAGACGTAAGTGCCTGCGGCAGATTTCGCCACGCGAGCTTTACCTTCCTCGGTGCTGGCGACAATAAAGTGCCACGGCTGAGAGTTGGTGCTGGACGGGCTGTATTGCAGCAGGGTTTTGATCTTTTCCGCTTCGTCTGCGGTCAGTTTTTTAGCGGGGTCGAACGCCTTGGTGGAGTGGCGTTTCAGGGCGACAGAAATAATATCCATAACAACTCCTGGTAATGAAATTCGCCCGCACGCGGGCGCGAAAGGAGAGCAGATTACAGCGAGACGCGGAAAAAGATAAGTGCGATTCGAGCGCTTATACTGTTCGTCTCAGACGAACAATCAAACCGGTCTGATCCACTTCTGGTCTTTTTTCGGCAGCTTATCCACCACCAGATTCCACGAGTCATTGATGAGATCGGTCACCAGCTCTGGCGTAACGTCGTCGGTACCGTAGAGGGAAATCCAGTGTTTTTTATTGAGGTGATAGCCCGGTTCCACCCCGCGATAAATCTGCTGGTTTAACAGCGATTTTTCCGGGTCTGACTTCAGGCTGACGTGGGGCCGTCCATGTACGGTGCCCATCAGCATAAAAATTTTTCCGCCTATCTTAAACACATCGTATTCCGGTCCAAACGGCCAGCAGTGTTCGGTGAAAGGCAGCTCCAGCGCCACGCGTTTGGCGTGCTCCTGCAGGGATTTACTGTCCATCGCTCTCTTCCTGGGCAAGCCCGCGCCACATAACCTCAAACCCGAGCGCTTTAAAATCGACGGCGCGAGAAGGATCGCGGGTGGCAAATTCCATTGTGGATTCGGCAAGCGATAAGAAAAGCGCATCGCCAAAGGTTTTAAACTCATCGGACATAAACACCTGGCGCACCGAGCGGCGGCAGAGTTCATGCAGCTCCGGGAACATCTCTTTCACCGCCAGTTCCGTTTCGGCGCTCAGCTTTTCACTCACGCCTATCTGGCGGATTGCCGCATGCGCAACGGGGTTACGAATCCCCCAGTCCACATAGCTGTTCCAGATGTTTCGCGTATGCTCTTTCGGTGTGGTAAGGCTGCGGTCCAGATTAGAGAGCATTGACTGACAGAGGTCCTGCTTGAGGTGCAGGTAGAGGGCATTCAGCAGATCGTCTTTGGTAGCAAAGTAGCGGAACAGGGTACCTTCGGCGACGCCCGCTTTACGGGCAATTAACGCCGTTGAGGCGGCAATACCTGACTGCGCAAATGCCGCGGTTGCGGCGTCCAGTAAGGCCTGTTTTTTATCTTCACTCTTCGGACGTGCCACTAAATTTTTCCTCCTGTCAATTGTAAAAACCCTGATTGAAACACGTGCTTTGACCCGCTGCAACGCGGAATGTCAAAGATCGAAAACGTCTTGACGACTTTATCATCATATCTATAATGAGTGCTTACTCACTCATAATCAAGTTCAGCCCGCGCAAACCATCGGATGGGGCGCGTTTTCGGGTCAGGATATGAAAAAGTCCCTCTTCATCTGCGTGGTGTTTGTCATGATTATTGCTTCAGCCGCGAGTTTACCGTTTGTTCTGAATGCCGGATTTGGCCAGCCACCGCAGGGTGCGCAGCTCACGGAAGTGGAGGCCTCGCCGCAGTATCGCGACGGCAAATTCCACAATACGTTGCCCACGCCAGGCTATAACGGCGACAAAAATATGCTGGTGGCGATGTGGGAGTTCCTGACCAAAAAGACTGAAAACGCCCGTCCTGCACAGCCGCTGCCGCTGGTGAAAACCGATCTCGCAAGCCTGCCGCTGGAGCAGGAGACGCTGGTGTGGCTCGGTCACTCCTCCTGGTATATGCAACTGGCGGGGAAACGGATCCTTATCGACCCCGTTCTCGGGAATTACGCTGCGCCGTTTTCATTCCTCAACAAAGCCTTCGCCGGGGAGTATCCCTGGCAGGCGATCAGCATGCCGGAGATCGACCTGCTGATCATTTCGCACGATCACTACGATCACCTGGATTACGCCACCATCACGGCGCTGCTGCCAAAGGTGAAACGCGTGGTCACTCCGCTGGGCGTGGGATCGCACCTGCGTTACTGGGGAATGAAGCCGGAGATTATTGAAGAGCGCGACTGGAACCAGTCGGTGCGCATCAGCGAGGCGCTGACGGTACATGTACTGCCCGCGCGTCACTTCTCCGGGCGCGGCATCAAGCGCAATCAAACCCTGTGGGGCAGTTTTATGTTCGTTACGCCCGAACAGAAGATTTATTACAGCGGCGATTCAGGTTACGGGCCGCATTTTAAGGCCATCGGCGAGCAGTTTGGCGAAGTGGATTTAGCCATTATGGAAAACGGTCAGTACGACCAGGACTGGAAGTACATCCATATGCTCCCGGAAGAGACGGCGCAGGCCTCGGTGGATCTGAACGCGAAAGCCGTGGTGCCGGGACATAACGGGCGCTTCGTGCTGGCGAAACATACCTGGAACGATCCGCTGATCCAACTGGCAAAAGCCAGCAAGGACAAAAATTATCGGCTGTTGACACCCGCGCTGGGCGAGCCTGTCCGGGTGAGTGATCCCACGCAAACATTTCGTGAGTGGTGGGAATAATGATCAATCAGGAAGCTGAAGGGGAGAGCAGTATGACCATTTCCGCTCAAGTCATCGACACTATCGTCGAGTGGATCGACGATAACCTGCACCAGCCATTACGTATCGAAGAGATTGCCCGCCATGCGGGTTACTCGAAATGGCACCTGCAGCGGCTGTTTATGCAATACAAAGGGGAGAGTCTGGGGCGCTATATCCGTGAACGCAAGCTGCTGCTGGCGGCGCGGGATCTGCGCGAATCAGACGCCCGGGTGTACGACATCTGCCTGCGTTACGGGTTTGACTCGCAGCAGACTTTCACCCGCATCTTCACCCGCACGTTCAACCAGCCGCCTGGGGCGTATCGTAAAGAGAACCACAGCAGGGCACACTGATCTGTTTTGCCCGGTGGCGGTTTCGCCTGACCGGGCCTGCATCACGCTTACGACGCCAGTGAAAACCAGCGGCGCCAGACGAAACGCAGCACGAAGAATTCGATGGCGCCGAGCAGTAAGAACCACACGCAGAACAAAATGGTGTAGAGCTGGTTAAGGTCGACCATGTGGAAGGTCTGAACCAGCTTCTGCGCCAGCACCAGCCCGAGAGAGGGTGCCGGTAGCAGCAGGCACGAAAGCAGGGCCAGCAATAAAATGCCGCCCGCAGTGAGCAGCGATTCTAACGGGTGTTTCATCGTAATGTTAATCGTCAGTTAAAAATGTCATTGTCCGGCATCCCGGAACGTAAAGCAATATAAACCCGCCCACCCGGTTTCACTGAAATAATCACCACTTATCAGCTTCTTATTCGTAAAATAAAAATAAATTCTCATGTGCGATTAAAAGAATATCGCGTTATGTCAATTAATGTCTGCATTACGAAAATAATTTTACAAAGGAATAGGTGCTATAGCCAATTAACGTTGCAATAACAATGGCTGCGATAATGTATAACGCCAGACGGCGTCCGCGATAAATACCAAACATGGTTCCTCCTCGTTTAAAGTTGGTTTAGAAATATTTTGTAAAAATTGGCTCATCGAAATAGTTTTATGCAGTTTTGAATAACCGAGAAGTCATTATATTGCGGTAGATCAATTTTACTCGCAAGACTTTAAAATGAATTTATTTTAGCCCGAAAGGAATTCAGGCTTCAGTTCACCGGATATTGAAGGAAAAATACGATGACCGAAAAAAAATTGTCCCCGAACGTGCCGCCTTCCGGCGGGCTGGCATACCAGCAGACCGTAGAGCAGGTGCTTGCGCACACCCAGAGCCAGGCCAGGGGTCTGGAGCGTGCAGAGGCGCAGGCGCGTTTGCAAAAACATGGCCCGAATGCGCTGCCGGAGAAAAAAGGTAAACCCGCCTGGCTGCGTTTTTTAGCCCATTTTAATGATGTTCTGATTTATGTCCTGCTGGCCGCAGCCGTATTAACGGCAATAATGGGCCACTGGGTTGATACGCTGGTTATTTTAGGCGTGGCGGTGATCAATGCGTTAATTGGTCATATTCAGGAAAGCAACGCGGAAAAATCGTTGAAGAGTATTCGTAATATGCTCTCCAGCGAGGCGCGTGTTATTCGCGATGGCAACCATGAAACAATACCCACAACTGAAATAGTTCCGGGGGATATTATTGTTTTACGGGCGGGGGATCGTATTCCCGCAGATATGCGCTTAATCGAAGCACATAATTTACGCGTGGAAGAGGCGATTCTCACCGGCGAATCAACGGTGGTAGATAAACACACCAACCCGCTGACCGGTGAACTGCCGCTGGGCGATCGCACTAACCTGGTCTTCTCGGGCACCACCGTAAGCGCGGGTGGGGGGATCGGCGTGGTGATTGCCACCGGGCAGGAGACCGAGCTTGGCCACATCAACCAGATGATGGACGGGATTGAAAAACACCGCACGCCGCTGCTGGTACAGATGGACAAGCTGGGCAAGGCTATCTTCGCCATTATTCTGGCGATGATGGCGGCGCTGTTTATCTTCAGCCTGGTGTTCCGCGAGATCCCAATGGGCGAGCTGCTGCTCTCGCTGATTAGCCTGGCGGTGGCGTCCGTACCGGAAGGTCTGCCGGCGATTATCTCCATTATCCTCTCGCTGGGTGTGCAGGCGATGGCGCGCAAGCGGGCGATTATCCGCAAGCTGCCAACGGTTGAAACCCTGGGGGCGATGACCGTGGTCTGCTCGGATAAAACCGGCACCCTGACCATGAACGAAATGACGGTGAAGGCCATCATCACCGCTGACGCCTGCTACCGCGTGGACGGCAACAGCTACGAGCCGGTGGGCAACATTTACCTGGAAGGCAGCGACGAGCCGATGCAGATCCAGCCGGACACCGTGCTGGAGCAG
The DNA here is from genome assembly GCF_051948675.1 of Enterobacter sp. Lyrl_3. Classification (NCBI taxonomy): domain Bacteria; kingdom Pseudomonadati; phylum Pseudomonadota; class Gammaproteobacteria; order Enterobacterales; family Enterobacteriaceae; genus Enterobacter; species Enterobacter sp. Lyrl_3. The sequence continues at coordinate 28,211 of NZ_JAYJLI010000003.1, forward strand.
TACCTGCGCACCATCGACCTGTGCAATGACAGCCAGCTGATTCAGGACGAGCGCGGCCTGTGGGGCATCACCGGTGGGCCGACCGAAGGCGCGCTGAAGGTGCTGGCGGCGAAAGCCCACCTCGCGCCGGTGATGACCACGTTGATTAACAAAATCCCGTTCGACTCGCAGTACAAGTACATGAGCACCCACTACCAGATTGGCAGTGAGGAGCAAATCCTGATCACCGGCGCGCCGGATGTGATTTTCGCCCTCTGCGCACAGCAGCAGACCCGCAACGGTGCGCAGGCGTTTGACCGCGCGTACTGGGAAAGCGAGATGGAGCGCTATGCGCGCCAGGGACTGCGTATGGTGGCCGCAGCGTTCAAACCGGCAAACGGCGAGCAGGCGCTGACGCATGACGATCTCAGCCACGGTCTGATCTTCCTCGGTATCGCCGGGATGATGGATCCACCGCGCCCGGAAGCCATTGACGCCATTAACGCCTGCCAGCAGGCGGGGATCCGCGTGAAGATGATCACCGGCGATCACCCGCAGACGGCAATGAGCATTGGCCAGATGCTGGGGATCACCAACAGCGAGCAGGCGGTGACCGGCTACCAGCTGGAGAAGATGGATGACACCGAGCTGGCGGACGCGGCGGTGAAGTATGACATCTTCGCCCGTACCAGCCCGGAGCATAAGCTGCGCCTGGTGAAAGCGCTGCAGGATAAAGGCGAAATCGTCGGCATGACCGGCGACGGCGTGAACGATGCCCCGGCGCTGCGTCAGGCGGACGTGGGTATTGCGATGGGCATCAAAGGCACGGAAGTGACCAAAGAGGCGGCGGACATGGTCCTGACGGACGATAACTTCGCCACCATTGCCAGCGCGGTAAAAGAGGGGCGTCGTGTCTACGACAACCTGAAGAAAACCATTCTGTTCATCATGCCAACTAACCTGGCGCAGGGGCTGCTGATTGTGATTGCGCTGCTGGCGGGGAACATCATTCCGCTGACGCCGGTACTGATTCTGTGGATGAACATGGCAACCTCCGCCACGCTCTCCTTCGGCCTGGCGTTTGAAGCCGCCGAGCGCAACATCATGCGCCGTCCGCCACGTCAGACCGGGCAGCACGTGATGGACGCGTACGCCGTGTGGCGCGTGGCCTTTGTGGGCACCATGATTGCCATCGCCGCCTTTGCGCTGGAAGCCCTGCTGGCCCCGCGCGGTCACAGCGCGGAGTTCATCCGCACCGTGCTGCTGCAGATGCTGGTCTGCGCCCAGTGGGTGTACATGATTAACTGCCGCAACACCGAAGGGTTCTCCCTGAACCGCGGCCTGCTGGCAAACAAAGGGATCTGGCTGGTGACCGGCGTGCTGTTCCTGCTCCAGGCGGCCATTATCTACCTGCCGTTTATGCAGATGCTGTTCGGGACGGAAGCGCTGCCGCTGCGCTACTGGTTCGTAACGCTTGCGGTAGCGGGCGTGATGTTCTTCGTCGTCGAAATCGAGAAGCGACTCACCCGCAGGTTCCGTAAGGCTGCATAACCTTTTGCCCTCACCCTAACCCTCTCCCACAGGGAGAGGGGACCCTGACCTCCCTCTCCCGTTGGGAGAGGGCCGGGGTGAGGGCAACAACCCTGAGGTACTCCCATGAAATTCCCACTCCTGTTCGCACTGTTTACCTTCACCCTGCCACCTGCCTTTGCCGCCGCCATTCCTGTTCGCGTTGCCACCGTGGAACAAACTACCCACGCTGCTGAGCGCCAGATCCCGGGCCGCATCGAGGCGATTCACACCGTTGAGCTGCGCGCACGCACGGAAGGCGTGATAACCAAAATCAACTTCCGCGACGGGCAATATGTGAAAAAAGGCGACGTGCTGTTCGAACTGGATGATGCCGAGCCGCGTGCTGCCGTGCGTCTGGCCCAGGCCGAGGTGACAAGCGCTGAAGCGACGCTGCGGCAGGCGCAGCAGCAGCTCTCCCGTTTTGAAAGCCTGGGCAACAACAACGCCATCAGCCGCCACGATGTGGATAACGCCCGTATGCAGCGCGATGTTGCCCGCGCTGCGCTGGAACAGGCGAAAGCCCGGCTGGAAACCCGCAACGTGACGCTGGGGTACACGCGCATCACATCACCGATTGCCGGGCGCGTGGGGCACAGCAACTTCCACGTCGGCAGCCTGGTCAACCCCGCAAGCGGCGTACTGGTGGATGTGGTGCAGCTGGATCCGATCCGCATTGCTTTTGCGCTGGAAGAGGGCGCGTTTGCCGCTAAAGTCGGCAAGCATAACGATCTCCGCGCCATGAAGCAGGCCTGGCAGGCGTTAATTGACAACAACGGCCAGCGTATCGTCGGCGAGCTGACGTCGGTGGACAACCGCATCGACCCGCGCACCGCCAGCGTGATGCTGCGCGCCGAATTCGCCAATCCACGCCATCAGCTGCTGCCCGGCGGCAATGTGAATGTTTTTCTGCGGCCCGCCAGCGCAACGCCGGTTATGACGCTACCCGCCGCTGCCGTACAGCAGAATGACGACGGTTTCTTCGCCTGGGTGGTCAACGCCGACGGCAAGGCGGAAAAACGTCCGCTGACGGTCGCCGGACAGATCGGGCAGCAGTTCCAGATCGCCTCTGGCGTACAGCCTGGTGAGCGAGCGATCGCTGACGGCGTGCAGCGTGTTCAGCCCGGCGCTGCCGTCCAGATACTGAATTAAGGAGCCATCATGCTGACGTTTTTCATCAAACGCCCGCGCTTTGCGATGGTGATTGCGCTGGTCATTACCCTGTTGGGGGCTATCGCGCTGAAGCTGATCCCGGTGGAGCAGTATCCGCAGATCACGCCGCCGGTCGTGAATGTGTCAGCGTCATGGCCGGGGGCCAGCGCGGCTGACGTGGCCGAGGCCATCGCCACGCCGCTGGAGACCCAGCTTAACGGCGTGGACCACATGCTGTATATGGAGTCCACCAGTTCGGATGAAGGCACCTACAGCCTGAACATCACGTTTGCTGCCGGGACAGACCCGGATCTGGCCGCCATCGACGTGCAAAACCGCGTGTCGCAGGCCACGGCACAGCTACCGGCCGAGGCACAGCAAAACGGCGTGCAGGTGCGCAAGCGCGCCACCAACCTGATGATGGGGGTAAGTCTTTACTCACCGGAAAACACCCATACGCCGCTGTTTGTCAGCAACTACGCCAGCACTCAGGTGCGCGAGGCGCTGTCCCGTTTGCCCGGCGTCGGGCAGGTGCAGATGTTTGGCGCGCGCGACTACAGCATGCGCATCTGGCTGCGGCCCGATCGCATGAACGCGCTCAACGTCACCACCGACGACGTGGCGCAGGCGCTGCGCGAGCAGAACGTGCAGGGCGCGGCAGGCCAGGTCGGTACACCACCGGTCTTTAACGGCCAGCAGCAGACCCTGACCATCAACGGGCTGGGGCGACTGAACCAGGCAGAAGAGTTTGCCAACATCATCATCCGCGCGGGCGAGATGGGGCAACTGGTGCGCCTGCAGGACGTTGCCACCATCGAACTTGGCTCGCGCAGCTACAGCTCCGGCGCGCAGTTGAACGGACATGACTCCGCCTACCTCGGCATTTACCCCACTCCGTCTGCTAACGCCCTGCGCGTCGCCGGGGCGGTGCGTGCAGAGCTGGAGCGTCTCTCGACGCGCTTCCCGGACGACCTGGTTTATGAGGTGAAATTCGACACCACCACCTTCGTGGCTGCCACCATTAAAGAGATTGGCGTCTCTCTGGCGCTGACGATGCTGGCGGTGGTTGTGGTCGTTTCCCTGTTTCTGCAGAGCTGGCGCGCCACGCTGATTGTCGCCCTTGCCATTCCGGTGTCGCTGGTGGGCACCTTTGCGGTGCTCTACACGCTTGGCTATTCCGCCAACACGCTCAGCCTGTTCGCCATTATTCTGGCGCTGACCATGGTGGTGGATGACGCCATCGTGGTAGTGGAGAGCGTCGAAACGCTGATGTCGGAAGGGCAGAGCCGGACGGCGGCGACCGCGCTGGCGCTGCGCCAGATTGCCGGGCCGGTGATCGCGACGACGCTGGTGCTGCTGGCGGTATTCGTGCCGGTGGCGCTGCTGCCGGGGATTGTCGGCGAGCTGTACCGCCAGTTTGCGGTCACGCTCTCCACCGCCGTAACGCTCTCAAGCCTGGTGGCGCTGACGCTGACGCCCGCGCTGTGTGCGCTGCTGCTGCGTCCGCGTCCGGTGCAGCCCGCGGCGATTTTCCGCGGCTTCAACCGGGGGCTGGAGGCCACGCGTAGCCTCTACTCCCGCATGGTGAGTATATTCACCCTTCGTCCGTGGCTGGCACTGCTGGCCACCGCAGGCGCGGCGGCTGTGGTGGTGTTCAGCTTTATGTCGATGCCTAAAGGCTTCCTGCCGCAGGAAGATCAGGGCTACTTCTTCGCCAGCGTTCAGCTGCCGGAAGCGGCATCGCTGGAGCGCACCGAGGCGGTGATGGCTACGGCACGCGAATTAATTGCTAAACATCCGGCGGTGGAAGACGTGATTCAGGTCTCCGGGTTTAACATCCTCAACGGCACCAGCGCCTCCAACGGCGGGTTTATCTCCATCATGCTGAAGGACTGGAGCGAGCGTCCGCCGCTGGATGAAGTGATGGGTACCCTTCAGCGCCAGCTGCTGGCGCTGCCGGAAGCAACCATCATGACCTTTGCCCCGCCGACGCTGCCGGGGCTGGGCAATGCTTCCGGCTTCGACCTGCGTATTCAGGCGCAGGCGGGGCAGAGTCCGGCGGAGCTGGAGCGCATCACCCGCGAGGTGCTGGTGAAAGCCAACCAGCATCCGCAGCTGAGCCGCGTATTCACCACCTGGAGCAGCAACGTGCCGCAGCTGACGCTGACCGTTGACCGCGAGCGCGCGGCGCGTCTCGACGTACCGGTGTCACGCATCTTCAGCAGCCTGCAGACCGCATTTGGCGGCACGCGTGCCGGCGATTTCAGCGTCAACAACCGCGTCTACCACGTGGTGATGCAAAATGAGATGCAGTGGCGCGAGCGCGCCGGGCAAATCAGCGAGCTGTTTGTGCGCAGCAACAACGGTGAGCGGGTGCGCCTGAGTAATCTCGTGACCATCACGCCCACCGTTGGTGCGCCGTTCCTGCAGCAGTACAACCAGTTTCCGTCGGTGTCGGTGAGCGGTTCCGCGGCGGAAGGGGTGAGCAGCAGCACTGCGATGGCGGCGATGGGCGACATTCTGGCGCAGAGCCTGCCCGCCGGGTACGACTACGCCTGGAGCGGCATGTCGTACCAGGAGCAGCAGACCGGCAATCAGGCAATCTGGATCGTGCTGGCGGCGGTGGTGATGGCGTGGCTGTTCCTCGTCGCCCAGTACGAGAGCTGGACGCTTCCGGCGAGTGTAATGCTTTCGGTGCTGTTCGCCATCGGCGGGGCGCTGGTCTGGCTGTGGATAGCCGGCTACGCCAACGACGTGTATGTGCAGATTGGCCTGGTGTTGCTGATAGCCCTTGCTGCCAAGAACGCGATCCTTATCGTCGAGTTTGCCCGCGCGCGGCGCATGGAGGGGATAGCAATTGTCGATGCGGCTCGCGAGGGGGCATCACGCCGCTTCCGTGCGGTAATGATGACGGCGGTATCGTTCATCATTGGCGTCCTGCCAATGATGCTGGCGACCGGGGCGGGTGCCCAAAGTCGTCGCATCATTGGTACTACGGTATTCAGCGGTATGCTGGTGGCGACCGTAGTGGGGATCCTGTTCATCCCCGCACTGTTTGTGCTGTTCCAGCGCCTGCGCGAGTGGGGGCACGGCCTTACGGACTCGTCGCCCACAGCTCGCAGTGCTTCTGAACCAGAGAAATAAGCGAGCCGCCGTCGGCGATAAAGTCCCGCATGCGCTGCGCCTCGCTCTTGCCCTGCTTTAACAGCAGGGCAAGTTCCTTAATCGCGCTCGTCGCGCCGAGTTTCTCGGCCGATGGCGCAACCTGCTCCAGCAGCCAGGCAAGATCTTCCGCCACCGTCTTATGCTCGCCGGTATGCACGTCCGTCAGTATGCCCTCAAGCCCGTAGCGACACGCCTGAAAACGGTTAAAGCGATATAGCAGAAAATCCCTCTCCTGATGCTTATACGGCCGGGTGGTCAGCAGCCAGTGGGATGTCGCCTGGATCAGCCCGGCGATATTGATCGCATGGCCGAGCGTCAGCGGCGTATCCATCACCCGCACCTCAACGGTGCCAAAATGCGGGCTGGGGCGAATGTCCCAGTGCAGATCTTTAATGCTGTCGATCATGCTGGTTGAGCTCAGGCGGCGAAACAGCCCCTCGAACTCCTGCCAGTTGTTGACCCACGGCATCTGCCCGTTATCCGGGAACCCGGAAAAGATATTGAGTCGCGAGGAGGCAAACTTCGTGTCCGTGCCCTGCATGTAGGGTGATGCGGCGGCCAGGGCGATAAAGTGCGGGACAAAGCGTGACAGGCCATGCAGCAGATAAATCGCGTCATCGCCGGTCCGGCACCCGACATGCACGTGCTGGCCAAACACCGTCGCCTGTAAAATCAGATAGCCAAAGCGCTCCAGCGTGATGTTGTAGCGCTCGTCATCGCACACCTCCTGCCGCTGCCACTTCTGGAACGGGTGCGTCCCGCCGCCGCAGATCTGAATATGCTGCTCCGCCGCCGCCCGCAAAATGCTCTGCTGCATCATGGAGAACTGTGCCGCCGCCTGATCGATGTTCTGGCACACGCCGGTGGCAATCTCAAGCATGCTTTCGGTGATATCGTGTTTAACTTCACCGCCTTTGATGTCGTCTTTAACGGCGGCGATAAGCGCGGAAGAGTCCTGGCTCAGATCGTATCCCGGTGGGTTAACCACCTGCAGCTCGAGTTCGATGCCAAGGGTATAGGGTTCAGAGGATTTGAAATCGGGTAAAGGCATGGCGCACTCCGTTGTCTGTCGTGTGTTGAGTATAGACAACGACGTGGCGCTCACTTTTTACAGTGGTATAACTGTTAGCAGGCTTAGCGAAAAGGGGAGTTAACCATGTCTGACAATCCAGTGATTGCGCTGATTGGTCCTGGTGCAATTGGTACCACTATCGCCGCGGTGCTACATGACGCTGGCCGCACGCCGCAGTTGTGCGGACGCACCGCACATCCTGAACTGCGTCTGCGCGACGACGAAGGTGAAACGGTCGTGCCGGGTCCGGTATTAACCGACCCGTCCGTCGTCACGCGTCCCGCCGATCTGGTTTTTGTGGCGGTAAAAACGACGCAGAACGCCGACAGCGCCGGGTGGCTGCGCACCCTGTGCGATGAAAACACGGTGGTCTGCGCCCTGCAAAACGGCGTGGAGCAGAAAGCCCAATTGGAGCCGTGGGTTAATGGCGCAACGGTGCTGCCGTCGGTGGTCTGGTTCCCGGCGCAGCGTGAGCCGGATGCCTCCGTCTGGCTGCGCGCCAAACCGCGCCTGACGCTGCCGGACGTTCCGCAGGCAAAACGGGTGGTAGACGCGTTGCAGGGCACACGCTGTGCGGTTGAGTTGTCGGCTGATTTCGCCACTGTCGCCTGGCGCAAGCTGCTGCAAAACGCGGTGGCCGGGCTGATGGTGCTGGCCAACCGTCGTGCCGGGATGTTTTCGCGCGAGGATATCAGCGCGCTGGGGCTGGCGTATCTGCGCGAAGGCCTTACTGTCGCCCGTGCCGAGGGGGCAGCGCTCAATGATGACGTTGCGCAGGAGATCCTGGCGAACTTCCAGCGCGCCCCGGCCGATTTAGGCACCTCGATCCTTGCCGACCGTCAGGCCAACCGCCCACTGGAGTGGGATATCCGCAACGGCGTGATCCAGCGCTATGGCCGCGCGCACGGTATTCCGGTGCCCATCAGCGATGTGATAGTGCCGCTGCTGGCGGCGGGGAGCGAGGGGCCGGGCTAACGGCCGCTGTTTTTCCGTTCGGCAAAGTAGTGCGCGGGCGTGGTGCCCATCGCTTTGCGAAACATGGTGATAAACGCATTCACGGATTCATACCCGAGTTTTGTTGCCACATTCTGCACCGGGGCACCGCTCGCCAGCTCCTGCAGGGCGATAATCAGGTGCAGCTGCTGCCGCCATCGCCCAAAGCTCAGCCCGGTCTCGCGCTGCATCAGACGCGCAAAGGAACGTTCGCTGAGCGCCAGCCGTTTGGCCCAGTCTTTCAGGGTGCTTCTGTCCTCAGGGTGGCTGACCAGCGCGTCGGCCATCGCGCGTATTTTGGGATGCGCCGAAACCGGCAGGCTCAGCTTTTGCTGCGGCATGCTGGCCAGTTCATCAAGCGTTACCCGGGTGAGTCTTGCCGCGTGGCTGTCCGGCGGATAATCAACCTCCTCGCGGGTTAAGCGGTCAACCAGTTCCTTAATCAACGGCGAAATCGCCAGGATGCAGCATCGCGCCGGGAGCGCCGCGGCACCGGGCTCAATAAACAGATAGTTGAGATGGGCGTTCCAGGTCGCTTTGGCGCTATGCGGAATGCCGCCGGGGATCCAGACCGCGCAGTCTGGTGGCACGATCCAGATATCGTTTTCTGCATAACAGCTGACCGCGCCATAGCGGGCAATAATCAGCTGCCCCTTGCGGTGGGTGTGTACCGGCACTTCTGCAGCGTAGTCCACGAAGTCCAGATGACGCGCCACGGCAGGAGAGGCTGTGGCGTCAGGGTCATAGAGCGTATTAGCAAGTTGAGGTTTCATGTTTATGGCAATATTTAGGTATTTTTTGACAGAATAGAGTATTTAAGCGCGCTGACAAGCCGGTAATAATCCCGGCATGAACATCCTCATCTCTCGTTATTTACCAGCCGCGCTGCAAAGCGATGCCCGGGCGCTGCTCTATTCCGCAAGGACATTTGCCGCCGCGATGCTGGCGTATTACATTGCGCTGTCGATCGGTCTCGACCGCCCCTCATGGGCCATTATTACCGTTTACATTGTGTCGCAGACGTCGGTGGGGGCATCGCTCAGCAGGAGCCTTTACCGTCTGGCCGGAACCGTAACGGGGGCCTGTGCCACCGTGCTGATCGTGCCCACTTTCGCAAATATGCCGATGGTTTGCAGCGTGGTGCTGACGGGGTGGATCACGTTCTGTCTCTGGTTATCCCTGCTGGAACGCACGCCCCGGGCCTATGCCTTTGTGCTGGCAGGTTACACCGCGAGCCTGATTGGTTTCCCGGCGGTCTCTGAGCCCGGTGCGATTTTTAACATCGCCGTCGTTCGGGTGCAGGAGATTGCGATTGGTATCTTCTGCGCGGCGGTGATTCACCGCTATGTATTGCCTGCGCGTATCTCCGCGCAGTTCAACAGCGCCTTATCGCAGACGCTGCGCACCGCACGCGAGCGGGTAGCCGACACGTTAGCGGGCAAACCCGGTACGGTGACGTCGCCCCTGCATTTTGCGCTGTCGCTGCAGTTCCTGCAGGGAATGAGCCATCATATCCCGTACGATTTCGCCCTTGCCGTTCCGGTACGCCAGGCCCGAAAAGCCATTCATGACCGGCTGGCGCGGTTGATTATGGTGAACTGTGAACTGCGTGACCGCTTACCCCTGACGGCGACAATGCCCGCTGAACTGCAAATCGTGCTGGACGATGTCCAGGCCTGGCTTGCCTGTGACGATGAAGAACAACGAAAACAGCTGTCAGACGCCCTCATTAAGCGTTGCCAGCAGGTCGTTGACCGCGATGCTTCTCGGGCGCGGAGCCTGAAAGAGGCGGAGCGGGCAAGTTTTACCCGTTATCTGACGGAGGCCGTGCTTCTTTTGCAACAGTGCGATCGTCTTTCAGATGCGATCCACCACAGCCAGTTTGCGTCCGATCGCGTACAGAGCAGCGCGATCAAAGGCTACGTCTTCCACCGCGATCCGCTTACCGCCGCGCGCACGGCGCTGGGGGCGTTCGTCATCATCCTGAGCGGTTGTCTGGTCTGGATTTACTCCGCCTGGCCCGACGGCGGCACGGCAGTTTCGATCCTCGGTGTCTGCTGCACGCTGTTCGGCAGCTTCGACACCCCGGCACCGCACCTCGTGAAATACATCATCGGCAGCATCTGGGGCGTAGTGATAAGCCTGCTCTACAGCTTTGCGCTACTTCCACAGGTGAGTGATTTCGCCGTGCTGGTGGCGGTGCTTGCGCCAGCGTATCTGCTGGCCGGGTCGCTGCAGGCGCGCCCACCCACCACCTTTATGGCAATGGGGATCACCCTCACGTTGCCGGTGCTATCGGAGCTAAGCGCGCGCTACAGCGGCGATTTCGCCGCGGCGCTAAACACCGCCATTGCTCTCTTTTTCGCGACCGGTTTTGCCGTCATCAGCATGAGCCTGCTGCAAACCGTGCAGGCCGATGCCGCCATCAACCGGCTGCTGAGGTTGTGCCAGCGCGATATCCGCCGCAGCGTGAAAGGAAAAATGCAGAGCGATGAAACCCACTGGATCAATCTGATGATCGACAGGGCGGCCCTGTTACTGCCGCGTTTGCCGCGCAGTGGGCACGCTACCGAACAGGCGCTTAACCGACTGCTGCACGCGCTGCGGATTGGCCTCTCGGTGCGACACCTCCGCCGTACTGACACGCCGCCGGAGATCAACGCGCTGCTTTATCAACTGACGACGTCAGACACCGCCGCCTTACGTGAACGCCTCGCCGCCGCCATTGGCTGCCGTTTGCCTGCGGCTGATGAACAAACGCGGCAGGTTATCGGCAGGCTGGTGGATCTCCACTGCGCATTACGGGGGCCGGACGATGGTCAATGATCTCAATATCGGGGGCGTATTGATCCCCGGGTTACTGATGGTGGCGCTTGTGGCGCTGGTCTGCACGCTGCTTCTCATACCGCTTTTCTCTCTCAGCAGGCTTTACCGCCGTTTGCCGTGTCGTCCGCTGATGGATGTTTCAACCTGGATCGTCACCTTTTACCTGCTCATGCAGGGGTTAACCGCGTTGGGGTTATTGATATGAAAGCATTACTTTCTCTGCTGGGCCGTTATGCGCTGACGCTAAGCGCCGTTGCGGCGGCAACGTGTCTGGCGTTTATCTTGTGGAAACATTACGCCCAGACCCCGTGGACCCGCGACGGACGCGTGCGGGCGGATGTGGTGCAGATAGCGCCGGACGTCTCCGGGCCGGTTATCAGCGTGGCGGTGCGGGATAATCAGTGGGTAAACCAGGGCGATGTGCTCTACAGCATCGATCCGCGCTGGCTCAAACTGGCGGTGGCCAGCGCGCAGGCGGATGTGGAGTCAAAACGCCATGAGATGCTGATGCGCCAGGATGCCGCCCGGCGACGCACGCAGATTAAGGATGCCATCTCCCGCGAGGATTTGCAGCAAACTGGCAGTGCAGCGAACGTCGCGGTGGCCAATTATCATGGCGCACTTGCCGCGCTGGCGCTGGCCGAGCTTAATCTGGCTCACGCCACCGTTCGCTCGCCAGTCTCGGGATACGTCACGCATCTGCGGCTTCGCCCTGGCGATTATGCGACAGCGGGGGAGACAAAGGTGACCATCGTTGATGCCCACAGCTTTTGGGTGGTGGGGTATTTTGAAGAGACCAAACTGCGCCATATCCGCGTGGGGGATAGCGCGCAGGTGGCGCTGATGGGTTATGACCCTGTCCTCACGGGGCACGTGGAGAGCATCGGTCATGGGATTGGCGATAACAACGACGAGACCGGCGGGCTGGGTCTGCCCGACGTGGAGCCCACCTTCAGCTGGGTGCGGCTGGCGCAGCGCGTGCCGGTGCGCATTCATATCGACACCTTACCGAAGGGGGTTGAGCTGGTGGCGGGCCTGTCGGCGAGCGTGGCGGTGGGACAATAATCTGGGGATAGTCAGCCTTAAACACATATGCGAAACTTACCGCTTCTGAAAAAATGTGGTGGGACCCGCTCAATGTCAGAACAATCTTCGCAGTGCCTGTTTAATGAAGGAATGATCGCTTTTCCTGAGGGCTATCAGGATCGTACCGTCAATGTCTTCGCGCCGCCTGCAGCGGATGCGCCAGCATTCAACATCTCCCGTGATACCCTCAACTCCGGCGAAGCGCTTGCCGCGTATATCGATCGCCAGCTCGCCCTGATGGAAAAACATCTCAAGGGCTGGAAGCAGGGTGAACGCAGTGCCGCAACGCTCGGCGACGGCCTTTTGCAGGGTGAAATTATCCACGCCAGCTATCTGCGCGACGGGAAACGCATCTGGCAGCAGCAGGCCGTGTTTAATGCCGAGGGCGATAACATTCTGGTGTTCACCATGACCTGCACCCGTACGCTGGGCGATACGGACTGCGCGCTGTTCGGCGATCTTCTCAGGAGCTTTCGCTTCCACCATTAACACCAGGGATAGTCGTTATGTTTGAAGCTGCACGCGTTGGTGATGATATCGGCCACTCCGGTGCGCTGGCCGGGATGATTGCCGGAACGATTGTCGGTGGCCTGATTGCCGCCGCCGGGGGCATTCTGGCAGGGGCGATGTTTATTGCCGGTCTCGGCGCATCCTGCCTTGGCGTGGGTGTGCTGCTCGTCGGCGCAAGCCTGGCCGTGGGGTATTACACCGGGGAGCTGGCGACCGCCGCCCGGGACAGTATCGCCGACGCCGGGGCATCCAGTATGACGAAGAAAGGCGTCATCACCTCCGGCTCGCCCAATGTGTTTATCAACAGCAAACCCGCCGCCATCGCGACGGACAGCGCGGTGAAGTGCTCGGACGACGGCTCGCAGCAGATGGCCGAAGGCTCTAAGCGCGTCTCGATTAACAGCCAGCCTGCGTCCCGCATCGGGGATCGCACCACCTGCGACGCGAAGGTGATGACCGGCTCGGACAACGTCTTCATCGGCGGCGATCCGCAGCAAACCCTGCCCATTCAGTCTGAAGTGCCCGAGTGGCTCTATAAAGTCTCCGATCTTACCCTGCTGTTCGCCGGGCTTCTCGGCGGGTGGGGCGGTGCGGCCGGCAAAGTCGGGGCGCTCTCTAAGCTGCTGGGCAAAATCCCTGGGATCAATAAGCTGGCCCGTATCGCCTGCCGCGCCGGCACGCTGATGACCGGCGTAGCGGCCGCGGGGATCATCGCCCGTCCGGTGGATATCGTCAGCGGACAGAAATTTCTCAGCGGGGATGATGAGCTCGATTTCGTTCTGCCGTCACGCTTGCCGGTGCGCTGGCAGCGCTACTGGCGCAGCGGCAACCCCGGCGACAGCGTGCTGGGCCGCGGCTGGAGCCTGTTCTGGGAAAGCCGACTGGAGCCCTATCAGGACGGGCTGGTGTGGCGTGCGCCGTCCGGCGATTACGTTGCCTTCCCGAACGTGCCGAAAGGGATGCGCACCTACTGCGAGAGCGAAAAAAACTGGCTTGAACATCACCATGACGACAGCTGGTCGGTGTATGACGTCAGTGGCGAGCGCTGGCACTACGCAGCGCTGAAAGATGACGCACCGTCACTGCTTCAGCGCATCTCAGAACCTTGCGGCAACGATATTCTCTTCGAGTGGAATGCGGATAATACCCTGCATGCCCTGACCGACAGCGCGGGCCAGCGCGTGGTCTGCCGCTACGACCGTGGCAGGCTCGCCAGCGCCTGGCTGGATGACGAGATTTGCCTGGTCAGTTACGCTTATGATGAACAGCGCCAGCTGGTCTGTGTGACCGGCCGGGGCGGTAGCGTGCGCCGACGCTTCCGCTGGCAGGACGGGCTGATGAGCGCCCACGAGGACGCCAATGGCCTGCTGAGCGAATACCGCTGGCGGGAGATTGACGGTCTGCCGCGCGTGGTCGGTTTCCGCCACAGCGGCGGCGAACAGCTGACGTTCGAATACGATTTTGAAAACGGCATCCGTCGCGCCATTCGTGATGATGGTGCGCAGGCGAACTGGCTGATTGACGACGACGACAACGTCGCGCGCTTCACGGATTACGACGGCCGCCAGACGACGTTTGTCTACCGCGACGGCGAGCTCAGCGATGTCATTCTGCCCGGCGGTGCGATGCGCTGCAGTACCTGGGATAAGTATGGCCGCATGACCAGTGAGACGGACCCGGCAGGCCGTCGCACAGAATATTACTGGTATCGTCTGACCGACCGCATCACCCGGACGGTCTACCCGGACGGTACTTCATCGCAGGCGATGTACGACCTTCGCGGTCGTCTGCAGTCGGAAACGGATCCGGCCGGTAACGCCATCGCGTATCACTATCCCGATGAGGAAGAGAACCTGCCTGAGAGCATCACCGATGCCCTCGGCGGCGTGGTACGTCTGGTCTGGAACATCCAGGGGCTGCTGACGCAGCGCACCGATTGCTCCGGCAGCGTGACCCGTTTCAGTTACGACCGTTTCGGGCAGCTGATTGCCAGCGAGGATGCGGAAGGGAATATCACGCGTCGGGAGTGGAACAACGCCGGGTTGCTGAGTGCCGTGATCCATCCGGACGGCAGCCGCGAGTCGCTGGTGTGGAACGAACGCGGCCAGCTCACGGGCTGGCGCGACCCGCTGGAAAGCGAGGTAAGCTGGGCCTATAACGCGCTCGGTCTCCCGGTCAGCCTTACCGACCGTATTGGCCGCGTGCGCCAGTGGCGCTACGACCCGCGCGGTAACCTGCTGCGACTCGATAACGGCAACGGGGCGGAATACCGCTTCACCTATGACGCCGTGGGCCGCCCGCTCAGCGAAACGCGCCCGGACGAGACCGTGCGCCATATGGAATGGGATGCGCGAGGGTTCCTCTGCGCGCTCGAAGAAAACGGCCGACCTGTCGCCGACGGCGGCATCGCCCGTCGCGTCCAGCAGTTCAGCTATGACGACAGCGGGCTGCTGATCGGGCGCACTCAGCGCCACGCGGAGTACCGCTACGTCCGTGACCTGAGCGGCCAGATCACCCGCATCCGCCGCACGCCAACAGCCGAAGGCGTTGCGCTGGGTATCGAAAGCGATGAGATTGCTTACCGCCACGATGCCGCCGGGCGCGTGCTGAGCGAATCCGGCATTAACGGCGCAGTGGGCTATGAATGGGATGCCCTGAGCAACCTGACCGGCCTGACGCTGCCCGGCGAGCAAAAGCTGGCCTGGCTGCACTATGGCTCCGGCCATGTCAGCGCCATCCGCTTCGGGCAGCAGCTGGTGACCGAGTTCACCCGCGACCGCCTGCACCGCGAGGTGCGCCGCACCCAGGGCGCGCGCGAGCAGCTCCGTCAGTATGACAGCCTTGGCAGACGTACCCTGCAGCGCAGTGAGTTAAGTACGGACGTGACCCTGCCGGAGCAGGCGATACTGGAACGCCTGTATCGCTACACCGCACGCGGTGAGCTTTCTGGTGTCAGCGACACCCTGCGCGGTGAGGTGGATTACGGCTACGACGCCGAAGGGCGTCTGCTGAAGCACTACGAGGCCCGACAGGGGCACAGCCGCGCGCAGTTCAGCTATGACGCCGCGGATAACCTCGCCGCCAATGATGATGCGGTACCGGTCACGGATAACCGCCTGCAGCACTGGCAGGCGCTGTTTATGAAATACGACCACTGGGGCAACCTGGTCAGCCGCCGCAACGGGCTGTATGAACAGCATTATGCGTATGACGCCGAGAACCGGCTGGTATCCGCCCGCGGAACCGGGCCGGAAGGGCGGTTTGAGGCGCACTATCACTACGACGCGCTGGGCCGCCGTACCCGCAAAATCGTCACCACCGCGCACGGCACCACCGAAACGCGCTTCCTGTGGCAGGGTTACCGCCTGTTGCAGGAGCAGCAGGAGAGCGGGCTGTGCAGTACGTATATTTATGACCCGAATGAAGCCTGGAGCCCACTGGCGCGGGTGGATCATCTCCGTGACCAGAGCAGCGGTGAGATTTACTGGTTTAACACCGACCTGAACGGCGCGCCGCTGGAGGTCACCGACGAGCATGGTGCGGTGCGCTGGAGCGGCCAGTACGGCAGCTTTGGCGAGGTACGCCATCAGAGCGAAGGGTTTTCACGGGTTGTGAATCGCACAGCGATGGCGCATCAACCGCTTCGCTATGCAGGGCAGTACGCTGACGGTGAAACGGGGCTGCACTATAACCTGTTCCGCTACTACGACCCGCAGGTCGGGCGGTTTATTGTGCAGGATCCGATAGGGTTGAATGGCGGGTGGAACCTTTATCAGTATGCGCCGAATCCGTTGGGGTGGATTGATCCTACTGGTCTTTCACGGTACCCAGGGGTAGATTTTTCAGGCAGTGATGCTTTATATCCACATGGAGAAAGTATCGTTAAAATTAAGATGACCGGCAGCAGATATGGTGATTTCAAGGCAGCTAATGAAATTGCAGGATATGCAAATGCTTCAGGTAATATCACTGGAAAATCACATCCGGAAAATTATACTTGGCACCATTTGAATGATTACGACCCTGTGACGAATACTTCCACAATGCAGCTTGTCAAAACTAGCGCGCATGAAGCGTCTTTCCCGCACTCAGGGTCTGTAAGCCAATTCGAAAAACATCATGGAGTTAAGTACGAGTCTGTTGAAGCTAAGAAAACCGCCAAATCATTGAATTGCAAATAAAATAGGAGGCGCAATGTCACTTGAACTGGATTTTTATGAAGACGATGAAGGTGTTTCAGTCGATTTAGTATTATCGGTATTTGGTCCTTCTCTCGTCCAGTGCATAAACCTTGAATCTGATTCGGTCGATGAAAAAATGAAAAAAGACATCGATTTTCTTATTAAGAAACAGAAAGATTTTTTCGAGAAAATCGCAACTGAAACCCATGTATATAGCAAGCGTATATATGGTACGGATGCAAAGGACTTGATTTTGCTGAAAGTTTACCTTTCCCCAGATGAGGACAATGAATTTGGGTTCATGTTCTCGACCGATTTGGATCAGGAACATGGGATTGGTATCAAATTTAAAGGGCTTGAAGTGAAGAAAATTGGTAGTGGCGAAACAGCATTTTTATAAAATTAATTATGTCTATCCGATAGGGCAGACCCATTCCTGTGGCAGGACTACCGCCTGCTGCAGGATGCCGGGCTCTGCCGTACTTATATTTACAACCGAATGAAACCTGGATCTCCCTGACACGAGGTAACATCTTCGTGACTAGAGCAGTGGTGACATTTCCTGGTTCTAACAACCTTTTTATCTTGATGATCTACTCGCTCAGGATATGCATTTAATCGATGCCAGCGGTAAATCAATGACCACCATTTTTCCCGGATTTCATCCGATCCAGGCTGGGAAAGTACTTTAGCATGTCGTCTGGTGATGGATAGTGTTCCTTTTTTAGTACCCGGTAAAGATCGTCCAGAGCGGGTGCTTGATTAGGAAATTGTCTGGTGGCTGCGTCGAAAGGCGCTCTTGAGACTACGTGCATCCTTGCCCCTTGTTTTCAGACAGGAAACATTATAGGTGATGGTTGGTGGGTTGATAATGTAGAAACATTGATGGAGTGCAGTATTCATATGCTCGTGATGAAGGCGCTCATTTAATGTGTGCGAACACTTTATGAGGTGACTGTGAAAGAAATGTCCGCTTTGTGCCAAAAGCAGACGTTTCGCATTTCTCACTGCTTTTAATTGGCAACGTTGCCACGTCGATGGGCTGACCCATACCCAAAATCAGCTCCATTTAGAAACAGAAGTTCGGCATGATGACTACTTCCCTGAGCGGAGGTGGTGCCGATGAAAAAGACACGACTCACCGAAGAGCAGATTGTCTTTGCCCTGAAAAATGCCGAAATGGATACGAGCGTACCCGAAGTCTGCCGTAAGCTGGGCATCTCCGATGCCATATTTTACACCTGACGAAAAAAAACGTCGGAATTTCCCCTTCTGAGCTGAAGCATATGCGGCAGCTTGAGGAAGATAATCTCAGCCTCGACAAAGCCATGCTTCAGGATGTACTTGCAAAAAAGAAGTTGCGCTGACGCGCCTGCGTGAATGGGGCCGGGACCTGCAGGCACGTTACGGAGCCAGCGAGAGGCTGGTCTGTTTTGCACTACAGGTCAACTGCAGCTCTTTCCGCTTCGGGGTCAGGTTCAACCAACCGACATAACTAACTAAAAGTTGTATCTAATCTTAGGTGAAGGTCATAATGATTTTTTTAGACAATATTAGTACTTACAGCACTATTCAAATAACAATTACTCGATATACTGTTATGGCAAGTTAAATCGTAGTAGCGATTCCGATAGATTCTGATTGGTTAAATTTAAGATAAAAGGATTAATATAATGGGGAAAATAGCTTCAATATCCTACGCCAGCCATAATGTATTTAATGACTCACACGTTACCATTACAGATGCTAAAACCTTTTCAAAGGATAATTTTATTACATTGTTAATTGGAGAAAATGGTTCAGGTAAAAGTGAGTTATTAAAATCTATTGTTCAGTTTTATAGAAAGGATCAGAGTGACATTACCATATGGTCAGGTATGAAAGTTGTCACGACGGGAATTACAAAGCAAAGTAAATGGCCACAAAAAGTGGTTGCATATTCTCTAAGCATTAACGACAAGTTTCCATATCAAAAAAACAATTGGGATGGTGAGGAAAGTTACTTTTATGCAGGGCTGAAAACAACAAGTAATACAATATATATTGGTAAATACAGAGAAGATTTGCTTAAGTGTTTTTATTTAATATGCAAGGATGATAATAGAGAGGAGCTAATTCTAAAATGTTTGAATTTGATGGGGCTTCCAACAAGTTTTATTTTTAAACTATCATTTGGTTGGGAATTTAAAAAATACATATCGATTCAAGAAGAAACCAGAAGCTATAAAGAGCTTATAAAAGGATTTATCTCAACCAAAGAAACAAAGAAAAATATTAGAATCTTCAATTTAATCAATGATACAGATGAATTGGATTTTATAACCTCTGTTTTAGATCGGGGTCGAGCGAATTCTCATGACACTCTTGATCTTCAAATAAAATTAGTTGAGAAGTATAAAGATAATCAAACAAATATTAATAACATGAAAGTCTTAATATCACTGATTGATCTAAAAATATTAAGTGTATCTGAGTTTAGCGAGATATCACAAGATGATTTGTTAAACCTAAGTTCAGGCCAATTTAATCTTATTAGAAATATAGCCACCTTAGTGTCTCAATTGAATGATAACTCACTTGTGATTATTGATGAGCCTGAAATTAGTCTTCATCCTTCTTGGCAAATAAAATATATGGATTTGATAAGTAAAATTATAAAGCCGTTTAAGGGGTGCCACGTTATAGTTGCATCGCATTCGCATTTATTAGTTACAAGCTTACCTATAGATAAATCTAATGTATTGATTTCAAATAGAAAAGATGTGATTTCCATTACCCCTTTCGACGCAAGCCCTACAGGTTGGTCATCCGATATGATTTTGTATGGTGTTTTTGGAGTTTTAACCAGAGGCAACGTTGCATTTGAAGCGGATTTAAGGACTGTTACATCTCTTATAAAGAATAAAGATGATAGAAATGATTTAAAATTGCATGAAGCAATTAGTAGGTTAGAAAGATACGCCCTACCAGGCAATGATCCTCTTAATGAGTTTATAACGAAAGCAAAAAATAAAATCAAGGGTGAATTATGAACCTACACTATAAATTTGTTAAACCTGGTTCTTTTTATTCCATTCCTGATGAGGATAGGGATGTAGTGATAAGATTTAATACAATTGGAGCTGATAGTTGGGATAAATCTCTCAAAGATGATATTGGTTTCGAAGATGGTGATATAAGTAAAAGAACAAAATTTAAAAAAGAAATAAAAAAACATCTAATCAAAATGCAAGAAAATTACTGCTATTATTGTGGTCGATCATTCTTTCTTTTTGGTGAAAATGAAAAAAGGTTTAGTAGAAATATACATATAGACCACATTCTTCCCAAGAAAGCAGCCCATGGACGCTATGGTCGTTTTACTTTTGAACCCCAAAACTTAATTTTGGCATGTTCTATCTGTAATGGCAGAGATTTTAAGGGCTCACTGGATTTTTGTGATGAACCTTCAGATGACTATGATGCTATGTCATTCTCTATTGTCCATCCATATTTTGAGAATATAAATCAACATTTTCGAATCGAAGATGATGGTACTGCAGTGAAAATTAATAGGTATAAAAGCAAAGCGACAGTGATGGAGAGAGTATTTGGTATTAATTCGACATATATGATCGAATCAAGGTTACAGAATTTGACCTATATCCGACAGAACCTCACCCCAGAAGAGGAAGACGTTATCACTGAGATAACAAAAAATATTCCTATTGACGGAATTATATCACAATAAATTTTTTAAACAATCTTTTGCGGAATAAAAACGATCAATAAATGAGTCTCATCTAATCTAATGAGGGACTCATTTTTTTAATTTATTGCGTCTAACCTGCCTCTCCCCCAGTATTATATAAAACCGTCAGTCAGTAATGTATTGACCCCACATCGATAGACGATCCTGCCCTATTTTTCTCGCCACAATTTTTTATCACCGTTTTGAACGTCCGATTTTCGCTCTTAACGGACATTCAACAGACAACATTGTACTTTGCGTAAGGCCGAAACCCTGCTTTTACCTAGCAGAACCTCGGCCTCCCATCCCCCGCCTCAGTGCGCCGAAATATACGGCTCCTTCACAAAATCCGCCAACAGCCAGACCATATCATGCAGTAGCCCGACGAGTTCTTTCACCACGCTCGCAGGCAGTGTCCCGCCCATCACCGCCAGCGTTAACGCCACGGCATAATCCACCTGCAACGTCGTTTCCTGCCAGCAGTCCGGCACGCAGGAGGTAATCTTTTCCCCTGCGATCAACTGTTCAACAAGATACTGCGGAAGTTCATCATCGCAGCATTCCCGCAGCCGCTTCAGCACAGCCAGCAATCGCTCACAGAGTGTGGCAAACGTCACCGCGTCGTCGGTTTCCACCAGCACGCTAACATACGCAGTGCAGGCGTCTGCCAGCTCAAAGAGATCCGCAGAATCGGGAAGTTGTACGTGGAGAAGGTGATAAACAGCGCTTTCTTCAGTAAGCGCGTAAGAAAATCCAGGGATAGTAGCCATAAGGCATCCTCTTTATGCAAAAAATGTTAACCGCCCGATGAGTTCCTACGCTCAGAGGGGGTAGCGCTGACGGAGGTAGGAATACCGTGCATAAAGAAAAACGGCCAGCCTTTCGACTGCTCCGTCAGCGCCACCGTGATTCTAACGGGATATGCGCTGTCGCGACAAAAAATATCGCTTTATGCTAACGGGTTCCTACGCCCGGTTGCGGATGTGCCGCAACGCAAGTACTTTACGACCGCGAAGAAGGGATGAAAAGGGATGCCCATGAATTACATAAGGTCGCTTGCAGGTTTGCGAGGCGGCTTCCAGAAGGGCATTGCCGGATGGCGGCTACGCCTTATCCGGCCTACAAAAACCACCAACCAAACCGGCCGCTACTCCTCGCTTATCATCGTCAAGAACCGCTTCACCGTCCGCGAGCGTTCAAAGCGCCGCCAGCAGAGCGCGATATCGGTATAAAGCTCCGGTGAGTTCAGCGCGTGGTAGGTGACATTCGGCGGAGAAATGGCCGCCATTGACTTCGGCACCAGCGCGAATCCGCCGCCTGCAGAGACCATGCTCAGGGAGGACGAGAGTTGAGACGACTGCAGCGCGTGCTGTACGTCTATTCCGGCCCGTTCGCAACAGCTGTAAACCCGGTCGAACAGGCCGGGCGCGACTTCCTGCGGGAACAACACCACTGGCGTATCCCGGAGCTGCTCCAGCGCCAGAGCGCCGCTTGTTGCGAGCGGATGGTCGCGATGCAGCGCCACCACCATCGGCTCCCGGTCGAGGATTTTTAACTCGAATGCCTTGCTGCTCTCGCACGGCAGCCGCACGAAGGCGATATCCAGTTCCCCCTCCGCCAGCATCGCCGTCAGCGAAGACATATTGGCCTCCACCTGGTGTACCTGCACCGCCATGTTCTGTACCTGAAACTGACGAATGAGCGCGAAAATTTTGGGATGAAAAGCATCTGAACTGGTGATGCCAATCGACAGGTTACCGTTCAGACCGCGCGCGATGCCGCGGGCTTTCTCCAGCGCGGCGTCGCTCAGCGCCAGGATCTTACAGGCGTCCTCGTAGAAGGCTTCTCCCGCTTCGGTTAGCTCCACACCTCTCGTCAGACGCCTGAACAGCGGCGTGCCCACTTCCTCTTCGAGCCGTTTGATCTGCTGACTCAGAGGAGGCTGTGAAATACCCAGCGCTTTGGCCGCCCTGGTGAAGTGTCGCTCGCGTGCAACCGCGACAAAATACCGCAGATAACGAAGTTCCATATCAAAAACGTCTCAAACCAGCATGGATTCTATATTGGAACTCTCTGCTGAATCGGGTCAACATTTATTTAACCTTTATAAATAAAGTTGAAGAGGACGAGCATGATGATGCACTCATCTGCCTGCGACTGTGAGGCGAGCTTATGCGAGACCCTGCGCGGGTTCTCCGCTAAGCATCCTGACAGCGTGATCTATCAGACATCGCTAATGAGCGCCCTGCTAAGCGGCGTCTACGAGGGGGACACCACCATCGCCGATCTGCTGGCACACGGTGATTTTGGTCTGGGCACCTTCAACGAGCTGGACGGCGAAATGATTGCCTTCAGCAGCCATGTGTACCAGCTGCGCGCCGACGGCAGTGCACGCGCCGCGAAGCCAGAGCAGAAAACGCCGTTCGCGGTGATGACCTGGTTCCAGCCGCAGTACCGCAAAATTTTTGATGCGCCGGTCAGCCGTCAGCAGATCCACGACGTGATCGACCAGCAAATTCCCTCGGATAACCTGTTCTGCGCGCTGCGCATCGACGGCAACTTCCGCCACGCCCACACCCGTACCGTACCGCGTCAGACGCCGCCATACCGCGCGATGACCGACGTGCTGGACGACCAGCCGGTGTTCCGCTTTAACCAGCGCGAAGGGGTGCTGGTTGGGTTCCGCACGCCGCAGCATATGCAGGGCATCAACGTGGCCGGCTATCACGAACATTTCATTACCGACGACCGTCAGGGCGGGGGACATCTGCTGGATTACCAGCTGGAGAGCGGCGTGCTCACCTTTGGCGAAATACACAAGCTAATGATTGATCTGCCCGCCGACAGCGCGTTTTTACAGGCCAACCTTCACCCCAGCAACCTTGATGCAGCGATCCGTTCCGTCGAAAACTAACAGGAGAACTACCGTGAACAGTGAGAAACAGTCACGTCAGTGGGCGCACGGCGCCGATATGGTTGTCGGCCAGCTGGAAGCGCAGGGCGTGAAGCAGGTGTTCGGGATCCCGGGGGCGAAAATCGACAAAGTCTTTGACTCCCTGCTGGATTCGTCCATCGAAATCATCCCGGTACGCCACGAGGCGAATGCGGCGTTCATGGCGGCGGCGGTAGGGCGTCTGACCGGCAAGGCAGGGGTGGCGCTGGTTACCTCCGGGCCGGGCTGTTCCAACCTGATCACCGGCATTGCCACCGCCAACAGCGAAGGCGACCCGGTGGTGGCGCTGGGCGGAGCGGTGAAGCGGGCGGATAAAGCCAAACTGGTGCACCAGAGCATGGACACGGTTGCCATGTTCAGCCCGGTCACCAAATACGCAGTGGAAGTCAGCTCTCCGGATGCGATTGCTGAAGTGGTATCGAATGCGTTTCGTGCCGCCGAGCACGGCAGGCCGGGGGGCGCGTTCGTCAGCCTGCCGCAGGATATTGTTGACCAGCCCGCCACGGGCGCGATTTTACCGGCCAGCGGCCCGGCGCTGATGGGCCCGGCTCCCGAATCGGCCATTAACGATGTGGCGAAGCTCATCGACAAAGCCAAAAACCCGGTGATCCTGCTGGGGCTGATGGCGAGCCAGCCTGCCAACAGCGCGGCGCTGCGTAAGCTGCTGGAGAAAAGCCGTATTCCGGTCACCAGCACCTATCAGGCCGCCGGGGCGGTGAACCAGGAGCACTTCACTCGCTTTGCCGGACGCGTCGGTCTGTTCAATAACCAGGCGGGCGACAGGCTGCTGCATCTGGCGGATCTGATTATCTGCATCGGCTACAGCCCGGTGGAGTATGAGCCTTCCATGTGGAACAGCGGCGACGCCACGCTGGTACACATTGACGTGCTGCCGGCCTATGAAGAACGCAATTATGTACCGGATCTGGAGCTGGTGGGGGATATCGCTGAAACGCTGAACCTGCTCGCTAACCGGATCGATCACAAGCTGGAGCTGAGCCAGCGTGCGTCAGAGATCCTGGTCGATCGCCAGCATCAGCGCGATCTGCTCGATCGCCGCGGTGCCTCGCTCAACCAGTTTGCCCTGCATCCGCTGCGTATCGTGCGGGCCATGCAGGACATCGTGAATAACGACGTGACCCTGACCGTCGACATGGGCAGCTTCCACATCTGGATCGCCCGCTACCTCTACAGCTTCCGGGCGCGTCAGGTGATGATCTCCAACGGTCAGCAGACCATGGGCGTTGCGCTGCCGTGGGCTATTGGCGCGTGGCTGGTCAATCCCGGGCGCAAAGTGGTCTCGGTGTCCGGCGACGGCGGCTTCCTGCAGTCAAGCATGGAGCTGGAAACCGCCGTGCGTCTTAATGCCAACGTGCTGCACATCATCTGGGTGGATAACGGCTACAACATGGTCGCCATTCAGGAAGAGAAAAAATACCAGCGCCTTTCCGGCGTGGAGTTCGGCCCGGTCGATTTCAAAGCCTATGCCGATGCCTTTGGCGCCAGGGGCTTTGCCGTGGAGAGCGCCGATGCCCTTGAACCGACGCTGCGTGCGGCGATGGATGTGAATGGCCCGGCCGTGGTGGCCATTCCCGTTGACTACAGCGATAACCCGCTGCTGATGGGCCAGCTCCATCTCAGCCAGATTTTGTGACTCACTATAAGGACAGAGAAATGCAAAAAGTTGCTCTCGTAACCGGCTCAGGCCAGGGGATTGGTAAAGCGATTGCGCTGCGCCTGGTGAAAGATGGCTTTGCTGTCGCTATCGCCGACTATAACGATGAGACGGCGCGAGCCGTTGCCGATGAAATCATCCGTAACGGCGGTAATGCCATCGCCGTGAAGGTGGATGTCTCTGACCGCGACCAGGTGTTTGCGGCAGTTGAGAAAGCCCGCACCGCGCTGGGCGGTTTCAACGTGATTGTGAATAATGCCGGGATTGCGCCGTCTACGCCCATCGAATCCATCACGCCGGAGATTGTCGACAAGGTCTACAACATCAACGTCAAAGGGGTGATCTGGGGCATGCAGGCCGCGATTGACGCGTTTCGCAAAGAGGGACACGGCGGCAAGATCATCAATGCCTGCTCCCAGGCGGGCCATACCGGTAACCCCGAACTGGCGGTATACAGCTCCAGTAAATTCGCGGTTCGTGGCTTAACCCAGACCGCAGCACGGGATCTCGCGCCGCTGGGGATCACCGTTAACGCCTACTGCCCGGGCATCGTGAAAACGCCAATGTGGGCGGAGATTGACCGCCAGGTGTCAGAGGCGGCAGGTAAACCGCTTGGCTATGGCACCGAAACCTTTGCCAAACGTATTACGCTTGGCCGCCTGTCCGAACCGGAAGATGTCGCCGCCTGCGTTTCGTATCTCGCCGGGCCAGATTCCGACTACATGACCGGCCAGTCGCTGTTAATCGATGGTGGGATGGTGTTCAACTAAAAACGTAATACTAATAAGCTCTGACATGAGTTTTCCCCTGCCCCCGTGCAGGGGCTTTTTTTTGTCTCCTCCGCCATTGTGCATTACACTGCGCGCTGCAAAACTTTAGTCATGACGATTTGACAGGCGGTAACAGCGATGAACGGTACAATCACAACGTGGTTTAAAGATAAAGGCTTTGGATTTATCAAAGATGAAAACGGTGACAACCGCTATTTTCATGTGATTAAGGTCGCCAACCCTGATCTGATCAAGAAAGATGCGGCGGTGACTTTTGAGCCAACCACCAATAACAAAGGCCTTTCCGCCTATG
The DNA here is from genome assembly GCF_051948675.1 of Enterobacter sp. Lyrl_3. Classification (NCBI taxonomy): domain Bacteria; kingdom Pseudomonadati; phylum Pseudomonadota; class Gammaproteobacteria; order Enterobacterales; family Enterobacteriaceae; genus Enterobacter; species Enterobacter sp. Lyrl_3. Next base: position 54,185 of record NZ_JAYJLI010000003.1, read on the forward strand.
CGGTGAAGGTGATCCCGGAAAGTAAGCACCTCTATATTGCAGGCGAGCGCGTGAAGCTCACCTCCATCAAATCCTTCGTGGTGTTTAGCGAAGAAGAGCCTGCGGATACGGGCATCGACAAAGAGAACACGGTGCTGTCTGTCGGGCTGCTGATGAATAACATCAAACCGAAAACCGACAAAAAGCCGGGCGAAATGCGCACGGTGAAGAAGCTGGCGATCACCACCTTCCAGAACACCACGCTGATCTTTACCGAAGATGAAATCGATATCGATGCCACGGTTAAGCTGCTGAAGTAATCTGTTGCCGGGTGGCGGCTACGCCTTACCCGGCATCAGGCAACTCAGCGTCTTACCGGCGCTCCGTTCGCCACGTAATACGCCGCTGTACTTTTCGCCAGCGGCTCGCGCCCGCGAATGGCATCAGCAATTTTCTCACCGATCATAATTGTGGTGGCGTTCAGGTTGCCGGTGATGATCTGCGGCATGATCGACGCATCCACCACGCGTAACCCTTCCAGCCCGTGAACGCGGCCTTCGCCATCGACTACCGCCATCTCGTCATAGCCCATTTTGCAGCTTCCACACGGGTGGAAGGCGGTTTCGGCGTGGTTGCGCACAAACTCGTCCAGCTGTTCGTCGGTCTGGCACTCAACCCCCGGGCTGATTTCGCGGCCACGGTATTTGTCCAGCGCGGGCTGATGCATGATCTCGCGGGTGATGCGGATCGCATCGCGGAACTCCTGCCAGTCCTGCTCGTGGGACATATAGTTGAACAGGATCGCCGGATGCTGGTGCGGATCGCGCGATTTAATACGCACATGCCCGCGGCTTGGTGAGCGCATCGACCCAACGTGACACTGGAAGCCGTGCTCTTTCACCGCGTTGGAGCCGTTGTAGTTAATCGCCACCGGCAGGAAGTGATACTGAATATTCGGCCACTCGAACTCCTCACGGCTGCGGATAAACCCACCCGCCTCGAAGTGGTTGCTCGCCCCCACGCCGGTGCCGCCAAACAGCCACTCGGCGCCAATCTTCGGCTGGTTCCACCACTGCAGGGCAGGGTAGAGGGAGACCGGCTCTTTGCATTCGTACTGGAGATACATCTCCAGGTGATCCTGCAGGTTTTCGCCCACGCCGGGCAGGTCATGCACCAGCGGAATATCAAACTGCTTCAGCAGTTCCGCGTTGCCCACGCCGGAGCGTTGCAGGATCTGCGGAGAGGCAATCGCCCCGGCGCACAGCAGCACCTCTTTGTTTGCCGATGCTTTGGACGGGATGGTGCTTTCGCCTTCCAGCCACTCAACGCCCACGGCGCGCTTGCCGTCAAAGAGAATGCGATCGGTCATGGCATGGGTGCGGATGGTCAGGTTCGGGCGCTGCTTCGCCTGATCCAGATAGCCGCGCGCGGTGCTGGCGCGTCGGCCCTGTGGCGTAACCGTTCTGTCCATCGGGCCGAAGCCTTCCTGCTGATAGCCGTTGAGATCGTCCGTGCGCGGGTAGCCCGCCTGTACGCCCGCTTCCACCATTGCCTCAAACAGCGGGTTCACGCCCGGTTTGGAGGTGGTGACGCTCACCGGGCCGTCGCCGCCGTGGTAGTCGTTTGGACCCACGTCGCGGGTTTCAGCCTTACGGTAGTAGGGCAGGCAGTTGAGGTAGCTCCAGTGGTCCAGACCTGGCTCTTTTGCCCAGTTGTCCAGATCCATCGCGTTGCCGCGCACGTAGCACATGCCGTTGATGAGCGATGACCCGCCCAACCCTTTACCGCGTCCGCATTCCATGCGGCGGTTATTCATATAGGGCTCTGGCTCGGTTTCGTACGCCCAGTTGTAGCGCTTGCCCTGCAGCGGGAATGCCAGTGCGGCAGGCATCTGGGTGCGGAAGTCAAAGCGGTAATCCGGGCCGCCCGCTTCAAGCAGCAGAACGGTTGTATTCGGATCTTCAGTCAGTCGTGTTGCCAGAACGTTGCCGGCAGAGCCGGCACCAATAATGATGTAGTCAAATTGCAAAAAAAACTCCCGGTTAAAATATGGACTGGAATTTACCCATCTCAACCTGGATGGACTTCACCTGGGTGTAACTCTGGAGCGTCATCACGCCGTTTTCGCGGCCGATACCGGAGTGTTTGTAGCCGCCAACCGGCATCTCTGCCGGGGATTCACCCCAGGTGTTGATCCAGCAAATACCCGCCTCAAGCTTATGAATAGCGCGATGGGCCCGGTTCAGATCGGCCGTCACGATGCCTGCCGCCAGCCCGTAGTCGGTATCGTTGGCGCGGCGAATGGCTTCTTCATCGGTTTCGTAGGTGAGAATGGACATCACCGGCCCGAAGATCTCTTCGCGCACAATGGTCATCTCGTCGGTGCAGTCGGTGAACACGGTCGGGGCGACCCACGCGCCGTTGTCAAAGCCTTCGCCCTTCAGCACGTCACCGCCGCACAGCACGCGCGCGCCTTCCTCTTTGCCTTTGGCGATATAGCGCAGCACATTGTCGCGGTGCGGGAAGCTGACCAGCGGCCCAAAGTTGGTGCTTTCATCGAACAGATCGCCCGCGCGGATGCGGCCCACGCGTTCAACGATTTTCTGCTCAAACGCGGCCTTGAACTTCGCGGGAACGAACACGCGGGTGCCGTTGGTGCAGACCTGGCCGGAGCTGAAGAAGTTGGCCATCATCGCGATGTCGGCAGCGAGATCGAGATCCGCGTCGTCAAACACAATCAGCGGGGATTTGCCGCCCAGCTCCATCGTCACCTCTTTCAGGGACGAGGCCGCCGAGTTCGCCATCACCTTTTTGCCGCTGGCGACGCCGCCGGTGAAGGAGACTTTCGCGATGCCCGGGTGTTCGGTCAGGTACTGGCCGGTCTCCGCGCCTACGCCCGGCAGAACGTTAAACACGCCGTCCGGCAGGCCCGCTTCGGTGTAGATTTCCGCAAGCTTCAGGGCGGTGAGTGGGGTGACTTCGCTCGGCTTGAAGATCATCGCGTTGCCCGCCGCCAGCGCCGGGGCGGATTTCCACAGGGCGATCTGGATCGGGTAGTTCCACGCGCCAATACCCGCCACCACGCCCAGCGGCTCGCGACGGGTGTAGACGAAAGAGGTATCGCGCAGTGGGATCTGGCTGCCTTCCAGCGCCGGGATCAGCCCCGCGTAGTACTCCAGCACGTCCGCACCGGTGACGATATCCACGGTTGAGGTTTCCGAATACGCTTTACCGGTGTCGAGGGTTTCCAGCTTCGCCAGTTCGTCGTTCCGCTCGCGCAGGATATCGACGGCGCGACGCAGAATGCGCGAGCGCTCCATGGCGGTCATTGCCGCCCAGATTTTTTGCCCTTGCCGGGCACTCTGGACGGCGCGATCGACATCTTCGCGCCCGGCGGCCTGTACGGTCGCCAGAACGTCGCCGTTAGCCGGGTTAATGGTCTCGAAGGTGCGACCGCTGGTGGCGGATGTATAACCACCATTGATATAAAGCTGCTGTTCTGCCATTCGGGACATAAATTCTCCTCGGTTATTCGGTCGGTAAATGCTGGCTGATAAAGTGGCTGGTGAGCGACTGGGCTACGTTTTTATCCAGCGGTTTGCCGCTTAGCGCGGCGCGCAGCCACAGCCCGTCGATCAGCGCTGCAAGCCCGTAACCCGCCTCCTGCGCCTGTTCACGCGGCAGTTCGCGGCGGAATTCGTACACCAGGTTGGAAAGCAAACGGCGGCTGCTTACCTGTTGCAACCGGTAGAGCATCGGCTGATGCATGCTGCTCGCCCAGAAGGCCAGCCAGGCTTTCATTGCCGCGCTGCTGATCTGGGTTTCATCAAAGTTGCCGCCGACAATCGCCTGCAATCGTTGCTCTGCGCTGCCATCCGGCAGGGCATGCAGGCGGCTCAGAACCGCGTCGCGCAGCTGGCCGGTGATGTCGCGCATGGTCGCTTCCAGCAGGCCATTTTTATCTTTGAAGTAGTGACTGATGATCCCGGTTGAGACACCCGCCCGACGGGCGATCTGCGCGATGGTTGCGTCATGCATTCCCACTTCATTTATTGCTTCCAGCGTGGCGTTGATCAGTTGCCTGCGCCGGATCGGCTGCATCCCCACTTTGGGCATTTTTGCCACTCCATTCATCAGCGTTGGTTAACCATTAAAGCGGTTTTTGATTGGACGTTCAATATAAAATGTGTCTTAATTGTTGCGGATTTGGATTTTAATAGTTACAAAAACAGTGGGGATACTGGATGACAGATCTTTCGCAAGACAGAGAAAAGGACAAAATCAATCCGGTTGTTTTTTATACATCCGCAGGACTGATTTTGTTGTTTTCCCTGATGACGATCTTCTTTAGCGACTTCTCTGCCGAGTGGATTGGGCGCACCCTGAACTGGGTGTCGAAGACCTTCGGCTGGTACTATTTGCTGGCGGCGACGCTCTATATTGTCTTTGTTGTCTGCATTGCCTGTTCGCGCTTTGGTTCGGTGAAGCTCGGGCCCGAGCAGTCAAAACCCGAGTTTAGTCTGTTAAGCTGGGCGGCGATGCTGTTTGCCGCCGGTATCGGCATCGACCTGATGTTCTTCTCCGTGGCCGAACCGGTCACGCAATATATGCAGCCGCCGGAAGGGGCAGGGCAGACGATGGAGGCCGCGCGCCAGGCGATGGTCTGGACGCTGTTCCACTACGGACTGACCGGCTGGTCGATGTACGCCCTGATGGGCATGGCGCTCGGATACTTTAGCTATCGTTATAATTTACCCCTCACCATTCGCTCTGCGCTGTACCCCATTTTCGGTAAAAAGATTAACGGCCCGATAGGGCACAGCGTCGATATTGCGGCGGTGATCGGCACCATCTTCGGTATCGCCACTACGCTCGGGATCGGCGTGGTGCAGCTCAACTACGGGCTGAGCGTGCTGTTTGATATCCCGGATTCGCTGGCGGCGAAAGCCGCGCTGATCGCGCTGTCGGTGATTATCGCCACCATCTCGGTCACTGCCGGCGTGGATAAGGGGATCCGCGTGCTCTCCGAGCTGAACGTCGCGCTGGCGCTGGGGCTGATTTTGTTTGTGCTGTTTGTGGGCGACACCTCTTTCCTGCTCAATGCCTTAGTGCTGAACGTGGGCGATTACGTGAACCGCTTTATGGGCATGACGCTGAACAGCTTCGCCTTTGACCGCCCGGTGGAGTGGATGAACAACTGGACGCTGTTCTTCTGGGCGTGGTGGGTGGCGTGGTCGCCGTTTGTCGGCCTGTTCCTGGCGCGTATTTCACGTGGTCGCACTATCCGCCAGTTTGTGATGGGCACGCTGATCATTCCGTTCACCTTTACCCTGCTGTGGCTATCGGTCTTTGGCAACAGTGCGCTGCATGAGATCATCCACGGCGACGCGGCGTTTGCGCAGGAGGCGATGGCGCACCCGGAGCGCGGATTCTACAGCCTGCTGGCGCAATATCCGGCGTTCACCTTTAGCGCCTCCGTTGCCACCATTACCGGCCTGCTGTTTTACGTCACCTCGGCGGATTCCGGTGCGCTGGTGCTGGGGAACTTCACCTCGAAGCTGAAGGACATCAACAGCGATGCACCAAACTGGCTGCGTATCTTCTGGTCGGTCGCCATCGGCCTGCTGACGCTCGGCATGCTGATGACCAACGGGATTTCCGCCCTGCAGAACACCACGGTGATCATGGGGCTGCCGTTCAGCTTTGTGATCTTCTTTGTGATGGCCGGGCTGTATAAATCGCTCAAGGTGGAAGACTACCGCCGCGTCAGCGCCAGCCGCGATACCGCGCCGCGTCCGATGGGCGCCCAGGACAGACTGAGCTGGAAGAAGCGTCTCTCGCGCCTGATGAACTACCCGGGCACGCGCTACACCAGCCAGATGATGGAGACGGTCTGCTTCCCGGCAATGGAAGAGGTGGCGCAGGAGTTGCGATTACGCGGTGCCTACGTGGAGCTGAAAAACCTGCCGCCGGAAGAGGGCGAGACCCTGGGGCATCTGGATCTGCTGGTGCATATGGGCGACGAGCAGAACTTTGTCTATCAGATCTGGCCGCAGCAGTATTCGGTGCCCGGGTTTACCTACCGCGCCCGCAGCGGCAAATCGACCTACTACCGGCTGGAGACCTTCCTGCTGGAAGGCAGCCAGGGGAATGATTTGATGGACTATAGCAAGGAGCAGGTGATTACGGATATTCTGGACCAGTATGAACGGCACCTGAACTTTATCCATCTGCACCGGGAAGCGCCGGGGAATAGCGTGATGTTCCCGGATGTGTAAGCGAATCGCATTCTAAATTGATGCCGGGTGGCGGCTTCGCCTTACCCGGCCTACCGCGAGTCAACTTTGTAGGCCTGATAAGCGAAGCGCCATCAGGCTTGTAGCAGCGTCAACAAGCTGTCATCCCTTTTGTGCCAGAAGAGGGTGAAACGTGTGCCCTCCGCATATTCTCCAGCCGGGTGTGAAAGCACCAGCACAAGGGTTTTATCATCTAACGCTGCGACTCTCGCACAGTCAAAACCCATGTAAATCTTTACCTGCGGAAACAGCGCTTTAAACAAACTTTCTTTCGCGCTAAACGCGAGCGTCAGCGCCTGTGCAAAAGGGTAGCCTGAACACGTTAAACACGCCGCTTCCTTCGCATTGATAATACCGTCCTGGATTTCATGGGCTTCACGCTCGGAAAGGATCGCCTCTGTATCGATACCTACAAGGGCATGAGGATGGTGAACCACAACCGCCATCGCCTGCGTGCCGCTGTGAGTGATGCTACCCGAAACCCCGTGCGGCCAGAGCGGTTCGCCGCTGGGGCCGATGCCGGGAACGGCGTGGCCAGGTAAGGCATGCGCGGCGGCGATGCGGCCCGCCAGATGCTCGGCTTTGCGTTTGCGTCCGGCGTCAGCCAGCTGTGCGTGATGGGGGAGCCAGAGGAGATCGGCGTCGGTGAAGGTGGTGGGGGCGAAGGTGATGCGGTGAACGGTGAGGCTGGCGAGAACGAACGTGCTGTGGGTTGTGTGCATGGTTTTCCCTTCAGAATTGTGCGGCCTGTTGCCCTCACCCCGGCCCTCTCCCACAGGGAGAGGGGGGAAGTCACTGCCTGTATCAGAATCGGGTATTCACGCTCATATACCACGTGCGGCCTGGCTCATTATAGGTATAAGCCCCCGCGCCGTACATATAGGCACCCGTCGAGGTATTCCCGGTGGTCTGGGCATTACCCGCACGCCACTGACGTTTGTCGAAGACGTTATCCACGCCGCCGGTCAGGCTGACGTTTTTGGTCACGTCCCACGTCGCGCTCAGGCCAAGGATGCTATACGGGCTGACCTCGTCTTTCTCTGACCCGGTCACCGGCTGACCTTTGTAGTTGTACTTCTTCGGCTGCTGCTTGCCGTACCAGGTGAAGGTCGACTGGAGCGACACATCCTGATGCACCTGCCAGCTCAGGGTAGAGTTCAGCGTGTACTCCGGGATGATCGACAGACGGTCGCCGGTCTCCTTGTTCTTGCTCTGCAACATGTAGGTGATGTTGTTGGTCCAGTTGATGGTATCGCTGACCGGCACGTTCAGGGAACCTTCCAGGCCTTCAACCACCGCTTTCGGCACGTTCTCCCACTGGTAGATATCGGTGGTGACTTTGCTGGTGGAGGTCTGGCCGATTGGCGCATAGCCCGCTTCAATCTTGTTGCGATAGTCGTTGCGGAACCAGGTCACGCCCGCCAGCCAGCCGTCGCGTTTCCACTCCAGACCAATCTCTTTGTTGATGCTGGTTTCGGCTTTCAAATCGTCGTTACCCATCATGTAGCAGCCCACGCCGTCGGAGCTTGCGTAGCAGCCCTGGCCCTTGCTGTATAACAGGTAGTTCGGGTTGGTCTGGTACAGGCTCGGTGCTTTGTAAGCACGCGCAATACCCATCTTCAGGGTGAAATCATCCCCCAAACCCTGCGACAGGTTCAGGGACGGGCTCCAGTTGTTACCCACGATGGTGTGATGGTCGAAGCGCAGCGCCGGGGTCAGCATGGTGCTGTCGGTCAGCTCCATATTGTTTTCCGCAAACAGGGAGAAAATCTCTGCGGAGGTATACGGGCTGCGATCGTCGCTCATCCCTGGAATGGTCCCGCCCTGCAGGGTTTGCGAGAAGGAGGTGGAATCCTTCATGCGCTGCTGGTTCCACTCGGTGCCCAGCGTCAGGTTCTGGTTGACGATGAAATCAATCGGCAGGTTGATCTCACTGTGCAGCATGACGTCGGCCAGGTCGGTATCGGTGAATTTATCGCTGTTGAACAGCCCTTCGGTTCCTCCGGCCAGCCCTTCACCCAGACGTGAGTTGCGGGTGTGTTCGTACTGTGCCCAGTTGCTGGTGGTAATGCCGTTATCCCAGCCGCCGTTCCACGTGACGGCGAAGTTCTGACGATAGATACGGTTGGTCTCTTTACCGTAGTTCTTCTTCACCAGCGCATTGTCGTTGTTGGTGTTCTGGGTATCCCCGGCGTAGAGGTTGTTCTGGCGGCTGTAGCCCGCTTCAAACTCCAGAGACTGCATTGGCGCAAAGTCCCAACGCACCACGCCATTGATGTCTTTGTTTTCTACCCCTTCACGGCCTGCAGGCAGGGTGTTGGCATAGGCGCCTGTACGCTCGGACTGATGGCCCTGGTTGATGTCCCACGCATCGGCCTGGGTTTTGTCGAGGTTACCGTACATGCGGAAGCTGAAGTCGCCGCCCAGTGGGCCGCTCAGGCTGAAGTTGGTGCGTTTTGTGGAACCTTCATCCTTGTGTTCAGGCGCGTTCAGATAGGTGTTCCAGGAGCCGTGCCACTGGTCGTCGAATTTTTTGGTGATGATGTTCACCACGCCGCCTGCCGCACCGTTGCCGTAACGCGCGGCGGCCGGGCCACGGATCACTTCAATACGCTCGATCATCTCAGGCGGCACCCAGCCGGTATCACCGCGGGTGTCGCGCTCGCCGCGCCAGCCCAGACGAATCGAGTTGCGGCTGGTCACCGGCTTGCCGTCGATCAGGATCAGGGTGTTTTCCGGGCCCATACCGCGGATATCAATCTGGCGGTTGTTACCGCGCTGGCCGCTGGTGGAGTTACCGGTCAGGTTAACGCCCGGCATGGTGCGGATGATTTCAGACACGTCACGCGCGGGCGGATTTTTACGGATCTCATCGGCGGTAATGGTGGAAACCCCCGGCGCCTGCAAATTCTGCTCGGCGGCGGTGATCACCATGGTGTCTTCATGCTGCGCGGAGGCGGTATTGTCGTCTGCCATGGCAGGCAGCGCGACGCCATAAATCCCTAAATTGACCAGCAAGGCCAGAGAGTGAATCTTCTTATTCATTGGATGTCCCGCTTTTATGGTTTCTTATGAACGCGCTTTCCACAGCGCGGGCATTACGCTATTGCAAATGCAAATAGTTATCAATAATATTATCAATAAAATTTGTCCTGAAACAAAAAAGACTGTTAAACATGAGGTTAGAAGGGTGACGGTGTTAACAACGGGAAGTGAAGCCTGGTGGCAGTCGAAAAACGGCCCGGAATGGGTGCGTGAACAGGGGAAATATCGGGTCACCTTCTGGTGGCGCGATCCGGCGGGAACGCAACACACCTCGGCGGTGAAACGCGTCTGGCTGTATATCACCGGCGTAACCGATCACCATAAAAATGCCCGCCCACAATCCCTCGAACGCATCCCGGATACCGACGTCTGGCAATGGCAGGGCGAGTTCAGCCCCCAGTGGCGCGGCAGCTACTGCTTTATCCCTTCAGAGAATACAGACGATTTTGCGCCCGATGTGTTTCACGGTGAGCAGCCGGATCGCCTGGCGCTGCGCGAAGGCTGGCGCAAGCTGCTGCCGCAGGCAATGTCCGACCCGCTTAATACCCAGAGCTGGCGAGGCGGGCGAGGGCATGATGTCTCTGCGCTGGAGATGCCCGACGCTCCGGTGCAGCCCGGCTGGGATCGCCCCAATACGCCATACCGGCAGCCGGTCTGCATTGACTGGCAGAGCAAGCGGCTGGGCAATCGTCGTCGCGTCTGGATATTTACCACCGGCGATGACGATCCGGAACGCCCGCTGGCGGTGCTGCTCGACGGCCAGTTCTGGGCCGAGAGCATGCCCGTCTGGCCAGCGCTGACGGCGCTTACCCTCGGACGCAAACTGCCGCCTGCCGTCTACGTTTTAATCGATGTGATAGATATGGCGCATCGCAATAACGAATTGCCCTGCAACCCCGATTTCTGGCTGGCGGTGCAGGAAGAACTTCTCCCTCTTGTAAAACAACGCACGCCATTCAGCGACCGCGCAGACCGTACGGTGGTCGCAGGCCAGAGCTTCGGCGGTCTCTCCTCGCTTTATGCCGCACTAAACTGGCCGCAGCGTTTTGGCTGCGTGCTGAGCCAGTCCGGCTCTTACTGGTGGCCGCATCGCGGCGGGCAGCAGGAAGGGCTGCTTATCGCGCAACTGAAAGCGGGTGAAAAAACCGCACGCGGCCTGCGCATCGTCCTTGAGGCCGGGCGCAACGAGCCGCTGATTTACCGCGCGAATCAGGCCATTTACGACGAACTGCACACACAGCAGCAGGTTTACTGGCGTCAGGTTGACGGCGGACACGACGCGCTTTGCTGGCGCGGTGGGCTGACGCAGGGGCTGATGACCCTCTGGCAGCCGCTTATTCACTAACGGAGTCTGTATGGAATTCAGCAATCCTTTCGATAATCCGCAGGGGCAGTTTGCTATTTTGCGTAACGATCAGGGGCAGTACAGCCTGTGGCCGCAGCAGTGCGAATTGCCCGCAGGCTGGCGCGTGGTATGCGAAGCGCAATCGCAGGACGCATGCCAGCAGTGGCTGGCCGAACACTGGCAGACGCTCAGCCCCTCTAATTATGCGGGGGAGCATGCATGAACCGTCTGCCGCTTGTTGCCGCCCAGCCGGGCATCTGGATGGCGGAGCAGCTTTCCAGCCTGCCGAACGCCTGGAGCGTGGCACACTACACCGAACTGAAAGGCGATATTGACGCACCGCTGCTGGCAAAAGCCATTGCCGAAGGCATGATGCAGGCCGACACGCTGCGCATGCGCTTCACCGAGGATAACGGTGAGGTGTGGCAGTGGGTGGATGCATCAATGACGCTGCCTGAACCGGAAATCGTGAATGCCGGTTCCCATGACGCCGCCGTGGCGCTGATGGACGCCGACCTTAATCAGAACCTTCGTGTCGACAGCGGTCAGCCCCTGGCGTTTCACCTGCTGATTCAGATCGGTCCGCAACACTGGTACTGGTATCAGCGCTATCACCATTTAGTGGTCGATGGCTTCAGCTTCCCGGCGATTACCCGCCAGATCGCCGCGATTTATGCCGCGTGGAAGAGGGGCGAGCCCACGCCTGACTCCCCGTTTACGCCGTTCGCCGGGGTGGTGGAGGAGTATCAGCGCTACCGCGACAGCGAGGCGTATCAGCGCGACGGTGCTTTCTGGGCTGAGCAGCGCAAACAGCTTCCTTCTCCGGTCTCGCTTTCCTCTGCGACGCTGCCGGGGCGTGCCGCCACCACCGACATCCTGCGCCTGAAAATCGCCGCCGATGGCCGCGCCTTCAGCCAGCTTGCGCAGGCCGCAGGACAGGTACAGCGCACCGATCTGGCGCTTGCGCTGGTGGCGCTGTGGCTGGGCCGTCTCACCGGACGGCTGGACTACGCCGCCGGGTTTATCTTTATGCGCCGCATGGGCTCCGCTGCGCTGACCGCGACCGGCCCGGTGCTCAACGTGCTGCCGCTGGCGGTGAACATTCATCCGCACGAGAGCCTGCCGGAACTGGCGCAGCGCCTGGCAAACCAGCTGAAAAAAATGCGTCGCCACCAGCGCTACGACGCCGAGCAGATCGTGCGCGACAGCGGGCGTGCCGCGGGTGATGAAGCCCTGTTCGGCCCGGTGCTCAATGTCAAGGTATTCGATTATCAACTGGACATCGACGGCGTGGAGGCCACCACCCACACGCTGGCCACCGGCCCGGTGAACGATCTGGAGCTGGCATTGTTCCCGGACGAGCAGGGGGGGCTGAGCATTGAGATCCTCGCCAATAAACAGCGCTACGATGAAACCACGCTGGCCCGTCACGTGGCGCGCCTGAATGCGATGTTGACGCAATTTGCCGCTAACCCGGACCTGCGCTGCGGCGAGGTTGAAACGGTCTCAGAGCAGGAATACCAGCAGCTTACACGCATCAACGATACCGGGCTGGCGCTACCGTCCACCACGCTTGCGGAACTGGTGGCGGAACAGGCGAGCAAAACGCCGGACGCGCCCGCACTGGCGGATGCGCACATCGAGCTCAGCTATCGCCAGATGCGCGAGCAGGTGGTGGCACTGGCGCATCTGTTGCGTGAGCGCGGCGTGAAACCGGGCGACAGCGTGGCGGTGGCGCTGCCGCGCTCGGTATTCCTGACGTTAGCGCTGCATGGCATTGTGGAAGCGGGGGCCGCGTGGTTGCCGCTGGATACCGGCTACCCGGACGATCGTCTGCGGATGATGCTGGAGGACGCGAAGCCGTCGCTGCTTATCACCACCGACGAACAGCGTCCGCGCTTTAGCGATCTGTCCATTGGGACGTTTAGTTACAACACACTATTACCGGCTGCGGAGGCTGAACCGCTGCGGCTGGCGAAGCCGGAGCAGACGGCGTACATCATCTTTACGTCGGGCTCGACAGGGCGTCCGAAAGGGGTAATGGTCGGGCATACCGCCATCGTTAACCGTCTGAAATGGATGCAGGATCACTACCCGCTGACGGCGTGTGACGTGGTGGCACAAAAAACGCCGTGCAGCTTTGACGTGTCGGTCTGGGAGTTCTGGTGGCCGTTTATCGCCGGGACGAAGCTGGTGATGGCCGAGCCGGACGCGCACCGTGATCCTCAGGCCATGCAGCAATTCTTTGCGCACTATGGCGTTACCACCACCCACTTTGTGCCGTCGATGCTGGCGGCGTTTGTCGCCTCGCTGACGCCGGAAAACGCCGACTGCTGTAAAAGCCTCAGGCAGGTATTCTGCAGCGGGGAAGCACTGCCGACGGAACTTTGTCGCGAATGGGAGCGGCTCACCCACGTGCCGCTGCATAACCTCTACGGCCCGACGGAAGCGGCGGTGGACGTTAGCTGGTATCCGGCATTTGGACCAGAGCTGGCGGCAGTTGCAGGTAACAGCGTGCCGATCGGTTTCCCGGTATGGAACACCGGGTTGCGGATCCTGGATGCGATGATGCGCCCGGTGCCGTTTGGCGTGGCGGGCGATCTCTATCTCACCGGTATTCAGCTGGCGCAGGGGTATCTGGGGCGTCCGGATCTCACCGCCAGCCGCTTTATTGCCGATCCGTTCGCGCCGGGCGAGCGGATGTACCGTACCGGTGACGTCGCCCGCTGGCTGGACAACGGCGCGGTGGAGTATTTAGGCCGCAGCGACGACCAGCTGAAAATTCGCGGCCAGCGCATCGAGCTTGGCGAAATCGACCGGGCGATGCTGTCGCTGCCCGACGTGGCTCAGGCGGTGGCGCACGCCTGCGTGTTCAACCAGGCGGCGGCCACGGGCGGCGATGCCCGTCAGCTGGTGGGATATGTGGTTTCTGAATCCGGTTTACCGCTGGATCGCGACGCGCTGCTTGCCTCACTCAGATCGCAATTGCCGCCGCATATGGTGCCGGTGGTGTTACTGCAAATCAGCGCGCTGCCGTTAAGCGCAAACGGCAAACTGGATCGCAAGGCGCTGCCGCTGCCGGAGCTGACCAGCAAAACCAGCGGACGCGCACCGGAAAGTGCAACCGAAATTGCCGTCTCGCAGGCGTTTGCGTCTTTGCTGGGCTGTGCGGTGAACGACATCGAAGCCGATTTCTTTGCCCTCGGCGGCCACTCGCTGCTGGCGATGCGCCTGGCCGCACAACTCAGCCGTACGTTCGCTCGCAAGGTGACGCCGGGGCAGATAATGGTCGCCTCTACGGTCAGCAGGCTGAGTGCTCTGCTGGATTCGCCGATAAGCGACGAGCAGGCACAGCGTCTGGGTTATGAAACCTTGCTGCCGCTGCGCGAAAGCGACGGCCCGACGCTGTTCTGCTTCCATCCGGCTTCCGGTTTTGCCTGGCAGTTCAGCGTGCTGGCGCGCTACCTTAGCCCGCGCTGGTCCATTACCGGAATTCAGTCGCCGCGCCCGGAGGGGCCGATGCAGCAGTGTGCGGATCTGGATGGGGTGATTGAACATCATCTGACTACGTTACGTGGCCGGCAGCCCCATGGGCCGTATTACCTGTTCGGCTACTCGCTTGGCGGCACGCTGGCGCAGGGGATTGCTGCGCGTCTGCGTGAACAGGGCGAAACCGTCGCCTTCCTGGGTCTGCTGGATACCTGGCCACCGGAAACCCAGAACTGGGCGGAAAAAGAGGCCAACGGACTCGACCCGGCGGTGCTGGCCGAAATTGAGCGCGAGCGACAGGCGTTTATCGCCGCCCAGCAGGGGCAGGGCTCCAGCGCGCTATTCAACGCCATTGAAGGTAACTACGCCGACGCGGTGCGGCTGCTCACCACGGCGCACAGCTCGCGGTTTGACGGGAAAGCAACGCTGTTTGTTGCCGAGCGCACGCGAACGATAGATCCGCAGGTGGCGTGGTCGCCGTGGGTAAATGAACTGGAGGTATACAGCCAGGATTGCGCCCATGTGGACATCATTTCGCCGCAGGCGTTTGAGAAGATTGGGCCGGTGTTGCAGAAGATGTTGGGGGAGTGATTTCCCCTCACCCTAACCCTCACCCACGGCGAGGGGGATGGTTTGCGCCCTCTCCCTGTGGGAGAGGGCCGGGGTGAGGGCATCAGCGCGCATGCTTTCCAAGCGGCACCACCAGCGGCGTGCCCGCCACCGGGTCGTCAATAATCATGCAGCGCATGCCGTAGATCCGCTCGATAAGCGCTGGCGTCACAATCTCCTTCGGCGCGCCCTGCGCCACAATTTCGCCGTCGCGCAGTGCAATTAAATGCGTGGCATAGCGGCAGGCCTGATTCAAATCATGCAGCACCGCCGCCAGGGTGTAACCTTGCGTGCGGTTGAGCTCGCTCAGCAACTCGAGCAGATCGATCTGATGGCTGATATCAAGCCAGGTCGTCGGTTCATCC
Source organism: Enterobacter sp. Lyrl_3 (assembly GCF_051948675.1). NCBI lineage: Bacteria > Pseudomonadati > Pseudomonadota > Gammaproteobacteria > Enterobacterales > Enterobacteriaceae > Enterobacter > Enterobacter sp. Lyrl_3. Next base: position 69,313 of record NZ_JAYJLI010000003.1, read on the forward strand.
AGCAGCATAATGGAGGTCTCCTGCGCCAGCACCATCGCGATCCACGCCCGTTGACGCTGGCCGCCGGAAAGCGTGTCCACGCTCTGCCGGGCGAGGTCCGTAATGCCCGTTGCCTGCATCGCGCGGTTCACCGCGTCTTCATCTTCCTTGCGCCAGCGGGTAAACAGCGGCTGGTGCGGATAGCGTCCGCGTGAGACCAGCTCCTGCACCGTGATGTCTCCCGGCGTGGTGGCGTTTTGCGCCAGCAGCCCGATGCGCCTGGCCACCTCTTTACTGGCAAAGCGCTGGATCTGCTCGCCGTCGAGGAATACGTGGCCTTCAACCGGCGTCATCAGGCGACTGAGGGTGCGCAACAGGGTCGACTTGCCGCAGCCGTTCGGGCCGATAATCGCCGTGAAATGGCCGTCAGGAATGTTGACGGTTAAGTCATGGGCAACGATTTTTTTGCCGTAACTGAGAGTAAGGCTTTCGCCGCGCAAGCGGGTGGTTGAATCGGTCATTTCTTGCGTGACTCCTGAACGAGCAAGACGATGAGGTAAATCCCGCCAAGGCTGACGGTGACAACGCCCACCGGAAGTTGATAAGGCATAAACAGCCGCTGGGCGCAGAGATCGGCGGCCAACAGTAACATTGAGCCGCACAGCGCCGCCTGGGTTAAGCCCCAGCGGGCCGTACCGCTAAGACGACGCGCAATGTGCGGGGCGACAAGGGCGATAAAGGAGATGGGTCCGGCAATCGCGGTGGAGGCCGCGGTGAGCAACACGGCGACCAGCATCAGCATCAGACGCGAACGCTCAACGCCGACCCCCAGCGCACAGGCGCTGTCGTCACCCATTTCCAGCAGCCGCATGCGCCGCACCAGCAGCAGCGCGGCGATAAACATCAGCAGAATCAATGGCGCGGCTGGCCAGACTTTGCCCCAGGTCAGGCCGTTGAGGGAACCGGCATACCACAGCCCGGCCGACAGCGCCGTTTCCAGCGAAGCCTGCAAGAGCAGCCAGGTATTGAACGCCATCAGCATGGCACGCACGCCGATACCGATAATGATCAGGCGGAAAGTGTCGATACCGTTGCGCCAGGCAAGCAGCCAGATCACCAGCGCGGTCAGTATCCCGCCGGTCATCGCCGTCACGGTGATGGCCGTCAGATGCTGACCAAACAGCACCATCGCGACCAGCACGCCGCTCCAGGCACCGGTGTTGAGACCCATTACATCCGGGCTGCCGAGCGGATTGCGCATCAGCGACTGGAAAATCGCGCCGCTGACGCCAAGCGCGGCACCCACCAGCATCGCCATTGCCACGCGCGGCAGTCGCCACTCCGTCACCACCATCGTGACAGCGCGCGGGGCGCTGCCGGTGAGCGCGTTAAACACCTGGGCCAGATCGAGCGTCACCGCGCCGCTGCACAGGCTTGCGATCGCCAGCATCAGAATGGCGATAACCAGAAGCGAAACGCTGAGGATCAAACGACGAGAGGGGGCCATCATGCGTCACCTCCGCGTTTACGTCGTACCAGGAAGATCAGGACCGGCGCGCCGATAAAGGCGCTTACCACCGAAACGCGCAGTTCGCCGGGAACCAGAAGACGCCCGACAACATCAGCGAACAAGAGCAGGGCCGGGGTGGCCAGCAGCGTCACCGGCAGCGACCAGCGGTGATCGGCCCCCACCAGCCAGCGCGACAGATGCGGCATCATCAGCCCGATAAAGGCAATCGGGCCGACCACCGCCGTCGCGCTGCCGCACAGCACGGTGATGACCACTAATCCCGTCAACTGGGTTCGCGCCACGCGGTTGCCGAGCGCGGTAGCGGTGTCGCTGCCAAGGCTCAGGCTGTTCAGCGCCCGGCTTAAACCGAGTGCCACGGCGGCGGCAATCATCACCGGGATGACCACCACCTTAAGCGTCTCCAGCGTGCGGATATCCAGCGAACCGGCCTGCCAGAAGCGGAGCTGATCGTAAACGTCCGGGTTAAGCAGGGCGATGCCGTTAGATAACCCTTCCAGCACGGCGGCAAGCGCCACGCCCGCCAGCGTCAGGCGTACCGGGCTAAGCTGCCCGCCGCCCTGGCTGCCGGTAAAGGCGACAATCAGCGAGGCCGCCAGCGCGCCGCAAAAGGCCATAACCAGTTGTTCTGAGGGAGAGGTAAACCCGAACAGCGCCGCACCAAGCACAATGGCAAAGCTGGCACCGCTATTCACGCCAAGAATGCCGGGGTCAGCCAGCGGGTTGCGGGTGAGGGTTTGCATAAGTGCCCCCGTAAGCCCCAGTGCGCCACCGGCAAGTAATCCGGCCAGGGTTCGGGGCAGGCGGGCATCCAGCACGATGGTGCAGTCGGCGCTCTGACAGGTACCAAAGAGCGCATCAACAATCACGGAGGCGGGCAGCGGTTTCGCACCAACCAGCAGACTGAGCGCCATCGCAAGGATTAACAGCAGCAATAACACGGGCACGGCAACCGCGCGCACCGCAGAAGAAGAGGAAAACGACATAGCAACATCCATGATTTGATAATGATAGTGATTATCGTTATCTATCTTATTTGGCTATGTTAGCATGTGCGCCCATGGAATGGGTAGAAATAGACTCAAGGTCTTGTCATGAATCAAAAATCCTGGCTGATTAACCTCAGCCTGCTGAAGACGCATCCGGCGTATCGCGCCGTGTTTATCGCGCGTTTTATCTCCATTTTGTCCCTTGGCCTGCTCGGCGTTGCCGTCCCGGTACAGATCCAGACGTTGACGCACTCAAGCTGGCTGGTCGGGCTGTCGGTCACCTTAACCGGCGGGGCGATGTTTATCGGTCTGATGATCGGCGGCGTGCTGGCCGACAGGTACGAACGCAAGAAGCTGATCCTGCTGGCGCGCGGCACCTGCGGGGTGGGGTTTGTCGGATTGTGCCTGAACGCAATGCTGCCAGAACCCTCCTTACTCGCCATTTACGCCCTCGGGCTGTGGGATGGTTTCTTTGCTTCGTTAGGCGTGACGGCGCTGCTGGCCGCCACGCCCGCGCTGGTAGGGCGCGAGAATCTGATGCAGGCGGGGGCAATTACCATGCTCACCGTCCGTCTTGGCTCGGTGATATCGCCGATGGTGGGCGGCCTGCTGCTGGCCACCGGTAACGTGGCGTGGAACTACGGCCTCGCGGCGGCGGGGACGTTTATCACCACCTTAACCCTGCTGCGTCTGCCGCTTCTGCCACCGCCACCGCAGCCGCGTGAGCATCCGCTGAAATCGCTGATGGCGGCGATCCGGTTTCTGTTCAGCAACCCGCTGATTGGTGGTATTGCGCTGCTCGGTGGTCTGCTGACGATGGCGAGCGCCGTACGCGTGCTGTACCCGGCGCTGGCGGGAGAGTGGCAGATGAGCGCCTCAGAGATTGGCGTGCTGTACGCCGCCATTCCGCTCGGCGCGGCGTGTGGTGCGCTAACCAGCGGCAGGCTGGCGCAGAGCGCGCGTCCGGGGTTGATTATGCTGTTGACGACGCTGGCGTCGTTTATCGCGATGGGGTTCTTCAGCCTGATGCCGGTCTGGGCGCTGGGTGTGCTGTGTCTGGTGCTCTTCGGCTGGCTGAGCGCCATCAGTTCTCTGTTGCAGTACACCCTGATCCAGACCCAGACGCCGGAGGGAATGCTCGGGCGCATCAACGGCCTGTGGACCGCGCAAAACGTGACGGGCGATGCCATTGGCGCGGCGATCCTCGGTGGGCTGGGGGCCGTCATGACACCGGTGGCTTCGGCGAGCACCAGCGGGTTTGCGTTAGCCGTTGTAGGTGGGATCCTGTTAATGGTATTAGCAGAATTGCGCCGGTTCAGGCAGGAGGTTGTATTGAACGACGGTGCGGCCTGATGCCCTCACCCCGCCCCTCTCCCACGGGGAGAGGGAGGGAAAATGCCTACTTAAACAATGCATTTAATCTCTCTAACACCAGCATCGCGCTGTAATAATCCAGGCGGAACGTCTCCGTTCCCAGTGCCCATACGCGTTTATTCTTCACCGCAGGCAGGTGAGCCAGCAGCGGGTTGGCGTAAATCGCCTCGACGTCTTTTTGATCGCCGGCAAACAGGAACAGGCCTTCACCGTTCAGCCCGGTAGCCAGATTTTCACCGCCTAACTGGATGATGTCGTGACGTTTGCCCTGACTTTTTGAGGTGTGCAGCCCGGCAGGCAGTTCGGCCAGGGTAAAGCCTAACTGGTGCAACAGCTGGCCCTGGGCAGACTCCGCGGTCCACAGGTTAGCGCTGTGCGCGGCGGCAGTGTACACAATGGCGTTCACCGGCTGCGGCGGCAGCGTCATCTGCTGTTTCACCTGCGCGAGTTGTTTATCGAATGCTGCAATGCGTTCGGCGGCCTGTTTTTCCTGTCCGGTTATCGTGCCTAACTGCTTCAGCAGTTCCTGCCAGCTTTTGTCGTCGTAGTTGATGATGAGCGTCGGCGCGATGGCGGAGAGCTGATCGTACAACGCCAGGGCCGAATCTCCGCCGGTCGCGCTAATCAGAATCAGATCCGGCATCTGCGCCGCCACCGCTTCCGCACTCGGCTCGCCAATGTACAGGCGCGCCACGTTGCGCTGTTTCGCAATATCACCCCACTGACGTAAAAAGCCCTGCGCATCCGCCACGCGGTTATTGGGCGTGGTCGCCCCGCTGGCCACTACCGGAGCGTCAATCGCCAGCAATGAGCCGGTCAGGGTCACGCTGGTGGAGACAATGCGCGTGGGTTTGCTCTCCAGGGTATGCACGCCGCGGCTGTCGGTTATCTGACGCGGCCAGTCGGCGGCGATGGCTGAGGTTAGTCCTAAAACAAAACATCCCGTTAAAAGAAGGGCATTACGGCAAACGGCGGGGAATTTCACAACGCGGCATCCTGTTCTCTTTGAAGTTAATGCTTCTCATTTTCATGATTGCGGCGAGGGGATGCAAGCGATACTCGCACAAGATGTTCGCTCTGCGGTTGACACCGGCGCGATGTGGGATTAGGTTAGCCAACGAAAATATAAATGATAATCATTATTGCTTCTTTTATCATTTTATGGAGGATGATATGGATACGTCCCTGGCTGAGGAAGTTCAGCACACCGCGACCACGCTGCCATCAGACAGCTTTTTCTTTATGTCGCCTTACCGCAGTTTTACCACGTCAGGCTGTTTTTCCCGTTTCTCTGAACCCGCCGAGGGCGGTGATAACCCGTCGGGGGCCTTCCAGCAGAAACTGGCTCAGGCTTTCCGCAACGCGAAGGCCAGTGGCATTGCCCATCCCGTGATGGTGGGAGCCATCCCGTTCGATACCCGCAAGCCCTCATCCCTGTTTATTCCGCAGCACTGGCAGACCTTTTCGCGCCCGGCGCGTCAGCAGTCCGCGCGCTATTTTTCCGCTTCCCAGGCGTTGAGCGTGGAAACCCGCACTGAGATCCCGCCGCAGCCCGTGTTTGAAGAGATGGTTGCCCGTGCGGCAGCGCTCACCGCCACGCCACAGGTGAACAAAGTGGTGCTGTCGCGGCTGATTGATATTGCGACGGATAAAACGATTGATAGCGGCGCGCTGATGGAGCGACTGATCGCCCAGAATCCGGCCAGCTTCAACTTCCATGTGCCACTGGAAGATGGCGGCGTGCTGCTGGGCGCGAGCCCGGAACTGCTGCTGCGTAAAGAGGGGACACACTTTAGCTCTCTGCCGCTGGCGGGCTCTGCGCGTCGTCAGCCGGATGACGTGCTGGATCGCGAGGCGGGTAATAAGCTGCTGGCCTCCGAGAAGGATCGCCACGAGCACGATCTGGTGACCCAGGCGATGAAAGCCATTCTGGCACCGCGCAGCCATCATCTCAGCATGCCAGCTTCCCCGCAGCTGATCACCACCCCAACGCTCTGGCATCTGGCGACGCCGGTGGAAGGGGAGGCCCGTGAAAATGAGAACGCCCTGACCCTGGCCTGTCTGCTGCACCCGACGCCTGCGCTGAGCGGTTTCCCGCATCAGGCGGCAAAAGAACTGATTGCCGGGCTGGAGCCGTTCGACCGCGAACTGTTTGGCGGCATCGTTGGCTGGTGTGATAGCGAAGGCAACGGCGAGTGGGTGGTGACCATCCGCTGCGCGCGTCTGCTTAAAAATCGCGTTCGCCTGTTTGCCGGTGCGGGCATTGTGCCAGCCTCCTCCCCGGTGGGCGAGTGGCGCGAAACCGGGGTGAAGCTCTCCACCATGCTCAACGTTTTTGGTTTGCACTGAGGAATCATCATGACCATCCCCTTTACCCGTTGGCCTGAGGAGTTTGCCCGGCGCTACCGTGAAAAAGGCTACTGGCAGGATCTGCCGCTGACCCACATTCTGACCGACCACGCGGAGAAAGATACCGTCGCCATTATTGACGGTGAACGTCACCTGACCTGGCGCGCGTTCAACCAGGCGGTGAATAACCTGGCCTCCGTCCTGCAGGAGCAGGGCGTGCGTCGTGGCGAGACCGCGCTGGTTCAGCTCGGCAACGTGGCTGAGTTTTACATCACCTTTTTCGCGCTTCTGCAGGTGGGTGTGGCTCCGGTGAACGCGCTTTTCAGCCACCAACGTAACGAGCTGAACGCCTACGCCGCACAGATCAAACCCGCGCTGCTGATTGCCGACCGCGAGCACGCCCTGTTTGCAGGCGATGATTTCCTGAACCGTTTTGTGGATGAACATCGCTCAGTGCGTGTTGTCCTGCTACGTGGCGATAACGGCGCACATGCCCTGGAGGCGGCCATCGCCCACCCGGCGGCCCATTTCATCCCCAACCCCACGCCTGCCGACGAAGTGGCGTTCTTCCAGCTTTCAGGCGGCAGTACCGGCACGCCAAAACTGATCCCGCGTACGCATAACGATTACGACTACAGCATCCGTCGCAGCAACGAAATTTGCGGTATTACTGCGGATACCCGCTATCTGAATGCGCTACCGGCGGCCCATAACTACGCCATGAGTTCCCCGGGTTCGTTAGGGGTATTCATGGCTGGTGGTTGCGTGGTGCTGGCGCACGATCCGAGCGCCACGATCTGCTTCCCGCTGATTGAACGCCATCAAATTAACGTCACCTCGCTGGTACCCCCGGCGGTCAGCCTGTGGTTGCAGGCGATTGCCGACGGCGCGGGCAATGCGCAGCTTAAATCGCTGAAGCTGCTGCAGGTGGGGGGCGCACGCCTCTCCGCCACGCTCGCCTCGCGTATTCCGGCGGAAATTGGCTGCCAGCTACAGCAGGTGTTCGGCATGGCGGAAGGGCTGGTGAATTACACCGCTCTCGACGATACCCCGGAGCGCATCATCCACACCCAGGGCCGTCCGATGTGCCCGGATGACGAAGTGTGGGTGGCGGACGAGCAAGGCAACCCGCTGCCGCGTGGCGAAACAGGGCGTCTGATGACCCGTGGGCCGTACACCTTCCGCGGCTATTTCAACAGCCCGGAACACAACGCCAGCGCCTTTGATGCCAACGGGTTTTACTGCTCCGGCGATCTGATTGCCATCGACGAGCAGGGGTACATCACCGTGCAGGGGCGCGAGAAAGATCAGATCAACCGCGGCGGGGAGAAGATCGCCGCTGAAGAGATCGAAAACCTGCTGCTGCGCCATGAGGCGGTGATCCACGCCGCGCTGGTGAGTATGGAGGACAGCCTGTTGGGCGAGAAAAGCTGCGCGTTTCTGGTGGTGAAACAGCCGCTGCGCGCGGTTGAGGTGCGACGCTTCCTGCGCGAGCAGGGCGTTGCCGAATTCAAACTGCCGGATCGCGTGGAGAGCGTGGATGCGCTGCCGTTAACGCCGGTCGGCAAAGTCGATAAGAAACAGTTGCGCCTGTGGATCGCTGAACGCGCCCGGGCCTGAGGAACAGAGTATGGCTATTCCAAAATTAACCGCTTATGCGCTGCCAACTGCCGCAGAGTTGCCGACAAGCAAAGTGAACTGGGCGTTTGAGCCTGAACGTGCCGCGCTGCTGATCCACGATATGCAGGAGTATTTCCTGAACTTCTGGGGCGAAAACAGCGCGATGATGCAGCAGGTGGTGGCGAACATCGCCAGGCTGCGCGCGTACTGTAAAGCGCACAACATTCCGGTTTACTACACCGCTCAGCCGAAAGAGCAGAGCGACGAAGACCGCGCCCTGCTGAATGACATGTGGGGCCCGGGCCTGACCCGCTCCCCGGAGCAGCAGCGCATCGTCGCTGAACTGACCCCGGATGAAGCGGACACCGTGCTGGTGAAGTGGCGCTACAGCGCGTTTCATCGCTCGCCGCTGGAGCTGATGCTGAAAGAGACAGGCCGCAATCAGCTGCTGATCACCGGCGTGTATGCCCACATCGGCTGCATGACCACCGCCACCGATGCGTTTATGCGCGACATCAAACCCTTCTTTATTGCCGACGCGCTGGCAGATTTCACCCGCGAAGAGCACCTGATGTCGCTCAACTATGTGGCGGGGCGTTCCGGCCGCGTGGTGATGACCGATGACCTGTTGCCGTCGGTTCCGGCCTCAAAAGCGGCGCTGCGTGAGCTCATCCTGCCATTACTCGATGAAACCGACGAACCGATGGATGATGAAAACCTGATCGACTACGGCCTGGATTCGGTGCGCATGATGGCACTCGCCGCACGCTGGCGTAAAGTCCACGGCGATATCGATTTCGTGATGCTGGCAAAAAATCCGACCCTCGACGCCTGGTGGGCGCTACTCTCCCGCGAGGTGCAGTAATGGTTTTTGATTTCACCAGCAAAACCGTCTGGGTGACAGGGGCGGGTAAGGGGATTGGTTATGCGACGGCGCTGGCCTTTGCCGACGCGGGCGCGAAGGTGACCGGATTCGATCTGGCCTTCCCGCAGGGGAATTATCCGTTTGCTACCGAAACGCTGGACGTATCTGACGCGGCGCAGGTGAGCGATGTCTGCGGGCGCTTGCTCGCCGTAGAGGAACGTCTGGACGTACTGGTCAACGCCGCCGGCATTTTGCGCATGGGCGCCACGGACCAGCTTTCGCAGGAGGACTGGCAGCAGACGTTTGCGGTCAACGTTGGTGGGGCGTTTAACCTCTTTCAACAGACGATGGGCCAGTTCCGTCGTCAGCAGAGCGGGGCGATTGTCACCGTGGCGTCCGACGCGGCCCACACGCCGCGCATCGGGATGAGTGCCTATGGCGCCTCGAAAGCGGCGCTGAAAAGCCTGGCCCTCACCGTCGGGCTGGAGCTGGCGGGCAGCGGCGTGCGCTGTAATCTGGTGTCGCCGGGGTCAACGGATACCGATATGCAGCGCACCCTGTGGACCTGCGACGATGCGGAGCAGCAGCGCATTCGCGGTTTTGGCGAGCAGTTTAAGCTGGGGATCCCGCTCGGGAAAATTGCCCGTCCTCAGGAGATTGCCAGCACGATCCTGTTCCTGGCCTCCGATGCTGCCAGCCATATCACCCTGCAGGATATCGTGGTGGACGGCGGCTCCACGCTGGGGGCGTAATGATCTGGAAACGCCATTTATCGTTAGATGCGCTGAACGCCACCAGCCAGAACACGCTGGTGGCGCATCTGGGCATCGTTTATACCCGCCTTGGCGACGATACGCTGGAAGCGGAAATGCCGGTGGATGCGCGCACCCATCAGCCGTTTGGCCTGCTGCACGGTGGCGCGTCGGCGGCGCTGGCGGAAACGCTGGGCTCGATGGCCGGTTTTCTGATGACCCGCGACGGGCAGAACGTGGTGGGAACGGAGCTGAATGCCACCCATCATCGTGCGGTAGCGCAGGGGACCGTGCGCGGCGTGTGTCAGCCGCTGCATCTGGGTCGATCCAGCCAGAGCTGGGAGATTGTGGTGTTCGACGAGCAGGGACGGCGGTGCTGTACCTGCCGGTTGAGTACGATGGTGCTGGGGTAATTTTGTGCGGGCTGTTGCCCTCACCCTAACCCTCTCCAACAGGGAGAGGGGACGGTGTAGTACAAAATTAGAGCATTGAGACGACGCGTTTAAGTAACCGAATTCGCGGCGCAATGGACGCTTTGTCCAGCCACTCCGCCGGGCTGTGGAAGCCCGCGCCAATCGGCCCTAAGCCGTCAAGCGTGGGGATACCCAGCGCAGCGGTGTGGTTGGCATCGCTGCCGCCGCCAACCGCCTGCCAGGTAATGGCGATGCCTTCCGCTTTACCTGCCGCTTCAACCTGCTGCATCAGTGCCTGAGTCGCAACGCTTGCTGCCATCGCCGGTTTGTGATTGACCCGCGTCAGCGTCGTCGTCACGCCGTCTAAAAAGCCTTTTTCACATAAGGCTTCCAGCGCCTGATTCACCCGGTCGTACTCGTCGTTTTCCCAGAAGCGAACGTCGAGCTCGGCCACGGCGTGGTCCGCCACCACGTTTGCCGCGCTGCCGCCGCTAATCACCCCTACGTTGAGCGTGGTGCCGCGCGACCCGTCGCTCAGCGCATTCAGGGCAACGATGCTGTTTGCCAGCGCAGTGATTGCCGAACGGCCTTTTTCCGGGTCGTTACCCGCGTGTGCCGCCACGCCCTTGAAGGTAAGGTGATAGCCCGCCATACCTTTACGGGCTTTCACCAGAGAGCCATCAGCACGGGCAGCTTCGCACACCAGCACGCAGCGGGAGCGTTGTGCCAGTGCACCGATCCATTCGTGGGAGTATACCGAGCCCGTTTCTTCGTCCGGATTCATCGCGACCGCGATTGCCAGGCGATCTTTATCCGCAGGATCTAGCTCGCGCATTGCCCACAGAATATTGAGCAGTCCGCTTTTCATATCAGACACGCCGGGGCCGTAGAGACGCGTATCGTCCTCGCTCATCGGGCGTTCGGCCACGGTGCCGGGGGCAAAAACGGTATCAAGATGGCCGACCAGCAGCACGTCGAACTGCTCTGCCTGCGGCTTGTTGCTGACGAAGAGGCCCGGGCCAACCTTCTCGCCCAGGTTTACCTGCCCGGTATGCCAGCCTTCGCGTTGCCAGAGTGATTCTAAAATGCCAGCCACGGCAGCAACGCCCGCGATGGTCTGGGTGCCGCAGTCCACGTTCACCAGGCTTTTCAGCTCTTCAATGTAGCGATCCAGATTCATTTCCTTTTCCTTGTAAGCGGTAAGCGCGCGATCGCGCAGGGTCATTCTGGCGAGGTTGAGCGTAAAAAAAATGATACAAATCATCCCGTAAGGTTGAGCCAGGACGAAAAACGCAGAAGTGTGACCGATGACAGCGACGGGGTTGTTTCAGCCTGAAAGTGATCGACTTAACACTGTGGTGTAAATCTCTGGTTTGACCACGCATTATTGCGTTTCAAAGTTGTTAAATTTTACGCGTTGTTCTAGAAACAAAATGTAACATCTCACTGTTCCACAACAACGGACAACAACTATGAACAACTCATCAGGGAAATACCTTACATGGGCACTGCTTTCCGTTGTGGGAGCTTTTGCCCTGGGCTATATCGCCCTCAACCGGGGGGAACAGATCAATGCGCTCTGGATTGTCGTTGCCTCCGTCTGCATTTATCTGATCGCGTATCGTTTTTATGGTCGCTATATCGCCAAAACGGTGCTGGCGGTTGATGGCACGCGCATGACGCCCGCCGTTCGTCATAACGACGGGCTGGATTACGTTCCGACCGATAAGAAAGTGCTGTTCGGTCACCACTTTGCGGCGATTGCCGGGGCAGGCCCGCTGGTGGGGCCGGTGCTGGCGGCGCAGATGGGCTATCTGCCAGGGATGATCTGGATCCTTGCCGGCGTGGTGCTGGCGGGGGCCGTACAGGACTTTATGGTGCTGTTCGTCTCCACCCGTCGCGACGGCCGTTCGCTTGGCGAGCTGGTGAAAGAGGAGATGGGCGCGACGGCCGGGGTGATTGCGCTGGTGGCGACCTTTATGATCATGGTGATCATCCTTGCGGTGCTGGCGATGATTGTGGTGAAAGCGCTGACCCACAGTCCGTGGGGGACGTACACCGTCGCGTTCACCATTCCGCTGGCCATTTTTATGGGGATCTACATTCGCTACCTGCGTCCGGGACGCATTGGTGAGGTGTCGGTGATTGGTCTGGTGCTGCTGGTGTTCGCCATTATCTCCGGCGGCTGGGTGGCAGAGAGCCCAACCTGGGCACCGTTCTTCGACTTTACCGGCGTACAGCTGACCTGGATGCTGGTGGGGTACGGGTTTGTGGCGGCAGTGCTGCCGGTATGGCTGCTGCTGGCCCCGCGTGATTACCTTTCCACGTTCCTGAAAATTGGCACCATCGTCGGGCTGGCTATCGGTATTTTGATCATGCGCCCGACGCTGACCATGCCAGCGTTAACCAAATTCGTTGATGGTACGGGCCCGGTCTGGACCGGTAACCTGTTCCCGTTCCTGTTTATCACCATCGCCTGTGGTGCGGTGTCTGGCTTCCACGCGCTGATTGCCTCCGGGACCACGCCGAAGATGCTGGCGAATGAAAATCAGGCTTGCCTGATTGGCTACGGCGGCATGCTGATGGAGTCCTTCGTGGCGATCATGGCGCTGGTCTCTGCCTGCATTATCGACCCGGGCGTCTACTTCGCGATGAACAGCCCAATGGCGGTTCTGGCTCCGGCGGGCACCGCCGACGTGGTGGCATCCGCAGCACAGGTGGTAAGCGGCTGGGGCTTTGCCATTACCCCGGATACGTTGACGAGTATCGCCAGTGAAGTGGGCGAGCAGTCGATTATCTCCCGCGCGGGTGGCGCGCCTACGCTGGCGGTGGGCATGGCCTACATTCTTCACGGTGCGCTGGGCGGGCTGATGGATGTCTCGTTCTGGTATCACTTCGCCATTCTCTTTGAAGCGCTGTTTATTCTGACGGCGGTGGATGCGGGGACGCGTGCGGCGCGCTTTATGCTGCAGGATCTGCTGGGCGTGATCTCCCCGAACCTGAAGCGTACCGATTCGCTCCCGGCGAACCTGCTGGCAACGGCCTTGTGCGTGCTGGCGTGGGGGTACTTCCTGCATCAGGGCGTGGTGGATCCGCTTGGCGGTATTAACACGCTGTGGCCGCTGTTCGGTATCGCTAACCAGATGCTGGCAGGGATGGCGCTGATGCTGTGTGCGGTGGTGCTTTTCAAGATGAAGCGCCAGCGTTATGCCTGGGTGGCGCTGCTGCCTACTTCCTGGCTGCTGATTTGTACCCTGACGGCGGGCTGGCAGAAAGCCTTCAGCCCGGACAATAAAGTGGGCTTCCTGGCGATTGCCAATAAGTTCCAGGCGATGATCGACAGCGGTAAAATCCCGGCGCAGTATACGGAATCACAGCTGTCGCAGCTGGTGTTTAACAACCGTCTGGATGCCGGGCTGACCATCTTCTTTATGGTGGTGGTCGTGGTACTGGCGTTGTATTCTCTGAAGACCGCGCTGGCGGCGCTGAAAGAAGACAAGCCGACAGCGAAAGAGACACCGTATGAACCGATGCCTGAGAACCTGGAAGAGATTGTCACCCAGGCCAAAGGGGCGCATTAACCTGTGTGCCGGGTGGCGCTAGCGCTTACCCGGCCTACATTTCTTATCCTCCCTCTCCCTTTGGGAGAGGGCCGGGGTGAGGGAAACAAACGAGAAATGACTTATGTTCGACACCCTTTCCAAAGCAGGTAAATACTTAGGCCAGGCTGCCAAAATGATGATTGGCGTGCCGGACTACGACAACTACGTCGAGCATATGCGCGTCAACCATCCGGACCAGACGCCAATGACCTACGACGAATTTTTCCGCGATCGTCAGGACGCCCGTTACGGCGGCAAGGGCGGGGCGAAGTGCTGTTAACCCTCTTTCGGTAAATAGAGGCTGATCTGTTCCTGTTTACAGCCGTAGATCGCCGCCAGCTTTTCACGGGTGCGCTTTTGCGGACGGGAGTCCAGCGCTTCCAGCTGTGATACGGCAGACTGGCTGATGCCGAGTTTCTCTGCCACCTCCTGCTGGGACATGCCGCGCAGGATGCGCCAGGCGGCCTGCAGGCTGACGTTCTGCCAGGTCATGATGCTGCAAACCTCACCTGGAAGTTCAACGTCATCCAGCTCATCGTGTTCGACTTCAATATCCTCCAGATCGTCGTCGGTTTCGTCGTCGATTTCCGCCATCTGCAGGCACATACGAAAATATTCATCATAGGGAATAACCACGTACTGCGTTTTTCCGTTATCGTCCTTAATTAGCTGAACAGCCATAGGTGGCTTTCTCCTCGTGCAGGTAAGTTGTTGATGTTCTGCGCTTAATGGCCAAAACATAACAATGGTTATCGGGTTCGTCCCGAAGCGTATAGACGATGCGGTAATCGCCAACGCGTAGCCGGTAGTGATCTTCTGTCGCCGATATTTTTTTGATATCGGGCCGGGGAGCCGAGCGGTCATCCAGCTCAACAAGCTTCAACTCAATGCGACGCTGATATCGCTCGTCAATCTTTAAAAATGCCTTCTTTGCCCCATTGGACCAGACAATCTTCATCCGTACCTCCACTGTACGCCCACACAAAGTATAAGGAAATAATAAGACTATTAGATAAATTCCGAATTTCTTATGGGCTACTGTAGAGCGGAGAACAAATGCAGGTAAGCGGAAAAACGCAAACCGTCGAGGCGGTGCGAAAACGCCTCTGCCGGGCGACAGAGGCTTGCAGAAAATGTGCGATCAGGCGTTCAAACCGCCGTCCACATCCAGCCCCGTACCGGAGATCTGTCCGGCGGCCGGGCTGGCGAGGAAGGTGACCGCCGCCGCGATATCTTCCGGTTGCCCGTAATGACCGACGGCAATCATCTGACGCTGGGCTTCTGCCTGTTCGCCGTCCTCCGGGTTCATATCGCTGTTGGTCGGGCCGGGATGCACCAGGTTCACGGTAATACCGCGGGGCCCCAGATCCCGCGCCAGACCGCGCGTGAAAGAGTTAAGCGCGGATTTGGTCATGGAGTAGACGGAGATACCCGGCATCGCCACGCGGTTTGCCAGACAGCTACCGATATTGATAATGCGTCCGCCGTCAGACATGTGTACCAGCGCTTCCTGAGTGGCGATCACCACGCCGCGAATATTGACGTTAATCAGGGCATCGATATCCGCCAGCGTCATGGACTCCAGCGGGCCGCCGCGGGCGATACCGGCGTTATTGACCAGAATGTCCAGCCCGCCGAGGGTGCGCGCCGCATGGGTGACCGCGTCCTGAATAGCCTCTGCACTGGCGCTGTCGGCCTGAACCGCCTCACTGTGCCGCCCCAGCGCGCTTATCTCATCGACCACGGCCTGGGCTTTATCGACGGACTTTTCATACGTGATAACCACATCGGCACCGGCGCGTGCCAGCGACAGCGCGATAGCACGGCCCAATCCCCGGCTGGCACCGGTAACCAGCGCTTTCTTACCTGTTAAATCGATCTGCATGATGACCTCGTTGCGAGAGTGGTGAGAATCATCATTAGGTATAGTCGCTCGGCGCGTTTAACGGCTGAAGGATTCCACTTTCTCGAATGCCGCGCGCAGAACGTCAGGCGTGAGCGCCACGGGCAAATAGTGAATCGACTCCACCGGGCGCAGGGTGTGATTGATGACCTTGTCCAGTTCGTCACGGTTGTTGATATCCACCTCCAGCTCGCGAAGCCGGGTCGGCAGGTTAAAGCGCTGATACGCGGTGACAAGCTGCGCCAACACGTCGTCCTGACCGAGCAGGGCGCTTTGCACCAGAATGCCGTAGGCCACTTTGGTGCCGTGCAGGTATTTTTCCGTCTGCGGCAGGACGGTTAAGCCGTTATGCACCGCATGTGCCGCCGCCACGCGCGTATAACGTTCGCCGAGCCCACCGACCATGCCGCCACCGGCAATAATGGCATCCACCACATCCCTGAATGCCTGCGTTGCTTCGCCGCGCTGCTGGTCAGCCAGCGCGTCCTCGCTGCGTTCCAGCAGCACGTCGCGGATAGCCAGCGCGCCGTTAATCCCCAGACGTACGGTCAGCGGCAGGTGTTCAGGCTGCGGTGCGAGTACAACCGCTTCATACCACTTCGCCAGGGTATCGCCGATACCAGCCAGCAGGTATTCCGCCGGGGCGTTAAGGATGATTTGCGGCTCCACCAGCACCAGGAAGTTGGCATCATCGAAAATTTCAAACTGCAGCGCCTGCCCGGCATCGTTGTACCAGACGGAGAGCGGCGTCCATGCCGCACAGGTAGCGGCGATGGTCGGGATACCCACGAACGGAACGCCCAAACGACGCGCCACGGCTTTGACCGTATCCATCACCGCTCCGCCGCCAACGCCAATCACCACGGCCGCCTCGCTGCCGGATTCATTCACCAGATGGGTGACGTCACGCTCGCTGCAGTGGCCTTTGAACAACAGGTGTTTTGCGCCGGGGGCCGCAAAGCTCTCCGGCAGGTAGGGAAGAGCGCCTTCAAGCGCGCGTTCGCCGTAGATCCACACCGCGCGGGAAAGCTGCTCCGGGGTGAAGAAGTCATGCAGATGCGCAAGGCTTCCGGGATGAGAAAAGTAGTTCGCCGGGCCGGGAACGACGCGGATATCGGTGTTGCTCATGGTGTTGTCCTTTTTTAGCAAGCGCTAACCCGATGTTATGTCTGGACATCCGGATGGCTAATAATATTTGGCTTTATCTTATGCCTTTTCTGTCGTTGTCAGTCAACCGGAGCTGTGAAAAATTCAATAAATCAAACTATTAATGAGGATCCTACGCGGATGGTTTCCAGTCGCCTTGAGATGCGCGGTATCAGCCTGGCCTTTTCCGGCTTTCAGGCACTGTCGCGCGTGGATTTTACCCTGAACGGCGGATCGGTGCATGCATTGACCGGGGCTAACGGCGCGGGGAAATCGACGCTGATGGCGGTGCTGTGTGGAACGCACGATCGCTATGAGGGGGAGATCTGCATTAATAACCAGCCGGTGACGATCCGCGAACCGCTCGATGCCAAACGGCTGGGGATCCACCTTGTGCAGCAGGAAGTGGACGTGGCGCTGGTTCCGGGGCTGAGCATCGCTGAAAACATCATGCTCGACCAGCTGGCGCAGCCGGGACATCGCTACCGCTGGCGTGCTATTCGTCAACAGGCGAAGCAGGCGCTGGCGCAGCTCGACGTTGCGCTGGACGTTCGCCGTTCCATCGACAGCTGTTCGTTGGCTGAAAAACAGCAGATCCTGCTGGCGCGGGCGCTGTCGCATCACTGCCGTTTTTTGATCCTCGATGAACCTACCGCACCGCTGGATGCCCACGACAGTGAACGCCTGTTCGCGGTGGTGCGGCGTTTAAAGCAGCAGGGCATTGGCGTGGTATTTATCTCGCACCGCATTCATGAGCTGAAAGCCATCTGTGACACCTTAACGGTGTTGCGCGATGGCAAGCTGATTGAGACCGGCCCGATGGCGGAGCTCAGCGGCGAAGCGATCGTCGAGAAGATGCTCGGCCACGAACTAAGCGATATCTACCCGCCAGCCCGCCCTGTGCATCGCGACGAGACGCTGCTGCGGGTGGAGGGGCTGCACGACGACGCGTTGCTGAAAGATATCTCCCTGCATCTGCGTAAAGGCGAAATCCTCGGCATTGCCGGGCTGGCGGGCGCAGGCAAAACCGAACTCTGCAAGGCGCTGTTTGGTGCCAGCAAAAGCCGGGTGGAGCGTGGCGAGCTCAATCATCAGCCCTGGAAACCGCGCGATCCGGCCGATTCTGTGCTGCGCGGGCTGGCGCTGGTACCGGAGGAGCGACGCAAGGAGGGGATTTTCATCGACGAGCCGGTGAGCATGAACCTGGCCGTGACGGCAGATAACAGCTTTTCGCGCTGGAGTCTCTTTGGCCATCGTCAGGCGTGGCGCTGGGCGGAAGAGGTGATTGCCCGCGTCGGCGTGCGAACACGCGGGCCGGGGCAGGTTTTACGTCGGCTTTCTGGCGGTAACCAGCAGAAGGTTGCCATTGGCAAATGGCTGCGCAATGACGCCAGCGTGCTGATATTCGACGAGCCGACCAAGGGCGTTGACGTCAAAGCGAAGACCGATCTGTTTCAACTGATTGACGGCCTGGCCCGCGAGGGCAAAGGGGTGATTTACGCTTCGGGCGAGTTTGCCGAGCTGGTGGGGCTGTGCGATCGCATCTGCGTGCTCTGGGACGGACGCATCGTGGCGGAAATCCCCGGGGCCGAGGCGCGGGAAGAGACACTACTTTATTATTCAACCGGAGGAACGGCGTCGTGAGCAAAGCCCTTTCAGTGACCGCGGCGGCGCCTGGCCGTCAACAGATTTTCGATTTTCTCTACCGGTGGGGCATGTTACTCACCGTGGTGGCGCTGGTGGTGGTTTTTGGCCTGGCGTCGGACAGCTTCCTCGACCCGAACAACATCATCAACATTCTGCGCTCGATCGCCATCGTCACGGTGATCGCCATCGGCGTGTCGATTTCGCTGACCGTTGGCGGGTTCGATCTCTCCGTTGGCTCCACGGCGTCGCTGGCGAATGCGCTGGTGATTTCGCTCTTCGTCTGGCACGGCTTCGGCACCACCGAGTCGATCCTGATCACCCTCGCGCTCTGTACCCTGGTCGGGCTGTTTAACGCCTTTCTGATCGTCATTCTGCGTATTCCGGACATGCTCGCGACGCTTGCCAGCCTGTTCGTGATACAGGGCGTGGCGATGACCTACAGCTACGGCGGGTCAATTACCGAGAACATGGTGCTGCCGAGCGGTGAAATGGCGGAAGGAACCATTCCGGCGGCGTTCGGCCTGCTGGGGCAGGTGCCGACCATCGTCATCATCATGCTGGCGGTGACCCTGCTGGCACAGCTGGGATTGTCACTGACCACCCACGGCCGGCGCATGTATGCCATCGGCGGCAACCCGGAGGCGGCGCGCCTTTCAGGCATTCGCACCACGCGTTACAAGGTCGCGGCCTACGTGCTTGCCTCGTTGCTGGCCGGACTGGGTGGGATTTTGCTGGCCTCGCGCATTGGGTCGTCGCAGGTGAATGCGGGTGGCGGGTATCTGATGGACGCGGTGGCGGCAGCGTGGATCGGCTTTTCGCTGGCCGGGTCAGGCAAGCCGAACGCGCTGGGAACGCTGGTGGGGGCGGTCATTCTGGGCGTGCTGTCGAACGGGCTGGTGATGCTCTCCGTACCGTATTACGCCATGGACATTATAAAAGGGCTGGTGCTTGCCGTGGCGCTGGCGATTACTTACATACAAAAACGCTGACAACACAACGGGATAAAAAATGAAAAAGATTGCACTCTCTTTGGTGGCTCTTGGGTTACTCACCTCTCTGCCGGGCTTTGCGGCTACGCCTGCACCGGTTCCGGCGGCCATTGCCAACCACGACGGCCCCATTCGCATTGCGGTGATCCGCAACCTTGGCTCGGATGACAACACCACGCAGTTTGTCGCCGGGGCGATTCAGGAAGGGAAAAAACTTGGCTTTAAGGTCAGCACCTTTTTAAGCAACGGTGACGACGCAAAATTCCAGGACTTTGTGAATCAGGCGATCAGCCAGAAATATGACGGGATTATTCTCTCTCAGGGGCGTGATCCGTATGCGACCGCGCTGGTGAAGAAGGCGGTGGATGCCGGGATTAAGGTTTCGGTGTTTGATACCGCCGTCAACGGCGAGATCCCAGGCGTGACGGTCACCCAGCAGGACGATGCCTCCCTGACGAATCTCTCCTTCGGCCAGCTGGCGAAAGATTTCAACGGCAAGGCCAATATCGTCAAGCTGTGGGTCGCCGGTTTCCCGCCGATGGAGCGTCGTCAGGCGGCGTATAAGGAACTGCAGAAACAGTACCCGAATATCAAAGAGCTGGAGTCTATTGGCGCGGTGTCGTCGGACGTACAGGGCGATACCGCCAACAAGGTCGGCGCAATTCTGGCGAAATACCCGAAAGGTAAAATCGACGCTATCTGGGGCACCTGGGACGCCTTCAGCCAGGGGGCGTATAAAGCCCTGAAGGAGAATGGCCGCACTGAAATTAAGCTCTACAGCATCGACATATCCAACCAGGATTTACAGCTGATGCGCGAGCCGAGAAGCCCGTGGGCAGTGAGCGTGGCGGTGGATCCGAAGCTGATTGGGGCAACTAACGTGCGTCTGATCGCCAACAAGATTGCCGGGGAGCCGACGCCTGCAACCTATGATTTTAAAGCAGCGGCGATCCCGCAGGCGCTGCTGACCGCCCAGCCGGGTGCGGTGAATGTGGCGTCGCTGGGGAAAATCATTCCGGGCTGGGGACAGACCGAAGACTTTATTGCGCCGTGGTTTGCGACGCTGGAAGCGAAGTCAAAATAGTGCCCGGTGGCGCTGCGCTTACCGGGCCTACGGTGTGGTAGGCCGGGTAAGGCGCAGCCGCCACCCGGCGAAAGGAGCTAAAGGTGACAACATTACCCACCCCTGAATACAGCCGCAATATGCGGCTGATTGGCCATAGCGACCAGGGCGGTCGCCCGGACGGCGTACAGCTGATGGTGCACCGCGGTTATGCGTATATTGGCCATATGGTGTCGCAGGGCTTTTCGATTGTTGACGTGCGCGACCCGAAAAACCCGAAAGCGGCGGGTTATGTACCTGCGCCGCCCGGCACCTGGAATGTGCATTTGCAGGCACACGACGATTTGCTACTGGTGATTAACGCCCGGGATCTGTTTGCCGATGCCCGCTTCGCCGATGAAAAGGTCTACTACACCCGTCAGGTGGGGGAGACCGTCAGCGACGTGCAGGACAAAGGCTGGAGCGCCGGGCTGCGCGTATTTGATATCTCCACGCCGGACAGGCCGCGTGAAATCGGCTTTCTGTCGTTAAATGGCATTGGTATCCACCGCATCTGGTACGTCGGCGGTCGCTGGGCCTATGTGTCGGCGCTGATCGACGGCTTTACCGACTATATCTTCCTGACCATCGACCTGGCCGATCCGCGTAAGCCCGAAGTGGCAGGGCGCTGGTGGCTGCCGGGGATGAACCAGGCCGCAGGTGAACGGCCAGAGTGGCCGGAAGGCAAACGCTACGCGCTGCATCATGCCATTATTGCCGGGGATACGGCATACGGCAGCTGGCGTGACGGTGGTTTAACGCTGCTGGATGTCAAAGATCGCACTCAGCCGAAGCTGATTAGCCACCGCAACTGGAGCCCGCCGTTTGGTGGCGGGACGCATACCGCGCTGCCGCTGCCGGACCGCGATCTGCTGGTGGTGCTCGACGAAGCGGTGCTCGACAACCAGGAGGACGGCGAGAAGTTCATCTGGCTGTTTGATATCCGCGAGCCGTCGAACCCGGTAAGTATCTCCACCTTCCCGCAGCCGGATGAAAGAGACTACGTGGCGAAAGGCGCGCATTTCGGCCCGCATAATCTGCATGAGAACCGGCCGGGAAGCTTTGTCAGCTCCACGCTGATCTTCGCCACCTTTCAGAATGCAGGGGTGCGTGCGTATGACATTTCGAATCCCTACCGCCCGGTGGAAACGGGGGCGCTGGTACCTGCTGCACCTGAAAGGATGATGGATACACGCCCGAATCGCCCGCAGGTGATCCAGTCGTGTGATGTTTTTGTGGATGCGCAGGGAATTATTTACAGCACGGATTATAACGGCGGGTTGTCGGTGATTGAATATTTGGGCTGAAGGGGAAAGGGGGGCTGAAATATATTTATAAGGTGAATGCTTATATTTATAGATTCTTAAAATAAACGCGCCGACTTTATCTTTAAGTCCTGATACGTACTATGGCTCTTTTTTATTCAAGGATGAATTTAATGAGCCTGAAAAAATGTGCAGCCTGGTTGCAAATAGCACTGCAACTCCTTCCGCCGTCGTTATTTTCGCTGGGCGCGACGCCCGTCGCCGCGCAGGATAAGGTAGCCGAGCCGCAAACCACCGAGCGGGTAGTGGCACAAACCGCCGTGCAGGCGGGGTCACTGCTGGAGAGCGGCAGTGGCCGTTCTGTCGCCAGCGCAATTACGTCCCAGGCAACAAATACCGCCACGCAGGAAATTGAGTACTGGTTAAATCAATTTGGTACCACGCGTCTGAATATCGGTACTGATGAGCATTTTTCCATTCAGGACGCGGAGTTAGATCTGCTTATCCCTTTATACGAGCAAAAAACGTCGCTGGTGTTCACCCAATTGGGGGGACGTCGTCACGACGACAGAAATATCGTTAATGTCGGGTTTGGCTACCGTGAATTTAATACCGCATGGATGTGGGGCGTGAATACCTTTTACGATCGCCAGGTTTCGGCGAATCAGCATCAGCGCCTTGGTGTTGGAGCCGAGCTAGGCTGGGACTATCTGCGTCTTTCAGCCAACGGCTACTACCGTTTAAGCGAC
The DNA here is from genome assembly GCF_051948675.1 of Enterobacter sp. Lyrl_3. Classification (NCBI taxonomy): domain Bacteria; kingdom Pseudomonadati; phylum Pseudomonadota; class Gammaproteobacteria; order Enterobacterales; family Enterobacteriaceae; genus Enterobacter; species Enterobacter sp. Lyrl_3. The sequence goes on from NZ_JAYJLI010000003.1 coordinate 91,585, forward strand.
TGGATGTCTTCGTCCCGGTATCGCGATTATGACGAGCGCGTGGCGAACGGCTTTGACCTGCGTGCAACCGGGTATCTCCCCGCGTATCCGCAGCTTGGGGCGAACCTCGTCTACGAACAATACTATGGTCAGCACGTCGGGCTTTTCGGTGATGATGAGGACGATCGTCAGAAAGATCCTTACGCCGTAACCGTTGGACTGAGCTACACACCCGTTCCGCTGGTTACCCTGGGTGTAAACCAAAAAATGGGTAAGGGCGAGGCATCGGATACGCAGTTTAACCTTGCGGTCAACTGGGCGCCGGGCGTGCCGCTGCGCACGCAGCTTGATGCGGACCAGGTGGGGGCACGCCGTACGCTGCTGGGGTCACGTCAGGAGCTGGTCGATCGTAATAACAATATTGTCCTGGATTACCGTAAGCAGGAGCTGATTTCGCTCGCACTGCCAGAAAACATTGCCGGGAATGAAAATGCCCGCCAGACCGTAACCGCGAAGGTTAAAACGAAATACGGGCTCGAACGCATCGACTGGCAGGGTGACAATTTGATACGTAACGGCGGCAAAATCACACCGGGTGCCGATCCGGCCCAGGTGGTAATTACGCTTCCAGCCTGGAAAAATGGCGGTTCCAACGCGTATACGTTAACCGCAACGGCCTGGGATAAGCACGGTAACGCTTCTGATACCGCGCGGATGACGGTGAACGTAAACGGCATGGACGTGACCACGCTGCAGCCCAGCCTGACGGCGTCTCCGTCCCGCTTACCGGCGGATGGCACCAGTCAGTCGGTATTAACATTGGCGCTAAAAACCGCATCCGGCGAGGCTGCAACCGGGTTATCGGAGCGTCTTGGCGCATCGATCACCCTGAAAAATGCCGTTACAGGCACCGCGGCGCCTGTCGCACCGCAAATAAGCGCGTTTCGCGAAACGAGCAGCGGCGTATACAGCGCAACGCTTATCAGCGGAACCGCGCCTGCCACCCTCACCATTCAGACGTTCATCGACGGCAATATTAAGCTTGCTACCGCCTCTGTGACTGAAGAGGCGGTGTCCGAGGTTGTGGAACTTGCATCACTCAGTCCGTCGACCGTAAGCGCACCGGCAGACGGCGTAACGCCAATTGTCGTAGTGGCAAGCGTTGTCGATCGGTCCGGCAATCCCGTTTCGGGGCAAGAGGTGAAATGGACAGCGGATAACGCTGCGGTTCAGCTGTCTGCTGAACGCACCCTCACCAATGAACAAGGGCAGGCCAGCATTCAGCTCATTAGCCGTGACGTGGTTTCGACGACAGTGAGTGCGCAACTGGCGGACGGTAACCCGCTCTCTACCCCGACGCTAAAATTTGTTGCGGACAGCGCCAGCGCACAGGTGAGATCGGTCAATGTCGATAAAACCCGCATTGTTGCCAATAACAGCGACAGCGTAACGTATACCGCGCAGGTCGCAGATAACAGCAATCATCCGCTTGAAGGCGTGACGGTTAACTGGACGGTGAAGCGGGAAGATGGCACGACCGCAGGAAGCAAAACCTCGGTTACCGACGCTGCCGGAAACGCAACGCTGTCGCTGTCGTCAGCAAAAACGGGCGTTGCCTGGGTTTATGCTGATGTAAATCAGCAGAATGCGGTGAAAGCGGAAGCCGTAACGTTTGTCGCAGACACCAGCACGCAGCGTATCGCCGCCGTAGTGGCCGATAAGCAACAGGCCGTGGCCAACGGCAGCGACAGTATTACCTGGACGGCGCAGGTGCGCGATCTGCAGGGTAACGCCATTTCGGGCGTAGAGGTTAACTGGTCGGCAGATAACCCAGACGTTAAGCTCGCCGCCAGCAGTACGCGGACGGATGCGCAGGGCAATGTCTCGCTGGTGGTTACCTCGCTGAAATCAGGCAGCGTTGTCATCACGGCTCAGACCGCTGAAAGCGCACCCGTTCGTGCTGACAGCGCAACCTTTACGGCCGATCTCACGACTGCAAAAATGACGGAGATGGCCGCCGACAGTCTGACGGCGGTGGCCAATGGCACCGACGGTATCACCGTGCGCACTACCGTTGTGGATGCCAATGATAACCCGGTTGACGGAGCGAAGGTTGGCTGGGCGGTGAGCCCTTCCGGCGCGACGTTGTCCGATACGAGCAGCGTGACGAATGCATCGGGTGAGGCGAGCGTGACCTTACGTTCTGAAACCGCGGGGGAATATTCTCTTCAGGCCACGTTCGGCAGTAACACGTTACGCGTGACAAAACTGACCTTCACCGGTGACACCACCACGGCAAAGCTGGCTACCCTCACGGCGGATAAAACGACCGGCATTGTGGCTGACAGCGATACCGTACTGTTAACCGCAACCGTGGTGGACAGCCATCAGAACCCTGTACCAGGCGTTGCCGTTAACTGGAGCAGCAGTAATGCGGCTGATGTGACCCTGACGCCCGTTTCAGCAATGACCAATGCGCAAGGGCAGGCTGAAACGCGCTTCTCATCGCGCAAAGCGGGCAACATGACGGTTACCGCGACGGTGAATGGTAGCGATCAGACGCTTACTCTCTCCGTGACCGGTAATCCGGCGACAGCGCAATTTACGAGCCTGAGTGCGGATAAAAAAGAGGCGGTGGCTGACGGGAACGCGACCATACGCTGGACCGCCACCGTCGAAGACGCCAACCATAACCCGCTTAGCGGTGTGGATGTGGCGTGGCGTGTAGATAACAGCAGCGTGAAACTTGCCAGCGCCAGCACAAAAACCAACGAAGCGGGTCAGGCGGTTGTAACGGCGTCAACGACAACGGCCGGAACGGCAACGGTTAGCGCAACAGTTGTCGGTTCAACGGCGGCGATAAACGCGGAGCCGGTAACATTTATTGGCGATGCGACCACCGCCAGGGTTGAGAGCCTCAAGGCCAGTTCTGACCACGCGGTAGTCAACACCGACCGCATTACTTACACCGCAGTGGTGAAAGACGTAAACGGTAATGCCGTCAAAAATGCGACGGTCAACTGGAACACCACGCTTAATACCCTTTCAGCGCAAACCAGTGTGACCAATGGCAGCGGCGTGGCGACCGTGAAGCTGAGTGGCCCGGATACCGGTACGGCAAAGGTGAGTGCAGAGAGTAATAACACCACTAAAACCGATCAAACGGTTGTGTTTATTGCCAGCTATTCAGCCATGTGGAGCGTCACCGGTTCGACAAGCGCATTCAGTACGGGCGCAATATTTGGCTTCCCTTCGCTTGGGTTTGTGGCAACGGGAAGTACGCAGGGGCCGACGTCCCTGGTATGGACCGCAGAAGGTTACAGTACGCTTGTCGTGCCGATGAAGGACGAACAAGGCAATACCCGGGACGTGAAGATTCGCGCGCAGCGCAGATCGGATTGCTCCACCCGTCCGTTCAATGTGGCGGTTCTGTGTAGCAGTTGGGAAACCACAGGCTATAGCGCCAGCCTTAAGTATGTTGAGGCCGATAACCCGGATCTCCCGAGCGGGGTTTACCGGGGGAATATCAAGTTTGCCGGTAAAGACTGGCATTCGTCGTGGTCTCTCGATTACACCGTGACCACCACGCTCACCAAAAACTGATGCAAAAACCTCCCGAAAGGGAGGTTTTTTTAACTGTACTGGCGCACTCTTGCCACCAGCTCTTCCACGCTGTCGATGCGATCGGCAATCACAATCAGCGCTTTACCCAGCGTGATGGCGTGGCGCAGACATTCGTGACGCATCGCGTCGTCCTGAATGGTATCGATGTCCGCGACGTGAGACAGCCCCACACTGCGGCGAATCAGCTCCGTTCCGCAGAAACCAATGGTATCTCGCCAGACCTTTTTCAAAAATTCAGAGGCATAGCCCGGCGCACTCAGCGCGGCATCCCGGGTTTTCTCGTGCGCCAGCGCCTGGAAGCGCTCCGCAAAGGTATTCCATAACGCCTGAATGTCGATCAGACGCTGTTCCCGGGCGGCAGCGGCATCGCGGATGCCTAAATGCCCCGGCAGGCCACAGAAGTTCAGCAGCAGGTTGCCGATGGCGGTGCCCACGTCAAACCCAATCGGGCCAAAGTAACCGAATTCGGCGTCGATCGCTTTCAGGCTACCCTCGGCCACGAAAATCGATCCGCTGTGGATATCCCCGTGCAATAGCGCTTCGGCGTGGGAGAAGAAGCGATGCTTCAGGGAGGCCACGGCAATTTTCAACTGGGTGTCATCGCGCAGGGCGGCGACATCGTTTTCCAGCTCAGCCGGATAGTTGTTGCGCTCGTGGATCTGGTACGGATCGTTAAAGAACAGATCTTCAGTGATCTCGCACATCTCCGGGTTAATGAACTGGGCAACCTGCGCTTTTTTCTGGTGCGGGTGCAGGTAAAAATCGCTGGTGTGGAACAGCGTGTGCGCCAGATACTCTCCCAGTTGACGCGCAGCCTGCGGGTAGGCGTTATTCTTAATCAGCTCCCCGCGCCAGATGCGATGGTCGGAGAGATCTTCCATCACCATGACCGCCAGTTCCGGGTCAAAATGATGAATTTTCACGGTATGCTGCGGGCTGTGCTTGTAATGCTCCACCAGCGTTTGCGCCTCAAGACGGGCGCGGTCCAGCGTCAGCGGCCAGGACTCACCGACGCAGCGAACGTATGGCAGCGCCTGTTTTACGATGATGCGGCTCACGCCCTGAGCATCGAAAATTTTGAAGACCAGATTGAGGTTGCCGTCGCCCACTTCCTGCGCCTCTACCAGTGATGATGGATTATCAAGGCCGCCAAACTGCCTGGCATACTCCACGGCGTCCTGGGCGGTAAAGGTACGGTATTGCGACATTGCCTGCTCCTCACTGATTTGCGAATAAAGACATTTAGACGTCTATACATCTGGATTTCATCCTGACACAATGTGCTACAACAACGCAACAGGGAATTAACGACATGCAGACATTACAGACGACCAGCCTGCGGGTGGCGGATAATCAGCTCTTTATTCTCGACCAACAGGCCCTTCCGCAGGAGAAACGCTGGCTTGACGCCTCAACGGTCGAGGCGCTGGTGGGGCATATTCACGCCCTTAGGGTGCGCGGTGCGCCGCTGATTGGTCTCTCTGCAAGTCTGCTGCTGGCGCTGCTGGCGGAAAAGGGGAAAAGCCGCGACGAGCTGGCGCTGGCGCTGGAAACGCTGCGCGCTGCACGCCCAACGGCGGTCAACCTGATGAACAATCTCGACCGCATGAAGCAGGCGCTCTGGCAGGAAGATTTCGTTCCGGCGCTGGTGACGGAAGCTCTGCGACTGATTGACGAAGACAGGCAGCTTTGTGACGCCATTGCGACAGCGGGCAGCGCGCTGGTGAAGCCCGGTAGCCGCCTGCTGACCCACTGTAACACTGGCGGTCTGGCGACTGCAGGCGTCGGCACTGCGCTGGGTGTTATTGCTCGCGCACATCAGGAGGGCAACGTCAGCAACGTCTGGGTGGATGAAACCCGTCCGCTGCTGCAGGGCGGCAGGCTGACCGCGTGGGAGCTCGGCGAGCTGGGCGTGCCGTATCAGCTGATTACCGACTCCATGGCCGCCAGCCTGATGGCAAAAGGGGAGGTGGATGCCGTGTGGGTGGGGGCAGATCGTATTGCCGCCAACGGCGATGTGGCGAACAAAATCGGTACCTATTCCCTGGCGGTGCTGGCGAAATTTCACGGCATTCCGTTCTATGTCGCCGCCCCGCAAACCACCCTCGACCCGGCGTGCCCGAACGGTGAGGCGATCCCGATTGAGCAGCGCGCGGCCAGTGAAGTAACGGGCGTGGCGGGAAGCTTCGGCGCGGTACAGTGGGCACCGGAAAATGCGCAGGTTTACAACCCGGCGTTTGACGTCACCCCAGCCTCGCTGATTAGCGGCTGGGTACTGGATACGGGCGTGGTCACGCCGGAAGCGGTAGCAAAGGGGAAATTCGCCTGAGTCCGGCTATCCTTGTAAGGGGTTCCCCTGAGAGGACAACATCGTGACGCTCGATCCCGAAACAGACTTAAAACTGGAACGCGTGGTGGATGCACCGCGCGACCTGCTGTGGCTCTGCTGGACGACGCCAGAGCACATCAAAAACTTCTTTATTCCTGCCCCCCATAAAGTGACCGAATGCGACCTCGACCTGCGCGTGGGTGGACGGTTCAATACCGTTTTCGACGTGGACGGGCAAAAAATGGACAATAAAGGTGTTTTCCTGGAAATCGATCCCGGTAAAAAGCTGGTCTTTACCGACGGCTATACCGAAGGGTGGAAACCAGCCGAAAAGCCGTTTATGACGGCGATTTTGTTGCTGGAAGATCTTGGGGAGGGCAAAACCCGCTATACGGCGATTGCGCGCCATCCCACGAAAGAAATCCGTGAGCAGCATGAACAGATGGGCTTCCATGAAGGCTGGGGGATCGTGCTGGATCAGCTGGTGGGGTATGTGAAGGGATTGAAGCATTGAAGATAAAGCGGCCTGATGCCCTCACCCCAGCCCTCTCCCAAAGGGAGAGGGAGCAATTTTCATCTATGCCAGACGCGGATACGCATCCGCAATCGCATCACCGGTAAACTGCGCCACCCAGCCCTCCGGATTATCGAATATACGGATGGCCGTAAAGTTTGGCTCTGAGCCCATATCAAACCAGTGCGGTGTGCCTGCTGGCACCGAAATCAGGTCGTTTTTCTCGCACAGCACCTGATACACCTCATCGTCAATGTGCAGGCAGAACAATCCCGCGCCTTCCACGAAAAAGCGCACTTCATCTTCGCCGTGGGTGTGCTCGTTGAGGAATTTGGCGCGCAGCGCTTCTTTTTGCGGGTTGTCGGCGCGCAGGCTGATCACATCCCAGCTCTGATAGCCTTTCTCCGCGACCAGCTTGTCGATGGCATGCTGGTAAGCGTCAATGACCACTTCTGGGGCAGGGTCGCGACCTAAATCACGGTCAGCCGCCCAGCGTTCAAAACGCACGCCTTTGGCGTTGAGCTGTTGGGCGATCTCGGCGGCGTCGGTGCTGTGCCACAGGTGCTTACTGGCGTCTTTATCGGAATAAATGGTTAATGCGCTCATGAAGGGATCTGCTCCGGGTTAATCTCGTCGAACTGGTGAACCTGATGATGGTGGCTTGCACCGTCATCATCACCGCGAATCAGCTGCAGGGTGCGAAAACCGGCCTGTTCAGCGGCGTCCAGCTCCTGATGGATATCCGACAGAAACAGGATCTGCGACGGGGCGATGCCCGTCTGCGCCGCAATATTCTGATAAGACTGCACCTCACGCTTGGCACCAATATGGGTATCAAAGTAGCCGCTGAACAGATGAGTAATATCACCTTCATCGCTGTAGCCAAATAACAGTTTCTGCGCAGCGACGGAGCCAGAGGAATAAACATAGAGATCAATGCCTTGCGCTTTCCATTTTTCCAGCGCGGGCAGCACGTCCGGGTAGAGATGGCCGGTAAAGTCGCCGTTGACGTAACCGTCGTGCCAGATAATTCCCTGCAGGGCCTTCAGCGCCGTCGATTTACGGTCTTCATCCATAAAGGTGAAGAGGGTATCGATAAGATCGCTGACGCTGGCGTGCGGAGCGTCGATTTCATCGCGCAGGTTGTCCAGAATCGATTTGACCGGCTCTGCGTACTGCTGGGCGGTGACGAAGGCCGCCAGACGCTCACGCGCATAAGGGAACAAAACATCATGGACAAAACGGATATCGCTGGTGGTTCCCTCAATATCCGTCACAATCGCGCGAATCATATCTTCTCCAGTTGTCGTAAACGCATTTCGCATTCAAATAAGAATTCTAATCCTTCCAGATGACGGCGGGCTTCGGCCACATCACGTCCCCAGCAGGTTAAGCCATGGCCGCGCAGAAGAAAACCATAATTAAGCGGGCGCTCCTGCGCGTAATGGGCGATTCGCGAAGCGAGGGCGTCTATATCCTGGTCGTTATCGAATACCGGAATGGCAACCGTAGCCAGATGCGTGGTCTGCCCGGTGAGGGATTTTTGCATTTCAAAGCCGCTGATGTGCAACTCCGCCTCTTTCACCAGCCGCGAGAGCACCGTGGCGTTCACCGTGTGGACGTGCAGTACGGCGTTGGCCTCCGGGAACAGGCGATAGATAAGCGTGTGTAACCCGGTTTCGGCCGAAGGTTTACGGCCAGAGGGGGCGCGATTGGTGGCGATCTCCACCTGCAGAAAATCATCCGGCGTGAGGCTGCCTTTGTCTTTGCCGGATTCACTGAGCCAGCACAGGTTTTCATCCTGACGTACCGACATGTTACCGCCGGTGGCGGGGGCCCAGCCTTTGGCGCCAATCCAGCGGCAGGCTTCGACCAGTTGCGTGAGTTGCAGGTTGTCTGTCATTTCCTTTTACCCTCTCGGTCAGGAATATTCATATTGTTTAGACGTCTAAGCGTCTTGATTGCCAAAGACTAACATCGTGTTATAGTGGCAGCAACATAAGTATTACAAGCAGGCACCCCACAATGAGCAATAACGCATTGATTCCGCAAAGCAAACTTCCCAACCTGGGCACCACTATCTTTACGCAGATGAGCGCTCTGGCCCAGAAGCACAACGCCATTAACCTCTCGCAGGGGTTCCCGGATTTTGATGGTCCAGGCTATTTGCAGGAGCGTCTGGCCTGGCACGTTGCCCAGGGGGCGAATCAGTATGCGCCGATGACCGGTGTGCAGGCATTGCGTGACGCCATTGCGGATAAAACGGCGGAATGCTATGGCTATCAACCGGATGCCAACAGCGACATTACGGTGACGGCAGGTGCGACTGAAGCGCTGTATGCGGCCATCACCGCGCTGGTTCGCGCGGGCGATGAGGTTATCTGCTTTGACCCAAGCTACGACAGCTATGCGCCTGCCATCGAACTGTCCGGCGGCGTGGTGAAGCGCGTGGCATTACAGCCGCCGCATTTTCGCCCCGACTGGCAGGCGTTTGCTGCGCTGCTGAGCGACAACACCCGGCTGGTCATTCTGAATACACCACACAACCCGTCGGCGACGGTGTGGCAGAAGAGCGATTTCGCCGCGCTGTGGCAGGCCATTGCGGAACGTGAAATTTATGTTCTTAGCGACGAAGTGTATGAGCACATCTGCTTTGCCGGGGAAGGGCATGTCAGCGTGCTGGCCCATCCGCAGCTTCGCGAGCGCGCTGTGGCGGTGTCGTCATTCGGTAAAACCTATCATATGACCGGCTGGAAGGTGGGGTACTGCGTGGCACCGGCGGCCATCAGCGCGGAGTTGCGTAAAGTGCACCAGTACCTGACGTTTGCGGTGAACACGCCTGCCCAGCTGGCGCTGGCCGATATGCTGCGCGCTGAGCCTGAGCATTACCGTGAGCTGCCCGAATTTTACCGCGCTCGTCGGGATCGGTTTGTGAATGCCCTGAGTCAGAGCCGTCTGGAGATCCTGCCGTGTGAAGGCACCTATTTCCTGCTGGCCGATTACAGCGCCATTTCCGATCTGGACGACGTCAATTTTTGCCAGTGGCTGACCAAAGAGGTGGGCGTGGCGGCGATCCCGTTATCCGTCTTTTGCGCCGATCCCTTCCCGCATAAGCTGATTCGTCTCTGCTTTGCGAAACAGGAATCGACGCTGCTGGCGGCGGCAGAGCGTCTTAACGCGCTCTGATTATTTGACCGTCCAGGCTTCTGAGTAACGGCGGTCTGCAAAGAGTTCCAGCAGACCGTTGATTTGCTTGAGGCGTAATACCTCGTCGCTATCCATTCCCAGTTCCTGACTGATTCTCTCGTCGTCCCAGCCAAGCTGCACCAGCTCGCGGACGATATCGGACATCGCATTAATTTGATGGCGGCCGCGCGCCCGATTGTGACGAATGGTGGCCGCTATCCGGTCGAACTTTTTCTGCCGCTCTTTACGCAGACAGGTAACAGGCAGATAGCCTTTAAGCTGGCGTTTTAATACCGCCCGGTTGGACCCAATTTCATGGCGATGGAAGCCGTCGACAATTTCATAATGCCGGGCCTCACTTTCTGTCACCACAATGGGTTGGGTAAAACCGTCCATCTCCAGGGATTTACAGAGCAGCCGTTTTTCCGGCGGGGCAACGTTGTTGGGGTTGTAATCGTTCGCGGTAATCTCGTCCTGTTTGATCCACAGTACGCAGTCGACAGGCTGTTCGCGAAAAGGGCTATTTTCATGGATAGCCTGGCGAAAGGCGTTAATGGCTTCAATGCGTTTATCTTCGGGAAGAGACTGAAGATAATTTTTCATCTCGTTAATTAATTGCTGCTGCATAAGATCCCCCACTCCTTGCGTTTTGATTTCATCCGTTCGCTGTAACGCTGGTAATGCCTGGGTTTGTTCGGACTGAATGACAGCGCCCGGCACCAGTAGTCATTGTTGAGTAATACCTTGCACACGCGTCGCCAGGACGGGATATCTTTGGCGCCGATATCGCCCTCCTGGGTGTCGGGAATATCGGCCATGCCTCTCTTCTGATACCAGTGCAAATAGATCGCGATTTTATTGCGGTAATGTTCTGCGGTGGTGTGCGGCATGCTGTCGAGAAGCAGCATGGCGTATTCCCGCCAGCTGAGCGCGTCGGGTTTCAGAATTTTGCGGTGGCCATAGAAATGATTGTCCTGCCCCGCGTAGACCCCGCCACTGTGCACGCCGTTTACCCGCTCACACATCGCCGCCCAGCGTTCGGGCTCTACAACATGATAGAGCCACAATCCCTGACGCTGCTCCGGGCCAAAGGGTTCACAGATGCGCATATAGCGCGGCGGCACGCCAGCCTGAAACATCAGGTCGTAAAGCGGGTTATAGCACCCGCCCGTTTTCGCAAACCAGGTCCAGATATCGGCGGTTTTCCAGTCATAAAGCGGATAGACATACCAGGCGTGCCCGCCGGGGGCGACGGTGGTCCAGGGTTTGTCATCGGCAAAGCGCTGCTTTCGTGCGTTAGCGATCGTCAAAAAGCGATTGTAGGATTCATCGGCACGAATGCCGATCATCATTGCTGCCGGGCGCCTTTTGGCAAACCAGTCGGAAAATTCACGAACAAAAGCCTCGAAGGTCATGCCGGGCTGGTAGAACGAGAAGTAATCTGGATCGGTTACCGCCTCTTCAGGGGGCGTGCGTACCCAGTTTTTACCCGGCTCCCAGCACTGCCATTCGGGCTGGAACTGTGAAAGTGAATTTTGCGTGGTCAACGGGAGCGCTACCCACCAGCATTTTTCAATCACATCGGCGTATTGTGCGATCATGTTATTCACATGCTGAATGGTACAGGTGAACTGCGCTTCCCAGTCGATAAATAACAGACAGATTTTCTTTCCCATTTTTCGGGCTTGTCGGGCCGTTAAATGGAACATAATGGTGGAATCTTTTCCGCCAGAAAATGAAACACAGACCCTTGGCAGATTCTCAAGCGTCCATGTTATACGCTCTGTCGCAGCGTCAAGGACATTTTGATTAAGTGGATGCTTATAAATTGACAAAGGCAACTCCTCCTGGAAATAAATACCGGACGTTCATGTCAATGCAGGAGAGAGAATAATAGTAGTGAAAATAAAGGCAGGTAAATCAAAAAAGGCAGATTTTTTATTATCTATAAATGAGGGTTATATTTTGAAGAGAGAAATGGCTGTAAATATCACAGCCATTCGGATTTATTTTTGCGTAATCTGCTCAACAAACCTCGAGAAAACCGAGCTGTTAAGCGCTGAGCGGTTATAAACCATGAAGACTTCCATTTGTGGCAGCATGAAGGGGGCGTCCACTTTTTTCAGTCGCAATACGTCACGGTATTTTTCATACAGGACTTCCGGGATATATCCCACTAAATGCGATGCGCTGATCATGTTTATGATTGAAAAGAGAGAGTCGCAGCGAAAACCGATTGTCCTGTCGGCATGCACTTCCTCAGTCTTTGACTGATAGTGTTTCACACCCGCTTCATCGCTCAGGAAGATCGTAAACTTCTCTTTCTGCAGCTCTTCCAGGGTAGCGGTCTCCTGTAGGCGGGGGTGATCCTGGCTGCACACCAGAATCATTCGGTAATTAACATAGGGAACGCACACCATTGAGCGATTGTTGATAGGCGCAATGGAGAAAATTAAGTCTGCTTTGCGGTAGGCAAGCAGGTCTTCTGCGGAATCCGCGGACAGCAGCATGTCATGAAGCTCTATTTCATAATTGTGCTCTCGCATCAATAGCTTCATGGGGCTGAGCAGATTGTCAGTTGTCAGAACCTGCGGGCAGTAGATGACAAAATTCTTTTTGAGCGATGAGCCATGCATGATGTTGATGGTCTGCTCAAGCTGATTGAGGTTTTGCTCAAGATGATGATGCAAATTTGCCCCGACGGTAGTGGGAGTGATCCCTTTTCCCGAACGGATAAACAGCGGATCGTTCAGCTGGTTACGCAGCCGCTGCAGGGATTGACTGACCGCGGAAGGCGTTATGTAGAGCGTTTCTGCTGCCTTGCTGATGCTCAGGTGTTGGTAGATGCATTCGAAAATGACCAGCAGATTGAGATCGAATTTTTTTAAGTCGTAAAGATTTGCCATGTTTCATCCTGAGTGTGCTGCGTTGCGTTATCACATCACTGATAACTATAGAAGGAACGTAACCATTTACCATCCTTGATGGTTAGTTCGCTTAATTATGATTGAAAACCAACTTAATATATCACGAACGTAGATTAATGAAATAGAACTTCAATAATGGTTAAGATATTTTTACCTTTAAAATAGAAAACGGAACTGAATAAAAATAGTCAGATTTATATATGGACAAGTAATTATCACTCATTTTTATTTTTACTGGCGTGAGCATTAGCGGCGATGGGGAATGCTTAGTTTGGTAAAACCTATCACAGCCATAGATATGATTATCCCTTCAATCCATTGCCCTGTCCCGACACGAGTGCTGTAATCGGGGGGCTGTAACGACCTTGATATAAAGGTATGTAGAGCGCAACGCAACGCCAGTCTCACTGGCACTGAAAGTTCCTGTGGAAAGTTCAGGTATCAGGGCCGCCCACCAGGGCGGCCTTTTTACTTTCGGGCTTTTATTCATTGGGTTCACAACGTTGTCTTGTTCGGGTTGTTAGGTATGGCTGATTGATTTGATAAAGCAAACGCATTAGCCCATGTAGCGAAAGTTCGTTACCTTACATCTCAACGAAAACACGGAGGAAGTACAGATGTCTTTGATTAACACCAAAATTAAACCTTTCAAAAACCAGGCGTTCAAAAACGGCGAATTCATTGAAGTGACTGAGAAAGATACCGAAGGCCGCTGGAGCGTGTTCTTCTTCTATCCGGCTGACTTCACTTTCGTTTGCCCGACCGAACTGGGTGACGTGGCCGATCACTACGATGAACTGCAGAAGCTGGGCGTAGACGTGTACTCTGTCTCTACCGACACCCACTTCACCCACAAAGCGTGGCACAGCAGCTCTGAAACCATCGCGAAAATCAAATACGCGATGATCGGTGACCCGACTGGCGCCCTGACCCGTAACTTCGACAACATGCGTGAAGATGAAGGCCTGGCAGACCGTGCGACCTTCGTTGTTGACCCGCAGGGCATTATCCAGGCTATCGAAGTTACCGCTGAAGGTATCGGCCGTGATGCATCTGACCTGCTGCGTAAAGTGAAAGCAGCTCAGTACGTGGCGTCTCACCCAGGCGAAGTGTGCCCGGCGAAATGGAAAGAAGGCGAAGCGACGCTGGCTCCATCTCTGGACCTGGTCGGCAAGATCTAAGTCTGTAAAGCTGGCGGCGCTGCGCTTGCACAGGCCTACAGTATCGTAGGCCGGGTAAACGACGTGCCACCCGGCAACCCATGGGCGCCCCCCGCGCCCATTTCATTCCAGCACCATGATGCAAGTTGCATTCAGGCCGCCCGTATAAGGCAGCTTGCATGATGACGTTTTTAGAGAGGGAAGAACAATGCTCGACACTACAATGAAAACCCAGCTCAAGGCATACCTTGAGAAACTGACCAAACCTGTTGAGCTGATTGCCACGCTGGACGACAGCGCTAAATCGGCAGAAATCAAGGAACTGCTGGCGGAGATCGCCGAACTGTCACCGAAAGTGACCTTCAAAGAAGCGAACGATCTGGCGGTGCGTAAGCCATCTTTCCTGATCACCAACCCGGGCTCTGATCAGGGGCCGCGTTTTGCCGGCTCACCGCTGGGCCACGAATTTACCTCACTGGTGCTGGCTCTGCTGTGGACCGGTGGGCATCCGTCGAAAGAGGCGCAGGCGCTGCTGGAGCAGATCCGCGATATCGACGGGGATTTCACCTTTGAAACTTACTATTCGCTCTCCTGCCACAACTGCCCGGACGTGGTGCAGGCGCTGAACCTGATGTCAGTCCTGAACCCGCGTATTAAACACACCGCAATTGATGGCGGCACTTTCCAGAACGAAATCACCGATCGCAACGTGATGGGGGTTCCGGCAGTGTTCCTGAATGGTCAGGAGTTTGGCCAGGGCCGTATGACCTTGTCCGAGATTGTGGCCAAAGTGGATACCGGCGCCGAAAAACGTGCCGCAGAAGAGCTGAACAAGCGCGATGCGTATGATGTACTGATTGTCGGCTCTGGCCCGGCGGGCGCCGCGGCAGCGGTCTATTCCGCACGTAAAGGTATTCGTACCGGTCTGATGGGCGAACGCTTTGGCGGCCAGGTGCTGGATACCGTGGATATCGAAAACTACATCTCTGTGCCGAAGACCGAAGGCCAGAAACTGGCTGGCGCACTTAAAGCGCACGTCAATGATTACGCAGTGGATGTAATCGACAGCCAGAGTGCCAGCAAGCTGGTTCCTGCCGCAGTCGAAGGTGGCTTACACCAGATTGAAACCGCTTCCGGCGCGGTGCTGAAAGCCCGCAGTATTATCATTGCCACCGGTGCCAAATGGCGCAACATGAACGTGCCGGGTGAAGATCAGTATCGCACCAAAGGCGTGACCTACTGCCCACACTGCGATGGTCCGCTGTTTAAAGGCAAACGCGTGGCGGTGATTGGCGGCGGTAACTCCGGTGTCGAAGCGGCTATCGACCTGGCGGGCATTGTTGAACACGTTACCCTGCTGGAATTTGCACCAGAGATGAAGGCAGACCAGGTACTGCAGGATAAAGTACGCAGCCTGAAAAACGTCGACATCGTGCTGAATGCGCAGACCACGGAAGTGAAGGGCGACGGCAGTAAAGTCACCGGTCTGGAGTACCGCGACCGCGTCAGTGGCGATGTGCACAGCGTTCCGCTTTCGGGGATCTTCGTGCAGATTGGTCTGCTGCCAAACACCACCTGGCTGGAAGGCGCCATTGAGCGTAACCGCATGGGCGAGATTATCATCGATGCCAAATGTGAAACCAGCGTGAAGGGCGTATTTGCGGCGGGCGACTGTACTACCGTGCCGTACAAGCAGATCATCATCGCGACCGGTGAAGGGGCGAAAGCGTCTCTGAGCGCGTTCGACTACCTGATTCGCACCAAAACAGCATAATAAAAGTCAGTAAGACTGCACCTGCACCAGGAGAGGCCACCAGAAGGTGGCCTCTTTTTTTATCTCACGACCATCACCGGAATGTGGGTGTGACGGATAACGCTGGAGGCGTTTGAACCCAGCAGATGCGTGGTAATGGACGGATTGCGTGAACCGATAACCACCACGTCGGCGTTCAGCTCGCTCGCCAGCTCGTTAACGGCATCGCGCACGCTGCCAAACCGGACATGCGTTTTAATGCGGGAAGGGTCGATGGTGAAGTGCCCAACCATCGTTTGCAGGCGATTTTCCGCCTCATGCTGCAGATGCTCTTCAAAGCGGCGTACATCGGCGGCAAAGCGATGCAGACTCAGGCTGGCAGAACCCGGCAGCACGTGTAGAAGATGAATAATCCCGTCCTGCTGCGCCAGAAATTCCGCATGGCGTACGGCCTTGTCGCTCAGCTCCATCTCAAAAACATCAACCGGCATAATAATTCTCTGATACATACCCGTTTCTCCTTGTTTATAAACGCTGGACTCATTCAACCATAAAATGAATATGGTTTTTGTAAGCGCTGCGGCACTTTTCTGTTTTTCCCAGGATAAATCTCAAAAGCCCGCTAATCCCGGGCAGTTCGTCAGGGAACGCTACCCTTAAATACTTACCCGGATCCTTTCGGAGGTCGCATGAAAGCACTCACGTACCACGGTCCACATCATGTTCGTGTCGAGAATGTCCCCGATCCTGTTATTGAACAACCTGACGATATTATCCTGCGCGTAACGGCCACGGCGATCTGCGGATCGGATCTGCATCTCTACCGCGGGAAGATCCCCAAAGTTGAACACGGCGATATTTTTGGCCACGAGTTCATGGGCGAAGTGGTGGAGACGGGCAGGGAAGTGAAGACGCTGCAAAAAGGCGACCGGGTGGTGATCCCGTTTGTCATCGCCTGTGGTGACTGCTTCTTTTGCCGCCTGCAGCAGTACGCGGCCTGCGAGAGCACCAACGCCGGGCAGGGCGCCGCGCTGAATAAAAAGCAAATTCCCGCGCCCGCCGCGCTGTTTGGCTACAGCCATCTTTATGGCGGCGTGCCCGGTGGACAAGCGGAATACGTTCGGGTGCCCAAAGGTAACGTCGGGCCGTTCAAAGTGCCTCAGTTGCTCTCCGATGATAAAGCGCTGTTCCTCTCCGATATCTTGCCTACCGCCTGGCAGGCGGCGAAAAATGCCCAGATTGAAAAAGGCTCCAGCGTCGCCGTTTTTGGTGCAGGGCCGGTGGGGTTACTGACCATCGCCTGCGCGCGGCTGTTAGGTGCCGAACAGATCTTTGTGGTTGACCATCACCCGTATCGTCTGCGTTTTGCCGGAGAGCGCTACGGCGCCATCCCCATCAACTTTGATGAAGACAACGACGCAGCGGAAAAAATCATTGAGCAAACCGCAGGCCAGCGCGGCGTGGATGCCGTCATTGATGCCGTGGGGTTTGAAGCCAAAGGCAGCACCACGGAAACCATCCTCAGCAACCTTAAAATTGAGGGCAGCAGCGGTAAAGCGCTGCGTCAGTGTATTGCTGCTGTTCGACGGGGCGGGGTGGTGAGCGTGCCCGGCGTGTATGCGGGCTTTATCCATGGCTTCCTGTTTGGTGATGCCTTCGATAAGGGGCTCAGTTTTAAGATGGGCCAGACCCACGTCCACGCCTGGCTTGGCGAGTTGTTACCGCTGATCGAAAAGGGGCTGCTGACGCCGGAGGAGATTGTCACCCACTATCTGCCGCTGGACGATGCCGAACGCGCCTACCGGATCTTTGAAAAACGGGAGGAGGCGTGCCGGAAGGTGATTCTGGTGCCCGGTGCAGAAACGCCGGAAGCGGCGGAACAGCAGGTTAAAGGGCTGGTGAATGCGTTTCCGGGTGGGGTGGTTTAAGACGGTTCCCTTACCTGCGGCACGATATAGGACGTCCAGGTGAATCTGCGGAAAGAGGATGCGCAGGCATCCTCTGTGCAACGCGGGTCGCGCTTGTTCAGATGGGATTAACGCAGGTAATCGCCTGCCGCTTCTGGCTGGTAGAGCAACGCCAGCACTTCCAGATGGGTCGAGGCACCGCCCGGTAATTCCCAGTGAATGGTATCCCCCGTACGCAGGCCCAGCAGGGCCGCGCCGACCGGTGCCAGCACGGAAAGCTGAGCGCTGCTGTCGGTCATTTGCGCCGGGTAGACCAGCGTGCGGGTTAACTCTTCGCCCGTTGTCAGGTTGCGGAATTTGACCTGGCTGTTCATGGTGACCACGTCATGCGGCATGGACTCCGGGGTACACATCTGCGCCCGGTCGAGCTCTTCATTCAGGGCATCGGCAACCGGGAGCGAGGCGAATTCTGGTTTTTCCAGAAGTCGGTCAATACGTTCTGCGTCAAGTTCATTGATAATGATGGTGGGTCTGGACATTTTTTACTCCATGTCGTTAATGCTGCGTGTAACGCAGAAACCAATCCAAAAGAAAACCCTCGCCGTCTGGCAGCGAGGGTTTAACTCTCCCGATGATACTGTCTGCGCACGCAACTTTGAAGTGATAGAGGTCACATTCATGGGCCATATGAATTTTCGCTGAAATTTATTCAGTCTGTATTTCTGGCGGATTGCGTTACGCTGAACGTTCTGAATCAGGATAGTGGGTAAACGCAGTTCGCGTCTGACCCTCATTAAGAGAGCGCTATGTACTTTTATCAACCGTCACAGGGGCATGGCCTGCCGCATGACCCGCTGAATGCCATTATTGGTCCGCGTCCGATTGGCTGGATCTCCTCCTGCGACCAGGCAGGACAGATCAACCTGGCACCGTATAGCTTCTTTAACTGCTTTAACTACCGCCCACCGATTATTGGCTTTTCCAGCAACGGCTGGAAAGACAGCGTGCGTAATATTAACGAAACGGGTGAGTTTGTCTGGAACCTTGCCACGCGCGATCTGGCTGAGGCGATGAATCTCACCTCCGCTACGCTGCCTCACGATCAAGACGAGTTCTCTTTTTCCGGATTGACGCCAGCGGCAAGCCAGCTTGTAAAGGCGCCACGCGTGGCCGAGAGTCCGGTGAACTTTGAGTGCCGCCTGTCGCAGTGTATTCAGCTGACCGGCGCCGACGGCACGCCGGTAGACACCTGGCTGGTGCTGGGCGAAGTGGTGGGGATTCATATTGCCGAATCGCTGCTGGAAGAGGGGAGCTACCAGACGGCGAAAGCGCAGCCCATCCTGCGTGCGGGTGGGCCGACGGCCTATTATGGCATCAGTGATGAACACCGCTTCGATATGGTGCGCCCGATTGTGGATCAGTAACCCACTTTATCGATAACAAACTGTTTGCCACAGTTACCCGGATGTGGCTGTGGCGCAAAAGAGCCGGCAGACAGCGGGTTATTAATGGTGCTGGCCTTAAGCGAGATCTGCATTTCGGTCAGGTAGGCCGGATTACCATTGCAGGTCAGTTTGAACGCTTTGACGTTGTCTTTGCTCCAGCTTTTCGCCACGGCGTTATCAAAATCTTTACGGCTTACCGTTTTACCGTAGTTATCCGCCAGGAATTTACCCACCGCGCTGTTTTTTATCTCCTGATTCATCCGCACCATGGTGCCGAAATAGGCGTCAGGATCAAAGCCGAAGCAGACGCCGTGTTTGGCGTACTCATAGCGTTCCAGGCAGGAGTTACCGCCAGCCCCGGGCATGACGCTGTTCAGCTTTGCGGCACCCGACAGTGATAGCCCGGTTTCGGCGGCTGAGCATTTGCGGCTGGCTTTGGCTTCCGGCATGTTCGGGATTGGGCGGGTCGCGCAGCCAAAACGCATCCAGCGGCGTTCATCCACGCCGCGTGCGGCGATGGATTTTGGCAGGCCAGGCCATAATCCGTGTACGGTCAGATAATCGGTCTTGTTATTGCTCTCTTTTTGCAGACGGCACTCTTCGGGTTCGTTACGGTTACGTTCAGCCATGCTCTGGCAGAACCCGGTTTGCCAGGAAAGCGCCAGAACGTAGCGATCGAAATCGCCATACTGCGTGGCTTTGAGCGGATCCGCCTGCGCGGAGAAGACACAGAGTGCAAGCGCCATGGCGCCAGACGGGATAATGATATCCTTCCTGAACATGTGATTTCCTGATGGGTTAACGCGATAGATTTCTGGAAGTTATTAAAGCACAAAAAGCGCCCGCAGGCGCTTTTTGGATATCGGTCATTTTACTCAGGCTGCGCCAGGAACCAGCACTTCGGTTGCGATAATCACGATGATCAGGCCCACAAGCACCGGGACCGACGTGCGTTTTACCACTTCGAACGGCGAGATTTTTGCCATCCCGGCGACCGCGACTACGACACCTGATACCGGCGAAATGGTACGACCGAGGTTAGACGCCTGAAGCATGGGAATGGAGAGGTAAGCCGGGTTAATACCGGAAGAATGTGCCAGTTTTGGGATCATCTCAACGAAGGCGTAGAACGGCGCGTTGCCTGAACCGGTGGTCATAGCTGCCAGCATGGTCAGCACCACCAGTACCAGCATCAGGATAATGCTGGCAGAGCCGAACGACGTGGCGATGGAGATGAGGCTCTGAATAAAGCCGATAGTGCTCAGACCCTGCGCGAAGACGCCTGCCGCCACCAACAGCATCACGACGCCTGCAAACGCATCGGCCATACCGCGATACGCCACTTCCAGGCCAGAAAATACCTTCTGAGTGTTGAAACCGCGAATAAATTCCAGCATGGCGGCCAGCAGCATACAGATAACCAGAATGGTAATGATGTGCAGCTGTGGTCCCCATTTGCCGTCAAAAATCAGCACGCCGATGATAGGCGTGAACGGCAGAATGGAATAGAACGCCGGGGCGGTGGTGGTGATTTCATTCACGTCCATCATTTCGTGGCTGATGTGCTCTTTTTTATCGAGATAACGCTGCCAGAAGAAATGCGCGATGCCCATGCCCACGATAGCCACAATGGAAATCGGCAGCGTGGTTTTAAAGGCGAAATCGATGAGTGACATTTCTGCGGCTTTCGCCGCCAGTACGACGTCGCCAGAGGTAGGGGAGAGAATAATGGCCGCCGGAGAGGCGCAGATAGCCGCCGCTGCACCACGGCTAATGCCGACGTTAACCATCACCGGGAACAGGGTAGCCATTAACAACACCCCAAGGCCAGTGGCTGACGACACGGCCAGCGACATCAGACAGGCGAGGAAGTAGGCTGCCACCATCAGCAGATACGGGGAGTTGATGTACTGCAGCGGTCTGGAGGCCAGCTTCACGACCATATCGTTGGCACCAATATGGGTCATGTATGCGGCAAAACCGCACAGCATCATGATCATCATGCCCAGATCGCCACCGCGGCTCATGAGCAGAATTTTAATGTATTCAACAATGTCTGTGGCGGTATACCCGGTGCTGGCTGCGCTGGCGGGTAAGACCTGGTGACCCATCAGGGCGCTAACGATCAGCAAGGCCAGGCCGCCGACAAATAACACGCCTGTGGCGGAATACCCCTTAATGATGTAGCGTGCTACACCGACAATGACGACGACTCCGATAAGGAGCTCGAAAAACGTAAGCATGATTTCCCCTGTATCCTTGCTGCCCGAGAGCACAAATAATCAATAAAAAAGAAGGATGAGAATGTGCCGAATTAATGGCCAGTCCTTGCTGATTAAAATCAATAAATATACTACTAAAGCAGATGTTAGCGATATTTTTGCCATGGTGATGGCAATAATGACATATGGGTATTGACCGGTGACAACAGTGGAGCATGTCATTTAAATGCTAATAAGTTGTTAATTTATTGATTCTATATTAACACGTTCCTGAATAAGAGGGGAAAGACTTTTCCTGCCGGTGCGCGTTGGTGAGTGGGTCCGTACAGCGTTTCGTGAGAAAGGGGCTGAGCAGCACGAAAACACTGGCTGTAGAGGCTAATGATAATCTTTATACCTTGCAGACAGGGCGTTATGTTTGTCCTGAAAGCCATATTAAATGCAGGGTTATTTTTACCGGTAGGCATTATTAAAAAAGGTTTGAACGCGCCCGTGAGATGATTATTCAACACGCCGCCGTGCCGCTCTCAGAATATTCTCTCAAAGTGGCTGATTAATTAGGAGTAATGCCGATGTCGTTAAGGCTCCATTCAACTATTGTATGGTAAACTTTGCCTCGAATACTAAGAATGGTAATTGCATTGTGATCGTACGTAATAAATTTTTCTTCATTTTTCTGTTTATTTTTGCACAGTTAACGCTCTCTTCTGTGGCACAGGCTGAAGAGAACGCGACGGATAAGGGCTGGTTCTCCACCTTTACGGATAATGTTTCGCAGACCTGGAATGCGCCAGAGCACTATGATCTCTACGTGCCGGCCATCACCTGGCATGCACGCTTTGCCTATGACAAAGAAAAGACCGACAAATATAACGAGCGCCCGTGGGGGGCAGGTTTTGGTCAGTCGCGCTGGGACGAAAAGGGCAACTGGCACGGTATTTATCTGATGGCCTTTAAAGACTCCTTTAACAAATGGGAACCGATCGGTGGCTATGGCTGGGAGAAAACCTGGCGTCCGTTAGCTGACGACAACTTCCACGTTGGCCTGGGCTATACCGCCGGGGTGACTGCACGCGACAACTGGAACTATATCCCCATTCCGGTTCTGCTGCCGCTGGCCTCAATTGGTTATGGCCCTGCAACGTTCCAGATGACCTACATTCCCGGTACGTACAACAACGGTAACGTTTACTTCGCCTGGATGCGTTTTCAGTTTTAACTGAAAAAAGCTGACAAAGCGGTGAAAAAATGCGCAGTCGTTGATTCATATGGGATAAAAATCCGCCAGCGAAAATTAACGCGACTTTAGTCACTTTTTATCAAAGATCCGCTGGACAAAAGGTCCCACAATTGTTGTACTGGTAACCGACACAGCATTTGTGTCGTTTTTTAATGTAAAGGTAATTTTGATGTCTAAGATTAAAGGTAACGTTAAGTGGTTTAATGAGTCCAAAGGATTCGGTTTCATTACTCCTGAAGATGGCAGCAAAGACGTGTTCGTACACTTCTCTGCAATCCAGTCTAATGGTTTCAAAACTCTGGCTGAAGGTCAGCGTGTAGAGTTCGAAATCACTAACGGTGCCAAAGGCCCTTCTGCTGCTAACGTAATCGCTCTGTAATTCAGACGCGTCAGCAAGAATTTCAAAACCCGCTCACTGAGCGGGTTTTTTTCGTTTTGCATCAGCCAAGCAGATACATCTTCAGGAAGCTGGCAACGATCAGCACGCTCAACAACACCACGCCTGCGCTCATCAAACTCTCTTTCATTCTGTCACCCTCGTTCTGCATTGGCACCAGAGTGACAGAGAAAAATTAAGCCAACATTAACGCTTCGGCAGTTAGTGGGGGCTGGCGGAAGAAAATAGCCAGAATGCGATCCCGGTCATCGCAAAAGAGCCGAGCATATTTATCGCAACGTTCAGCAACGCCCAGCCGATACGGCCTTCCTGAAACAAAAACACCGTTTCCGCAGAAAAGGTGGAGAAGGTGGTTAAACCGCCGCAGAACCCGGTGGTAATCAATACTTTCCACATGGGATCGATGTGCGTCATACGGTTAAACCAGGCCAGACCCATGCCAATGATAAACGCACCAATCAGGTTTGCGGCCAGTGTTCCCATTGGAATCGCCTGATGCAGTGGATTAAACCGCATACTCAGGAACCACCGCGCAACGCTCCCCGTCCCCCCACCAATAAAAACAGCTAAAAGGAGTTGTAACACTGTAAATACCTGCTATTTGATGTGTAAGAGTGGCGAGTTTAACGCTGTTTATGATTAGGGGACAAATATGTATGTTGCGGTAGGGCAGTTTGCGGTCACGCCTCGCTGGCATGAGAATGCGGCGCAATGTGTCTCGCTGATGATGCAGGCACAACAGAAGGGGGCGTCGTTGCTGGTGCTGCCGGAAGCCTTGCTGGCTCGCGATGATAACGACCCGGATTTATCGGTGAAATCCGCGCAGCCGCTGGATGGCGCGTTTTTACAGCAATTACTGGCCGAGAGTGCGGGTAATGACATGACCACAATTTTGACGCTCCATGTGCCGTCTACGCCCGGCCGGGCAGTTAACACACTGGTAGCCATCCGTGGCGGCGTCATCATCGCCAGCTATGCCAAGCTTCATCTCTATGATGCGTTCAGTATCCAGGAGTCGCGCCTGGTTGACCCGGGGGAGTGCGTTCCGCCCCTGATCGCGGTTGATGGTTTAAACATTGGGCTGATGACCTGCTACGATTTGCGCTTTCCTGAGCTGGCGTTGAGCCTGGCATTACAGGGAGCGGATGTGCTTGTTCTGCCTGCCGCGTGGGTTAAAGGGCCGCTGAAAGAGCATCACTGGGCCACGTTGCTTACGGCGCGCGCGCTGGATACCACCTGTTATGTGGTCGCGGCAGGGGAGTGCGGCAATAAAAATATCGGGCAGAGTAGAGTGATTGACCCGCTGGGCGTCACGATTGCCGCCGCAGCGGAAGGTCCGGTTTTACTGATGGCGGAGATAATTTCGGAAAGGATAGCGCTTGCACGGCAGCAATTACCTGTTCTTCGCAACCGACGTTTTGCGCCACCGCAATTATTGTGATGTTTTTTTCAACAATGCTTGATTCACCTTGTTACAGGTTGCTATTGTGTGCACGCGCCAAATGACCGTTAATATGATCCGGTTTTGACGCTGAATGCAGCCTGTTTTAAGTAAAGAAGGTATCTATGGGTGAGATTAGTATTACCAAACTGCTGGTGGTTGCCGCACTGGTCGTCCTGCTGTTTGGTACCAAGAAGTTACGCACGCTGGGTGGTGACCTGGGTGCCGCCATCAAAGGCTTTAAGAAAGCGATGAACGACGATGACGCGGCAGCGAAGAAAAGCGCCGAGGATACCGTTCCGGCTGAAAAGCTCTCTCACAAAGAGTAACGGCAATGCCTTAAGGCTTGCGAAAAAAAACCGGCTCAACAGGCCGGTTTTTTTGTATTCCTGTAAGTGAATATTACAGGGTTATTTAACTTCTTCGCCTTTTGCCTGCATATCGGCATGGTAAGAGGAGCGCACAAACGGACCGCAGGCAGCATGGGTGAAGCCCATCGCCATCGCTTCCGCTTTCATCTCATCAAATTCATCCGGGCTAACGTAGCGCTGCACCGGCAGGTGATGACGGCTTGGCTGCAGATACTGGCCCAGCGTCAGCATGGTCACGCCGTGGCGACGCAGATCGCGCATCACTTCGATGATTTCGTCATTGGTCTCACCAAGGCCGACCATCAGACCTGACTTGGTAGGGATATGTGGATGCGCTTCTTTAAAACGCTCCAGCAGCTTCAGGGACCAGTTGTAGTCAGCACCCGGACGCACCTGACGGTAGAGACGCGGTACGTTCTCCAGGTTGTGGTTAAAGACGTCTGGTGGCGTTGCAGTCAGGATATCCAGCGCGCGGTCCATACGACCACGGAAATCCGGCACCAGCGTCTCAATCTTAATGTTCGGGCTTTTCTCGCGAATGGCAGTAATGCAGTCAGCAAAGTGCTGAGCACCCCCATCACGCAGGTCATCACGGTCAACGGAGGTAATGACCACATAACGCAGCGCCATATCAGCGATGGTCTGCGCCAGTTTTTGAGGTTCGTTTGCATCCGGCGCTACCGGGCGGCCATGAGCAACATCGCAGAACGGGCAACGGCGGGTACAGATAGCACCCAGAATCATAAACGTCGCGGTGCCGTGGTTGAAACACTCAGCAAGGTTCGGGCAAGAGGCTTCTTCACATACAGAGTGAAGGCCATTCTTACGCATCGCCGCTTTGATCCCCTGGATACGCGAAGAGTCGGCCGGAAGTTTGATTTTCATCCATTCCGGTTTTCTTAACAGCGCCTCGCGCTCTGTAGCCACGTTTTTAACCGGGATAAGGGCCATTTTATCGGCATCGCGGTATTTAACACCGCGTTCCATCACAATGGGTTTACTCATAGCGTGCGTGTTCCAGTTGCGAATATCGAAGGAAAGCGTTTCAATTCAAGGGAATGTTGTATTTATCAACTATTTTTGAACGAACGACAGGCAGTATATCATTGAAACGGTCGTTAAAGCAGCCTGCCAGGTCGCCAATTTGTAAAATAGTTGTTGTTTTGTGCCTTTTGCCCTGCGTGCGGCAGGGGCTTGTGCTGTGTCAACCTGTCAGAAGGCCTGGCGGATGATGCGGATCACATTTTCAAGTACCGGATCGCGCAGACTGAGCTTATTGTAATGCAGTGAAATCTCAATAGATTCTGCATTCAATTGGCTGAGCGGAATGCTCTCCAGCGGCCAGCATTTCCGCAGCAGATGATACAGGCGCGAAGGCATGATGCAGAGCATGTCACTGCTGCCAATCAGGGACGCGGTAGTGAACATATTGTAACTGCTGAAGCTTATCTGGCGCTCCGGGAAAATGTCATCGATACGCTGGCGCAGCGCATGATGTGACTGTCCTTCCGTCATAAATGACGAGTGATCGTAGTTACGCAGATTTTCTATGGTGAGCGGCTCGCTGAGCACCGGATGCTGCTGGCGACAGACCAGCACCAGGTTGTCGGCATAGAGGACATTTTGCCCCAACGCGCGGGCGCTGAAGCTGCCGCTGTCGATAATTAAATCGGTCTGGAACTGGGCAAGCTGCACGTCAGGTTCGCTGATCGGTACATTACGCAGCAGCAGCTGCGGCGCATGCTCTTTTACGGCCTGGTAAATGGCAGGCATAACCAACACCCCCACAGAGGGAGAGCAGCCGATGGTGATGGTTCGTTGTTTGTCGTAGCTTCCGGTTAAATCCAGCGCGCCCAGAATCGACTCCAGCCCCTGGCTGATGTACTCATGCAGATGCGTGGCGTAAGCCGTGGGGGTGACACCCTGTCCCTTACGAATAAATAACGGGTCCGGAAATATAGCGCGCAGCTTTTGAATTGACTGGCTTATTGCAGAGGGCGTGAGATTAAGAATTTTCGCAGCGTTAACGATACCCTTATGGACATATACCGCCTCAAAAATAGTCAATAAATTGAGATCAATATTACGTAAAGTCCGAAAAATTTGCGGCTTGTCTTCGCCACCGGGTTCATTCAGGCGTTTGGCTGGTAAATTATTATACTCCACGCTTTTACTCCGTACACATTCACAACATGAATGATAGTTGAATTTATTTATTATGCTTGTAGAGATTCGTAAAGTGTTGGTTTTGTTTCACTTGTTTATCAAAAACAACCAGTTGAGTGATTATCACGCAAGTTACTTAGGTCCTGCACGCAGCGCTGACGGGAGGCTAAATAATATGGATCGGTAATATTCGAGCGCTTCGAAAATATAGAATCTGCGGATTATTGTAAAGTGTAAAAGCGGCAATTAAATCGTGGCCCGTCAAATTATCGAGCCACGATGTATAATATATTAAGCAGTGATATATTCGTGCGGGGGATTGTTAAGTAGTGCTAACATATTAGCTAAAAGCACAGGACGGATATTTTCTGTTGTTGCCGTATCAACCCACTGGCACATTTGCGTCATTTCCATCCCGGCATAGCCGCAGGGATTGATGCGCTGGAAGGGCTTCAAGTCCATATTAATGTTCAAAGCCAGCCCGTGAAACGAGCAGCCTTTACGGATACGCAGCCCCAGCGAGCAGATCTTCATCTCGCCCACGTAGACTCCCGGTGCGTCGGCCCGCGGATGTGCATCAATACCGTATTCCGCCAGCGTGTTGACGACCGTTTGCTCAAGCAGAGTGACCAGTTCACGTACGCCCAGCTTTCTGCGTTTGAGGTTCAGGAGAACGTACATCACCTGTTGCCCTGGGCCATGGTACGTAACCTGCCCGCCGCGGTCGCTCTGAATAACCGGGATATCGCCCGTCATCAATAAATGTTCCGCTTTTCCCGCTTGCCCCTGCGTAAACACTGGCAGGTGTTCTACCAGCCAGATTTCATCAGGGGTGGTGTCATCACGTGAGTCGGTGAAGTCATGCATAGCCTGGGAGACAGGCTCATAAGGTTGCAGCCCGAGATGACGGACAAGAATTTTATCCTGATACAAAACGACGTCTCCGAAGACGAGGGACAAAAGATGAGGGGGAGTATATCACAGCGGGGAGAGGGGTTACCCGGCAAACCGGGTAACCGCAGAGGGACTACAGCACCATACGAACAATTTCGATATTGCCGAGCTCTTCGTACAGCGTCTCAACCTGCTCAATGTGTGTTGCGGTAATGGTAATAGATACCGAGTGGTAGTTGCCCTTGCTGCTTGGTTTTACTGACGGAGAGTAGTCACCCGGCGCATGGCGCTGTACCACTTCAACCACCTGATCAACCAGCTCAGGTTTCGCCAGACCCATTACTTTGTAAGTAAATGGGGTAGGGAATTCAAGCAGTTCGTTAAGTTTGGTTTTCATGTCAGCTCCGGCGTAACGTCAAAAAGAATAACTCCCACGTCAGGTGGGAGTTATCAGGATACTTAGTATATGGGGATCAAAATCACACTTTCAAGTGTTCGATTTTTAGCCAAACCAGTGATGGAACATCAATTTAATGTAATCAATGATTTTGCCGAAGAAATTGCCTTCAGGAATTTCCTGCAGGACAACCAGCGGGCGCTGATCGATAGTTTTGCCATCCAGCTGGAAGTTAATGGTGCCTACAACCTGGTTTTTCTGCAGCGGTGCATGCAGCTCGGTGGTGTTCAGCACGTAGCTGGCTTTCAGGTCTTTCATGCGTCCGCGTGGAATGGTCAGGTACAGATCTTTGTCCACGCCCAGGGAGGCGCGATCGTTATCACCGAACCAGACCGGCTCAGAGGCAAACTCTTTGCCTGCTTTCAGCGGGTTCACGGTTTCGAAGAAACGGAAGCCCCAGGTCAGCAGTTTTTTGCTTTCTGTCTCACGGCCTTTAAAGGTACGACCGCCCATCACGGCAGAGATCAGGCGCATCTGACCTTCGGTAGCAGAGGCGACCAGGTTGTAACCCGCTTTGTCGGTATGACCGGTTTTGATGCCGTCAACGTTCAGGCTGTTATCCCACAGCAGGCCGTTACGGTTGGTCTGGCGAATACCGTTGAAGGTAAACTCTTTCTCTTTATAGATGGCGTATTCGTTCGGTACATCGCGGATCAGCGCCTGGCCAATCAGCGCCATATCGCGCGCAGAGCTGTACTGACCCTCCGCATCCAGGCCGTGAACGGTCTGGAAGTGGCTGTTTTTCAGGCCCAGCGCAGAAACGTAGCTGTTCATCAGGCCCACAAACGCATCCTGGCTGCCCGCAGCGAAATCGGCCATGGCGACACAGGCGTCGTTACCGGACTGCAGGTTGATACCACGAATCAGCTGAGAGACAGGAACCTGCATACCCGGTTTCAGGAACATTAAAGAGGAGCCTTTAAAGACCGGGTTCCCGGTTGCCCACGCATCGTTACCGATGGTGACCAGGTCTGTTTCTTTAAATTTACCTGCCTTCATCGCCTGGCCGATAACGTAGCTGGTCATCATTTTCGTCAGGCTGGCCGGATCGCGGCGGGCATCGGCATTCTGTTCTGCCAGAACTTTGCCAGAGTTGTAATCGATCAGGATGTAGGATTCCGCATCGATTTGCGGAACGCCAGGGATCATGGTCTTGATGTTCAGGTCATCGGCGTGAGCTGCGGAGAGCGCAGCAGCGCAAAGGGCCGTGGTCAGCGCCATGCGCTGCACAAAACGAGCAGAAAAAGTGGTCTTCATGGTCAGAACTACGACATCCGTGATGGAATTAAAAAAAGTGCCTTACTATAGCAAATGCTATTCAGGCAGGCATCCGACTTTAAGCATGAGTTTGTGAATGACTTTTACACAAACTGACAATTCGGATGCCGCCGATACATTATTTCGCTACAGCGATAAATGACTGGAGTTGCGCTTCATTTTGCAGACGCTGCTGCAGGGTCGCTGCCTGCGATTTGCTGGCAAACGGTCCCATCTGAATACGCCACACCGCCCCGTTTTGCTCAACGCGACCTGGAACGCCAAACTGCTGGCTCAGGCGCTGTTGATATTGCTGCGCGCGGGCCTGATCGCTGACGGCGCCCACCTGAACGACAAAGCCGCCGCTGGAAGCGGCAGCAGGCGCTGCTACCGCTGCGCTCTGGGTCGTTGCCGGAGCGGTGACGGGGGCTGGCTGCTGCGCGACGGGGGCGGCAACAGGCGCTGGGGTAGGCTCACTGCCTTCGAGCACGCCGGAGGCCAGGGTCGTTGGAGCCCCCAGGAAACCGCTACTCTTTACCGGTGCGCCAGTGCTGTCATCGCTTTGCAACGTGTCGTTGCTGATAGGACGCACTTCGCCTGCTGGCTGAGAAGGCTCGGCCGGCGATGAGACGCTCCCCATGCCACCGTCAAGATTCGGACGATCGGGAAGGGCGTAGGTCTGTTTCGCCACTGTCGTACACGCGGTACCCGGCCCGGAGAGCGAGCCATCCGGTGCCACGATAATGGGGTCGATACGAACCTTGGTATTGTTCGAGGTGTTCAGGCGGTCGGCGGAGGCGCGCGACAGCGAAATCACACGGTCGTTACCGTACGGACCGCGATCGTTAATGCGGACCACGATCATACGGCCATTCGCCAGGTTGGTGATACGCGCGTAGCTTGGGATAGGCAGCGTCGGGTGTGCCGCAGTAAGTTGCGTCGGGTCGAACGCTTCTCCTGATGCCGTCAGGTTGCTCCCGGGTTCCGCATCATAAATGGCGGCGAAACCCGCCTGGCTGAAACGGGAAGGGTCCTGAACGATTTTGTAGCTTTTGCCGTCGCGCTCATAATCCTGATTCGCGCTGGCGTTGAGCGGTTCATAAACGGGATCGGCGCCGCTGATTTCAACGATTGGGCCATTACACACCGCAGGCTGCGGCGGCGCGACGGTTGCCTGTTGCTGACCATCATCACTTGTGCACGCCGCAAGTAAACTTGCCGCAATGCAGATCCCCAGCCACTGCTTACGCATTCCGATCCCCTTATTTTTATACGCTTTTTGACAACATTTTTCTGTGGGTATGGATCGACATCACGATACCAAACCCGGCCATCAACACGATCAGTGCCGAGCCTCCGTAACTCACCAGCGGAAGCGGAACGCCTACAACCGGCAGAATACCACTCACCATACCAATATTTACGAAGACATAAACGAATAAAATCAACATTAACCCGCCCGCCATGACGCGGCCAAAGGTGGTTTGCGCGCGCGCGGCAATCCACAACCCGCGCATGATTAACAGTACATACAGCGCGAGTAAGATCAAGATGCCGACCAGCCCAAGCTCTTCCGCCAGGACCGCAAAGATAAAGTCGGTATGGCGCTCTGGTAAGAACTCCAGCTGCGACTGGGTGCCGTGCAGCCATCCTTTACCGCGCAGGCCTCCGGAGCCAATCGCGATCTTGGACTGAATAATGTGATAGCCCGCACCCAGCGGATCGGTTTCCGGATCGAGCAGCATCATCACGCGCTGGCGCTGATAATCATGCATCAGGAAGAACCAGAGAATAGGGATGAACGCGGCAACCAGCACCACCGCAATACCAATCAGACGCCAGCTCAGGCCCGACAAGAAGAGAACAAACAGGCCGGAGAGGGCGATGAGGATCGAGGTACCAAGGTCAGGCTGCGCCGCTACCAGCAACGTTGGCAGGAAAATCAATACCAGCGCGATGGCCGTGTTTTTCAGTGATGGCGGACAGACGTCGCGGTTGATAAAGCGTGCCACCATCAGTGGAACGGCGATTTTGGCAATTTCCGAGGGCTGGAAACGAACTACACCCAGATCCAGCCAGCGCTGTGCGCCTTTGGAGATGGCCCCAAAGGCATCTACCGCAACCAGCAAAATAATACAGAAGATGTAGAGATAGGGGGCCCAGCCTTCGTAGACGCGTGGCGGGATCTGCGCCATGACGACCATAATGACCAGCCCCATCGCGATCTGGCCAATCTTGCGCTCCATCATGCCGATGTCCTGGCCGCTGGCGCTCCAGATAACCAGAGCGCTGTAGACCAGCAGAGCCAGCAGGATCAGCAGCATGGCTGGGTCGATGTGGATTTTATCCCACAGCGATTTTTTATTTGGATTATCCGTCATGATTATTGGTCCTCCGCCGCAGCGGCCGCCGGGTTTTCAGCCGGCAGTTCGGTGTTGTTATCACCCAGCATGATGTGGTCGAGGATTTGGCGCATGATGGTACCCACGGCTGGCCCTGCGCCACCGTTTTCCAGAATCATTGCCACCGCCACCTGCGGGTTATCATAGGGTGCAAATGCCGTCATGAGCTTATGGTCACGCAGTCGTTCGGCAATGCGGTGCGCGTTATAGGTTTCGTTGGCCTTCAGGCCGAAGACCTGCGCCGTACCGGATTTGGCGGCCACTTTATACGGCGCTCCGGCGAAATATTTATGCGCGGTACCGTTCGGGCGGTTTGCCACCCCGTACATCCCGTCTTTGGCGATCTCCCAGAAGCCGGAGTGAATATCCCCCACTGGCGGTTCATGCGGTTGGATCCACGGCACTTTTTTGCCCTCTTCAACGGTACTTTGCAGCAGGTGCGGGACTTTCACCACCCCGTCGTTGATGAGGATCATCATCGCTTTGTTCATCTGCAGCGGGGTTGCGGTCCAGTAACCCTGGCCGATACCCACCGGAATGGTATCACCCTGATACCACGGCTTCTTAAAGCGCTTTAGCTTCCACTCGCGGGTTGGCATGTTGCCGGAGCGTTCTTCGGCGAGATCGACCCCGGTGTAATGGCCGTAGCCAAATTTGCTCATCCACTCTGACAGGCGGTCAATACCCATGTCGTAGGCCACCTGATAGAAGAAGGTATCCGCAGACTCTTCCAGCGATTTTGTCACGTTCAGATGACCGTGGCCCCATTTTTTCCAGTCGCGATAGCGTTTCTCTGAACCCGGTAACTGCCACCAGCCCGGGTCAAACAGGCTGGTGTTGCGGTTGATGACACCCGCGCTCAGCGCCGAGACGGCGACGTAAGGTTTCACCGTGGACGCCGGCGGATAGACCCCCTGCGTGGCGCGGTTGACCAGCGGCGTGTTCGGGTCATTAAGCAGGCCGGAGTAGTCCTTACTGGAAATCCCATCGACAAAGAGGTTAGGGTCGTAGCTTGGCATGGAGACCATCGCCAGTATGCCGCCGGTACGCGGATCGGTCACGACAACTGCCGCACGGCTGCCCGCCAGTAAGGTTTCAATATACTGCTGGAGTTTCAGGTCGAGCGTCAGGTAGACGTCATGTCCTGCCTGCGGCGGCACCTCTTTCAGCTGACGAATAACGCGGCCACGGTTGTTAACTTCCACCTCTTCATAGCCGGTCTGCCCGTGCAGGACATCTTCGTAATAGCGTTCAATTCCCAGCTTACCGATATCGTGCGTCGCGGCGTAGTTTGCCAGCTTGCCGTCTTTATCGAGACGCTCAACGTCTTTGTCGTTGATCTTGGAGACGTAGCCGATTACGTGCGTCAGTGCGGAACCGTAAGGGTAGTAGCGACGCTTGTAGCCTTTCACTTCCACACCGGGGAAACGGTACTGGTTGACGGCAAAGCGGGCGACCTGGACTTCCGTCAGGTTGGTTTTAACCGGAATGGAGGTAAAACGGTGAGAACGGGCGCGCTCTTTCTTGAACGCAGCGATATCGTCATCGTTAAGATCGACAACGCTTCGCAATGCTTCCAGCGTATCCTGCACGTTGTCGACTTTTTCCGGCATCATCTCAATCTGGTAGATGGTGCGGTTTAAGGCCAGCGGGGTGCCGTTACGGTCGTAAATAATGCCGCGGCTGGGGGCGATAGGCACCAGCTTGATGCGGTTTTCGTTTGAGCGCGTCTGGTAATCGGTATAGCGGACAATTTGCAGATTATAAAGGTTGGCGATCAGCACACCGGTAAGCAGCAAAATCCCCGTAAAGGCGACCAGCGCCCGGCGCACAAACAGCGCGGACTCAGCCGTATAGTCGCGAAAAGAATTCTGTAGTTTCATCCGCTGCTTAATCTACCCTGGTCAGTCATTACTCGCGGTGATAGGGGTGGTTGGTAGTAATGCTCCACGCGCGGTACAGGCTTTCTGCCACCAGTACCCGAACGAGCGGGTGGGGAAGCGTCAGCGCGGAGAGAGACCAACTTTGTTCTGCCGCCGCTTTACAGGCAGGGGACAACCCTTCAGGCCCGCCAATCAACAGACTGACGTCACGACCATCCTGCTTCCAGCGCTCCAGTTCGTGCGCCAGCTGCGGCGTATCCCAAGGCTTGCCTGGAATATCGAGGGTCACGATGCGGTTTTTGCCTGCGGCAGCCAGCATCAGTTCTCCCTCTTTATCAAGAATGCGTTTAATATCCGCGTTCTTGCCGCGCTTTCCGGCGGGGATCTCCACCAGCTCGAACGGCATATCTTTAGGGAAACGACGCAGATATTCAGTAAAACCGGTTTGTACCCAGTCCGGCATTTTGGTGCCGACGGCGACCAGCTGCAACTTCACGCATTAACCCCAGAGTTTTTCCAGCTCATACAGGCGACGGCTCTCTTCCTGCATGACGTGGACAATCACATCGCCAAGATCGACAACCACCCAGTCAGCGGTCGCTTCACCTTCAACACCGAGCGGTAATAGCCCTGCTGCACGTGATTCCTGCACAACATGATCGGCAATTGAAACCACATGGCGAGTAGACGTACCGGTGCAGATGATCATGCAGTCGGTGATGCTGGATTTACCCTTAACGTCGATAGCGATGATGTCCTGACCTTTCAGGTCATCAATTTTGTCGATAACAAAATCCTGGAGTGCTTTACCCTGCAAGTTTTCCCCCTGGGTGAATGAGATTGTGCAACTATGAATTCGTAGCCAGACAGTATACCTGAACTGACGCCCCTGTCGGGACAAATGTCACCGGCCGGGCTTTTGAAGGCGGGTATCATCCCACCCTCCGCCGGAGATTGCATCGCCATTTTTGTAAAACAATTTCTGTAAAGCAATGAGCGGCGGGAAAGTCTGGCAGCGGAGGATAACAGTATGGCTTACTCTGTCAAGGCAGGATAATCAATAAGGCGCTTTTTGTGCGCCCGGATTATGCGTCTGCGCTTTTCTGATACAACCCGTGCGCGTGGATATAGTCCAGCACTGACGATGGCAGGAGATCGTCACAGGCTAAACCGTGCTGAAGCCGGTCGCGAATGATTGTCGCAGAAATATCAAACCACGGCGTCTCCGCCAGATAGATCTTCCCGGCAGGTTGATTATGCAGATCTTCCACATTGTCGGTCAGATGAGCCTCCAGCCACTGCTGATACTGCTCTTCACGCATGGTCAGCGGATAGCCCGGACGGCGGCAGACGAGGAGATGGCTGTTCTCCAGAATGGTTTCATACTGGTGCCAGGTGGGGAAGTTGAGCAGAGAATCCTGGCCGATGATAAAGGCCAGCGGTTTGTCCGGCCCCTGTTCGGCCCGCCACTCCTGTAGCGTTTGCGAGGTCCAGGACGGGGTGTCGCGACGGAGTTCACGCTCGTCCAGGCTGAAGAGCGGTTTATCCGCAATGGCCAGGGCGAGCATCTCTTTTCGCTGCTCGCTGGTGGCCTCAGGCTGAGGCCGATGTGGCGGAACGTTATTGGGCATGATAATCACGCGCTGAAGACCAATCAGATTCGCCAGAATTTCAACCGGTTTCAGATGACCGTAATGGACCGGGTCAAAGGTGCCACCGTACAGGGCCTGTAGAGAGTGCATGCTATCCATCGATAAATACATCTGCCAGCGCCTTGTGGCAGAGCAGCAGAGAAAGGCTTTCCAGTTCCGCCCAGACGGACTGGCCGTAATCTTGTTTTAACGTGAGCTCTGCGCGCATCAAAAGCTGTACCGCCTGGCGCAGCTGTTCATGGCTCAGACGATTAATGGCCTCGGTGGTCATCGCCCGACGGTTTTGCCAGACACGGTGTTTGTCGAACAACGAACGCAATGGCGTATGAGCAGACTGGCGCTTGAGCGTGATGAGCAGCAGCAGTTCACGCTGCAGCGTACGCAGAAATATAACCGGTTCGCTACCCTCAAGGCGTAGCTGCTGCAAAATATGCAGGGCGCGCTTGCTCTTTGCCATCAGCAGCGCATCAACCCAGTGGAACGGCGTGAAGTGTGCGGCGTCGTTAACCGCCTGCTCCACGCGCGGCAGAGTCAGCTTGCCATCGGGCCAGAGGAGGGCGAGCCGGTCCAGCGCCTGGGCCAACGCCAGCAGGTTGCCTTCATAGCAGTAGCACAGCAGCTGATTCGCTGCGTCGTCCAGTTGCAGGTTATTCTGCTTCGCTCTTGCCGCCACCCATTTCGGCAAATGGGCCTGCTCAGGCGTCTGGCAGGTGACCAGCACGGCATGAGTGGCGAGTTGGGTAAACCACGCGGCGTTTTCCTGCGCTTTGGTGAGCTTGTTGCCACGCACGATTAACAGCAGATCGCTGTGCAACAGGCTGACCAGCGTCGCCAGCTGTTCATTGATGGCCGCGTTCGGACCATTCTCTGGCAGCAGGATCTGGATGGTCTGGCGTGATGCAAAGAGACTCATCGCCTGGCAAAGGGAGAAGAGGGCATTCCAGTCGGTATTGTTATCCAACTGGACGGTGTGGTGTTCATCAAAGCCCTGAGCGGCGGCGGCATGTCGCACGGCATCCAGGCTTTCCTGAAGCAAGAGCGGGTCGTTACCCAGTAGCATATACGCCGCGCGCAGCCCTTCATTGAGCTGCGCGCGGAGTTGTTCAGGATACAGCCTGATCATCAGTTACCCATGGAGGTAGAAACAGGAGGCGTGTTGGCATCCGGTTTGTCGATGATGTCAGAACCCTGTCTTGTCGTTGCGGCAATGCCTGGCAGCTTACGGATCAGCTGTTCTGCG
Organism: Enterobacter sp. Lyrl_3; assembly: GCF_051948675.1. Classification (NCBI taxonomy): domain Bacteria; kingdom Pseudomonadati; phylum Pseudomonadota; class Gammaproteobacteria; order Enterobacterales; family Enterobacteriaceae; genus Enterobacter; species Enterobacter sp. Lyrl_3. The sequence continues at coordinate 128,031 of NZ_JAYJLI010000003.1, forward strand.
GCCTTGTCGTACATTTCGTTAATGATAATCTGCTGCTCAGCATCTTTTGCCAGCGCCGTTTGCGGGTTATCAAAGAACGAGCGGTACACTTTGGTATTGATAGGGAAAATGTCTTTACCCGGGATCAATACTGCCGCGTTCACCGTCAGCACCATCTGATATTCCGCAGTACGTCCATCCTGGAAGATCGACGCGGTATCTTTAGCCAGCGATGAGCTTAAGATACGTAATGACGGTACATCCTGGCGCAGGGTGCCTTTTTCGATCAGTTGAACATCGTTCAAACGCAGCTGGTTACGCACTGCCCGGCTGAGTGGACCATTCGGATCCCCTGAGTCGAAAATCATCGTTTTCATCTCAGCGGGCACCGCCGTGGTATTGCGCAGGTGCCAGCCACACCCCGCGGTGACCAGCACCGCCAGAGATAAGAGTATTGTTGCCAGTTGTCGCACGTTTCCTCCCGCGCTTAGCCAACGACCAGATTCAGCAGTTTACCTGGTACGTAGATCACTTTACGTACGGTAACGCCCTCAAGATATTTCGCCACCAGATGTTCCTGGCCAGCACGCTCACGAACCTGTTCTTCGGTTGCATCAACGGCGACGGTAATTTTACCGCGTACTTTACCGTTGACCTGTACTACCACCAGCGTGGTGTTTTCCACCATGGCGGATTCATCAGCAACCGGCCACGGCGCGTTGTCGATATCGCCTTCGCCTTTCAGCTCCTGCCACAGGGTGAAGCTGACATGCGGGGTGAACGGGTTCAACATGCGCACGACGGCCAACAGCGCTTCACGCATTAAGGCACGATCCTGCTCGCCTTCCTGCGGTGCTTTCGCCAGCTTGTTCATCAGTTCCATAATAGCCGCAATTGCGGTATTGAAGGTCTGACGACGACCAATATCATCGGTCACTTTTGCAATCGTTTTATGAACATCACGACGCAGCGCCTGCTGATCTTCAGTCAGGGCAGCAACGTTCAGTGCCGGTGCGTCGCCCTGAGCGGTGTGTTCGTAAACCAGTTTCCAGACGCGCTTCAGGAAGCGGTTCGCCCCTTCAACACCGGACTCCTGCCACTCCAGGGTCATGTCTGCCGGTGAGGCAAACATCATGAACAGACGCACGGTATCCGCGCCGTAGCGCTCAACCATCACCTGCGGGTCGATGCCGTTGTTTTTGGACTTGGACATCTTGCTCATGCCGGTATACACCAGTTCATGACCTTCGGCGTCTTTCGCCTTCACGATACGGCCTTTCTCGTCGCGCTCAACAATCGCATCAACCGGAGAGACCCAGTTACGTTCGCCGTTCGCACCCACATAGTAGAACGCATCTGCCAGTACCATGCCCTGACACAGCAGCTGTTTCGCTGGCTCGTCAGAGTTCACCATGCCTGCGTCACGCATCAGCTTGTGGAAGAAGCGGAAGTAGAGCAGGTGCATGATGGCATGTTCAATACCACCGATGTAGATGTCTACCGGCAGCCAGTAGTTTGCCGCGTCGGAATCCAGCATCCCTTCCTGATACTGCGGGCAGGTGTAGCGGGCGTAGTACCAGGAAGACTCCATAAAGGTGTCAAAGGTGTCGGTTTCACGCAGCGCAGGCTGACCGTTAACGGTGGTTTTTGCCCACTCAGGATCGGCTTTGATCGGGCTGGTGATGCCATCCATGACCACATCTTCCGGCAGGATCACCGGGAGTTGATCTTCCGGGGTTGGCATTACGGTGCCGTCTTCCAGCGTGACCATCGGGATTGGCGCACCCCAGTAACGCTGACGGGAAACGCCCCAGTCGCGCAGGCGGTAGTTCACTTTACGCTCGCCCACACCCAGCGATGCCAGTTTGTCGGCGATGGCGTTGAAACCCTCTTCGAAGCTCAGGCCGCTGAACTCACCAGAGTTAAACAGCGTGCCTTTTTCCGTCAGTGCTTGCTCAGACAGGTCAGGTTCAGAGCCGTCAGCCGCCAGAATAACGGCTTTGATCGGCAGGTTGTATTTGGTGGCAAATTCATAGTCGCGCTGGTCGTGACCCGGAACAGCCATCACGGCACCGGTACCGTATTCCATCAGCACGAAGTTTGCTGCCCAGACCGGAATCGCTTCGCCAGTCAGTGGGTGCTTCGCATAGAAGCCCGTGGCAACGCCTTTCTTCTCCATGGTCGCCATGTCGGCTTCTGCCACTTTCGTGTTGCGGCATTCGTCGATAAAGGTAGCCAGCTCTGGGTTATTTTCGGCAGCTTTCTGCGCCAGCGGGTGACCTGCGGCCACGGCCAGATAGGTCGCGCCCATGAAGGTATCAGGACGGGTGGTGTAGACGGTCAGAGTCTGATCGTAGTTCTCAACGTTGAAGGTGATCTCCACGCCTTCAGAACGGCCGATCCAGTTGCGCTGCATGGTCTTAACGGTATCCGGCCAGTGGTCCAGCGTGTCCAGATCGTTCAGCAGTTCGTCAGCGTAAGCGGTGATTTTGATAAACCACTGTGGGATCTCTTTACGCTCAACTTTAGTGTCGCAGCGCCAGCAGCAGCCGTCGATAACCTGTTCGTTCGCGAGAACGGTCTGGTCGTTCGGGCACCAGTTAACGGCGGACGTCTTCTTATAGACCAGGCCTTTTTTGTACAGCTCGGTGAAGAACTTCTGTTCCCAGCGATAGTATTCCGGGGTACAGGTCGCCAGCTCGCGGCTCCAGTCATAGCCAAAGCCCAGCATTTTGAGCTGGTTTTTCATGTACGCGATGTTGTCGTACGTCCACGGCGCTGGCGCCGTATTGTTTTTGACCGCCGCGCCTTCTGCAGGCAGACCGAATGCATCCCAGCCGATTGGCTGCAGCACGTTTTTGCCCAGCATACGCTGGTAGCGTGCAATCACATCACCGATGGTGTAGTTACGCACGTGGCCCATGTGTAGTCGACCAGAAGGATAGGGAAGCATCGACAGGCAGTAATACTTCTCTTTGCTCTCGTCTTCGGTTACTTCAAAGGTACGCTTCTCGTCCCAGTGTTGCTGGACTTTTGATTCTATCTCTTCCGGGCGGTATTGCTCTTGCATGGCAGCCAGTGGTCCTGTTTTCAATACAGCTACAAATGTAGCCAATGGATGTGGTATTTCAGATCCGCATAGCATAGCCCAAACGCCCGCGTCAAAACAGCCTTTCGCACAAATGCGCTTTGCAGGAATTTACCGGGTCTGTGGTTCACCTGACAAAGCGGCGATGAAATAAGGTCTATTATTAGAAATAGTTACTTACCCGGGAGGCAAAATGATGAACAAGGTTGCTCAATTTTACCGCGAACTGGTGGCAACACTGACGGAACGGCTGCGTAACGGCGAGCGAGATATCGACGCGCTGGTGGAACAGGCGCGTGCGCGCGTGACGCAAACGGGTGAGTTAACGCGAACCGAAGTGGAAGAGGTGACGCGCGCCGTGCGTCGTGACCTCGAAGAGTTCGCGCGCAGTTACCAGGAGAGCCAGGACGAGGTGACCGACAGCGTATTTATGCGGGTGATCAAGGAGAGCCTCTGGCAGGAGCTGGCGGATATTACCGATAAAACACAGCTGGAGTGGCGTGAAGTCTTTCAGGATCTGAATCATCACGGCGTGTATCACAGCGGCGAAGTGGTGGGGCTGGGAAATCTGGTCTGTGAGAAATGCCATCACCATATTGCCGTTTATACACCGGAGGTGCTGTCACTCTGTCCGAAGTGCGGGCACGATCAGTTCCAGCGTCGGCCGTTTGAGCCCTAAATAAAAGCAAAACTGTTTGCGCCCTCTCCCTGTGGGAGAGGGCCGGGAAGAGGGAATCAGGCCGCAAAAGGTAAAAGCAAAACGGCAACCACGTTGCCGTTTTTAGTGTTTGCTCCCTCTCCCCGTGGGAGAGGGTTGGGGTGAGGGCATCAGGCCGCACTATAGTATGCGAGCCTCTCCGCCAGCAAATCCACAAACGCCTGCCGATCGATATCCACCATTAGCGTGGTATTCGGTTTATTGCCCGTCAGCGAATAGTAATCCACTACCGTCATCCCCTGGGTGTATTTCCCCTGGGTCTCCACACCAACCCAGCGCTCTACCGTGGTAAACATCTCAGGCTTCAGCAGCCAGGCAATGGTGCACGGGTCATGCAGCGGCGCGCCGTGGAATCCCCATTTCTCGGCTTTGTGATATTCCATAAAGAAGTCGAGCAGCTCGGCCACGGTCGTGGCAACCGGGTTGCCAATCGCACGAAAACGCTCGATGTCATTCGCCATAATCTGCGCCCGGTGGGTAACATCCAGCCCGGCCATCACAATCGGCAAGCCCGACTGGAAGACGATCTCCGCCGCTTCCGGGTCAACAAAGATGTTGAACTCCGCCGCAGGCGTCCAGTTACCCAGCCCCATGGCTCCGCCCATAATCACGATACGGGCAATTTTGCTGTGCAGTTCAGGATGGCTGTTCAGCAGCAGCGCAACGTTGGTTTGCGGGCCCGTTGCTACCAGCGTGACGGGTTCAGCACTCTCGCGTAGTACCTTTGCCATCAGCTCCACGGCGGTACAGGATTGCGGGGCGAAACCCGGTTCCGGCAGCGCCGGGCCGTCCAGGCCGCTTTCTCCGTGTACGTTGTCGGCAATGATCAGTTCACGCATCAGCGGTTTGACCGCGCCACCGGCCACAGGAATATCGGTGCGCTTTAGCAAGGTCAGCATACGCAGGACGTTGCGCAGGGTTTTCTCCGGCGTCTGGTTGCCGGCAGATGAGGTGATAGCTTTGACTTCAAGTTCAGGGGAGGCAAGTGCAAGGACGAGGGCAATCGCGTCATCATGACCCGGATCGCAATCGAAAATAATAGGCTGTGCCATAGCGTTCTCCATACGTAGCGTTATTTTGTGACAAGGTTAACGCTGCAATGTGACGCCGACGAGAAGCAGAGATTGAAAGCGTGAGACAGTGCGCAATCCGAAGATTGCGCACTGAGAAGATTAATGCAGGATTTTAGCCAGGAAGTCTTTAGCGCGTTCGGATTTCGGGTTGGCGAAGAACTCTTCTTTCGGCGAGTCTTCAACGATCTTGCCTTCATCCATAAAGATCACGCGGTTTGCCACTTTGCGGGCGAAGCCCATTTCGTGGGTCACCACCATCATGGTCATCCCTTCGTGGGCCAGTTCAACCATGACGTCCAGCACTTCGTTGATCATTTCGGGATCGAGTGCGGAGGTCGGTTCGTCGAACAGCATTGCCACCGGATCCATACACAGCGCGCGAGCAATCGCCACACGCTGCTGTTGGCCGCCGGAAAGCTGTGCCGGGAACTTATCGGCGTGCGCAGAAAGCCCCACGCGATCCAAAAGCTTCAGCCCTTTCTCACGCGCCGCTTTTTTGTCACGCTTAAGCACTTTCACCTGCGCCAGCGTCAGGTTCTCGATGATGGAGAGGTGAGGGAACAGTTCAAAATGCTGGAACACCATCCCCACGTGGGAGCGAAGCTGGGCAAGGTTGGTTTTCTTGTCGTTCACTTTGGTGCCGTTAACAACAATTTCACCCTGCTGCACAGGCTCCAGACCATTAACCGTTTTGATCAGCGTCGATTTACCGGAACCGGACGGCCCGCACACTACCACCACATCACCTTTTTTGACTTCGGTGGAGCAGTCGGTCAGCACCTGAAAGTGCCCATACCATTTAGAAACATTTTTCAGGGAAATCATTATACCGTCCTTTTCTTCAGCCAACTGACCAACAGCGACGCGCTTAAACTAATCACAAAATAGACCGCACCTGCGAAGAGCACCATCTCAACCTGCGTACCATCGCGCTCACCGATGGTGGACGCAGTACGGAAGAAGTCTGCCAGGCTCAGGACATATACCAGAGAGGTATCCTGGAACAGCACGATGCCCTGGGTCAGCAGGAGGGGAACCATGGCGCGAAACGCCTGCGGCAAAATAATGAGTTGCATGGACTGCCAGTGGGTCATCCCCAGCGCCAGCGCCGCGCTGGACTGCCCGCGTGAGATACTCTGTATGCCCGCACGGATGATCTCGGAATAGTAAGCGGCCTCAAACATGGAGAACGCAACCATCGCGGAAATCAGGCGGATATCGGTTTTCGGTGACAGTCCCAGAACGTTTTGCAGGAATCCGGGAACAATCAGGTAAAACCACAGCAGCACCATTACCAGCGGAATAGAACGGAAAACGTTAACGTAGGCAGTGGCAAACCAGGCGAGCGGTTTGAAGCTCGACAGGCGCATTACCGCCAGCAGGGTGCCCCAGACGATACCGACGATGATGGCGATCGCCGTGATTTTTAAGGTGATCACCAGGCCATCCAGCAGGTACGGCATGGAAGGAACAATGGAACTCCAGTCAAATTCGTACATTATTTGCCCCCCAGATTGCCCGGCAGGCGAATTTTGCGTTCAACCAGGTTCATCACCAGCATGATGAAAGCGTTAATCAGAACATACGCGAGCGTAATTGCCGTGAAGGATTCCCACGCGTGGGCGGAATAATCCAGCAGTTTACCCGCCTGCGCCGCCATATCGACCAGACCGATCGTGGAGGCGATGGCCGAGTTTTTGACCAGGTTCATCATCTCTGAGGTCATCGGTGGAACAATGACGCGGTAGGCGTTAGGCAGCAGGACGTAGCGGTAGGTTTGCGGCAGCGTTAACCCCATCGCCAGACCCGCGTTCTTTTGTCCACGCGGCAGCGACTGAATAGCGGCGCGTACCTGCTCGCACACGCGTGCGGCGGTAAACAGCCCCAGACACATCATCGAGGAGACAAAGAACTGTACGTTAGGATCCAGTTCCGACTTGAACCACATGCCAATATTTTCCGGCAGCAGTTCAGGAACGACCAGATACCAGGTAAAGAACTGCACGATCAGCGGAACGTTACGGAACAGTTCCACATACAGCGTGCCGATAGAAGAGAGAAAACGGTTAGGGACGGTGCGCAGAATACCGAACAGTGAACCGACAAGGAACGCAATAATCCACGCCGTTATCGATAACGCAACGGTAACCTGAAAACCGCTCCACAGCCAGCCAAGATAGGTTGTGTTGCCGAACGGGGCTTGTTGCAGAAATATGCCCCAGTTCCAGTCTATTGACATAATAAACTCCAGAAAAAAAAGGGTAGCAGCGCTACCCTCGAAGATTGGTGAGAAGCTCATTTTTCGCGCTGAGTGGGGAACGACCACTCAACGTATAGTCTGTCCATGCTTCCCGACAATCGAGAGGGCAGGAGATCCCGCCCCTGTAGTTCTAATTAGTTAAGAGCCTTGTCATTTGGTGATTTGAACAGTGCTTTCATGTCGTCAGACAGTTCAAAGTTCATGTTGAGATTTTTGGGGGGAATTGGGTTCTTGAACCATTTGTCGAACCATTTTTCCGCTTCACCGGAGGTTTGCACCTGGGCGATGGTGTCATCGATCAGCTTCTTAAACTGCGGATCGTCTTTACGCAGCATACAGCCGTAGGCTTCTTTCGACTGGGCGGTACCAACGATATCCCAGTTGTCCGGTTTCTTCGCTTTTGCACGTTCGCCAGCCAGCAGAGCATCATCCATCATAAACGCGACGGCACGGCCACTTTCCAGCGTACGGAAGGAGTCACCATGGTCTTTCGCGCTGATGATGCGCATATCCATTTTCTTCTCGTCGTTCAGCTTGTGCAGCAACACTTCTGAGGTTGTCCCGGAGGTCACAACAACGGCTTTGCCTTTCAGGTCAGCAAAATCTTTGATGTCACCGCCTTTTTTGGTCAGTAGACGGGTCCCCACCACAAAGATGGTGTCGGAGAAGGCGGCCTGTTTCTGACGCTCAAGGTTGTTGGTGGTTGAGCCACACTCAAAATCGAAGGTGCCGTTTTGCAGCAGTGGGATACGGTTCTGCGAGGTGATTGGAATCAGTTTTACCTGCAGGTCGGGTTTGTTCAGCTTTTTCTTCACGGCCTCAACGATGGCGTTAGAGTAGTCCTGTGAATAGCCCACGACTTTTTGCGTGTTGTCGTAGTAAGAGAACGGGACAGAAGATTCACGGTGGCCGACCACGATCACGCCGTTTTTGGCAATCTTGTCGAGAGTGCTGCCGGCTGCCGGCGCGTCTTCAGCGTGAACGACGCCTGCGGACATCCCCATTACCAGCATTGCTGTGGCCAGTTTACGTAATTGCATACCCAACTCCTTTCTTATCAGCGTCAGTGACGCATTGATACCCATTGTGATGTTGTTATATCTCGCGCTATGCGAGTGCAGTGTTATGCAAGCTTGTTAACATTTAGTCTGGCTTAATGTAAAGATTTTGCTGCGTTATTGTTTATTTTTGCGAAGCGCGCCGCACCATTCCGAGGCAGAAATCTCTCGTTGCACCGTTTCGGTGCTACCGGCGATCTATGCTGGTGCGACAAGGTTGCACACGAAGCCAAACTGCGTTTACCTGAATAAACAAAGCAATAGGCGTGCCAGAATTGAAATTTGGGAGGGAACTGTCGGGTGGCGGCTACGCCTTACCCGACCGACGAAGCGAAATGTAGGTCGGGTAAGCGTCAGCGCCACCCGGCAACAGAAGGTAAGATTAGCGACGACGCTGACGAAGGCTCATCAGCACAGCCCCAAAGCCAAACAGGGCGGTCAGGATCCACAGCGGCCAGTTGCCGGTGCGGGCATATGGCGTCAGGCCGCTTGTCGGCGTGACTTTAGCCGTCAACACGTCGCGCGTAAACTGCGGGAGCATGGCCTGAATTTCTCCCCGCGGTCCAATCACGGCGGTGATGCCATTGTTGGTGCTGCGCAACAGCGGACGCGCCAGCTCCAGTGAACGCATCCGCGCCATCTGGAAGTGCTGCCACGGACCAATCGACTTACCGAACCAGGCATCATTAGAGATGGTCAGCAGGAAGTCCGTATCCGGACGGAAGTTGTCGCGCACCTGTTCACCGAGGATGATCTCGTAGCAAATGGCCGCCGTCAGGGCAAAGCCGTGTGCATGCAGCTGCGGCTGCACATACGGCCCCCGACTGAAGGAGGACATTGGCAGGTCAAAGAACGGTGCCAGCGGACGCAGTATCGATTCCAGCGGAACAAACTCGCCAAACGGAACAAGGTGATTCTTGTTATACCGGTCAGTCGAGGTGTAGCTGTACTCGCTGTCTTTGCCGAGCGTAATGATGGTGTTGTAGGTATCGTAGCGGTTCTGCTGATTCAGACGCGCATCCACAATCCCGGTGATCAGCGTACTGCCGCGCGCGCGCAGCAGATCGTTCATCATGTTGAGAAACGGCTGCTGGTTAATTTCCAGATCCGGAATGGCAGATTCAGGCCAGATGATCAGCTGTGATTTACCCATCACCTCTTCAGTGGCGTTGGCGTAAATTTTCAGCGTGTTCAGCAACTCTTTTTCATCCCACTTCATCGCCTGCGGAATATTTCCCTGCACCATCGATACCTGTGTGGCGCGCTCTGGCATCAAGGTATACCACTGGATATAACGCAGCGGGAAGGGTAGAGCGAAAAGAACCAGCGCCACCACCAGCGGTTTCCAGTTACGCGTGACCAGCGCCAGCACCAGCAGGCCGCTCACCACCATCAGCAGGAAGTTAATGGCTTCAACGCCCATTACTGGCGCCAGACCTTTCAGCGGGCCGTCAATCTGGCTGTAGCCAAACTGCAGCCACGGGAAGCCGGTCAGCACCCAGCCGCGCAGAAACTCGGTGATCTGCCAGACCACGGGAGCCGCAATGGCAACGCGCAGCCAACTGGTTTTAGGCCACAGGCGGGAAAGAATGCCCGCAAACAGACCGGTGTAGAGCGAGAGATAGGCGGCCAGCAGAACCACAAGGAAGACGTTAACCGGCCCCGGCATACCCCCAAACTGGGCGATGCTGACGTAGACCCAGTTGATGCCGGATCCAAACAGCCCCAGCCCCCAGAAGTAGCCAATGGCTGCAGCTTGAACGGGACGACGATTCAGGGTTAACCCCTGTAACCCCATCAGGGAGAGAATGGCTGCAGGCCAGATATCGTAAGGAGAAAAAGCCAGCGTACCGCTGGCTCCAAGTAACAGCGCCAGCAGCAAACGGACGCGCTGGCGTTCAAGCAGTGGGGCAAATGCCATTTACATTAATCTTCCAGTTTTGGCACCGGTGAGTCGTCCGGCGTTCTGACATGAACCTGTATAATACGTCGGCTGTCGGCCATCGCCACTTTGAACTGGTAACCATCGATGTCAACGGTTTCGCCGCGGGCAGGAAGATGACCAAAGGCCTGCATCACCAGCCCACCAATGGTATCCACCTCTTCATCGCTGAAGTGGGTGCCGAAGGCGTCGTTGAAATCCTCAATGGAGGCCAGAGCGCGAACGGTCCACGTATGGCGGCTAAGCTGACGGAAGTCGATATCTTCTTCTTCGTCATACTCGTCTTCGATCTCGCCCACGATCAGCTCAAGAATATCCTCGATCGTGACAAGGCCTGACACGCCGCCAAATTCATCAATCACAATCGCCATGTGGTAACGCTGGGAGCGAAACTCTTTCAGCATCCGATCCACACGTTTACTTTCCGGCACAACCACGGCCTGGCGTAACACTTTTTCCATGCTGAAGGCTTCGGCATCGCTGCGCATAAACGGCAGCAGATCTTTGGCCATCAAAATCCCTTCGATGTGATCTTTGTCTTCGCTGATGACCGGGAAACGGGAGTGAGCGGATTCGATAATCACATCGAGGCATTCATCGAGGCTCTGGTTACGTTTCAGGGTAATCATTTGCGAGCGGGGGATCATGATATCGCGAACGCGCTGGTCGGCGATGTCCATTACCCCTTCGAGCATTTCGCGCGTATCTTCGTCGATAAGATCGTTTTGCCCGGAATCACGAATCAGCTCCAGCAGTTCATCACGGTTTTTGGGCTCACCATGGAAAAGCTGGCTCAGAATGAGGGAGAAAAATCCCTTTTTACTGTTTGTCGTGTCGCTACTGTGTGAATTGTCGTCGCTCATGGCGTTTGTTAAGGGTTCTCTCGTCAGTTCAATGTTTACCGCCGCGCTATTTCCTTACGCGGCGGCATGTTAGTCAGTCGGTTGTCTGACTATTCTTTCTCGGCAATGTACGGATCCTCATAGCCCAGAGCAAGCATTATCTCTGTCTCAAGGGACTCCATCTCTTCCGCTTCGTCATCTTCAATATGATCGTAGCCCAGCAGGTGCAGGCTTCCATGGACAACCATATGCGCCCAGTGGGCCTCGAGCGGCTTTTGCTGCTCTTTGGCTTCCTGTTCCACCACCTGACGGCAGATGATCAGATCGCCGAGCAGCGGCATTTCAATACCCGGTGGGGCTTCGAACGGGAAAGAGAGCACGTTGGTTGGCTTATCTTTCCCGCGGTAGGTCAGGTTAAGCTCATGGCTTTCTGCTTCATCCACCAGGCGAATCGTGACTTCTGACTCTTCCTGAAACTGGGGGATAACAGCATCCAGCCATTTCTGAAACTGCGCCTCTTCTGGCATGCCGGAATTATCTTCACAGGCCAGCTGTAAATCGAGGATCACCTGACTCATTTCTGTTCTTGCTCCTGCGCTTCGCGCTTACGTTCTGCGGCCAGTTCGGCCTTACGCTTCTGATCGGCCTCTTCCCAGGCTTCATAGGCGTTAACGATACGCGCAACCACCGGGTGGCGTACCACGTCTTCACTGTGGAAGAAGTTAAAGCTGATTTCGTCCACCTCAGCCAGCACTTCGATGGCGTGGCGCAGGCCCGATTTGGTGCTGCGCGGCAGGTCAATCTGGGTGACGTCACCGGTGATAACCGCTTTCGAGTTGAAGCCGATACGCGTCAGGAACATCTTCATCTGTTCGATGGTGGTGTTCTGGCTCTCATCCAGAATAATGAACGCATCGTTAAGGGTACGGCCACGCATGTAGGCCAGCGGGGCGACTTCAATCACGTTACGCTCAATAAGCTTCTCAACTTTCTCAAAGCCCAGCATTTCGAACAGCGCGTCGTACAGTGGGCGCAGATAAGGATCCACCTTCTGACTCAGGTCCCCCGGCAGGAAGCCGAGTTTTTCACCTGCTTCAACCGCCGGGCGGGTCAGCAGAATACGGCGGATCTCCTGGCGCTCCAGCGCATCAACCGCAGCGGCGACGGCCAGATAGGTTTTACCTGTACCCGCCGGACCCACGCCGAAGGTGATGTCATGGTCGAGAATGTTGGCAATGTACTGCGCCTGGTTCGGTGTACGCGGCTTGATGACGCCACGTTTGGTCTTGATATTGATGGCTTTGCCATAGTCCGGCACGCTTTCTGCGCTCTGCTCAAGCACGCGCGCCTCTTTAATGGCGAGGTGAATTTGTTCCGGTTCGATATCCTGAATTTCGCCACGCATCGGGGCGGTATCAACATACAGGTTACGCAGGATGTCCGCAGCCGCATTGACGCAGATAGGGCGTCCGGTGAGTTTGAAATGATTATCGCGACGATTGATTTCGATACCCAGACGTCGCTCCAGTTGTTTGATGTTGTCATCAAACGGCCCGCACAGGCTCAGCAGGCGAGCGTTGTCTGCGGGCGTTAGGCTAATTTCAAGCGTGTCTATGTTCAAACTGTTCCTCTTTGATTGGTTAACTGGCCCGGCGCCCTCAGGCGTAATAAAACGGTCATTACCGAAATTATTCACGCCATGGAAAAAAGGCGCAAGCGTTGCGGAAGATATTGGGGACGTTGAGAGGAAATACAAGGCCTGCCGGGAAGGCAGGCCTGAAGGATTATGGCTGGTAAACCCGAACGCCAGAATCGTTTTCTTTACGCGTGCGGGAAATGACGGATTCAGGAGATTGCGCAATGCGCAGCCCCATCTCATCTTCGGTGCGCACCAGTTTTCCGCGCAGCGAGTTGGTCAGCACTTCCACAATCTCGACGTCCACAAATTTACCGATCATGTCCGGGGTGCCTTCGAAATTCACCACGCGGTTGTTTTCGGTACGGCCTGAGAGTTCCATGATGCTCTTACGGGAGGTGCCTTCCACCAGAATACGCTGCACGGTGCCGAGCATGCGGCGGCTCCAGGCGTTGGCCTGCTGGTTGATACGCTCCTGCAGAATATACAGACGCTGTTTTTTCTCTTCTTCCGGGACATCGTCAACCATATCGGCCGCCGGTGTGCCAGGGCGCGCAGAGAAAATAAAGCTGTAGCTAACGTCAAAATTCACTTCGCCGATGAGCTTCATGGTGCGCTCGAAGTCGTCAGCGGTTTCACCAGGGAAGCCAACGATAAAGTCGGAACTTATCTGGATATCCGGACGCGCTTCACGCAGCTTACGAATGGTGGATTTGTACTCCAGCACCGTATGCGGACGCCCCATCAGGTTCAGCACGCGGTCAGAGCCGCACTGAATCGGCAAATGCAGGAAGCTCACCAGCTCCGGCGTATCGCGGTAAACGTCGATAATATCGTCGGTGAATTCCATTGGATGGCTGGTGGTAAAGCGAATACGGTCGATACCGTCAATCGCGGCCACCAGGCGCAGCAGTTCAGCAAAGCTGCCGGTGGTGCCGTCGTAGTTCTCACCACGCCAGGCGTTAACGTTCTGCCCCAGCAGGTTCACCTCGCGTACGCCCTGTGCGGCAAGCTGCGCGATTTCAAACAGAATATCGTCTGCCGGGCGGCTCACTTCCTCACCACGGGTATAAGGCACCACGCAATAAGTGCAGTATTTGTTGCAGCCTTCCATGATTGAGACGAATGCGGTCGGGCCATCCGCACGCGGCTCGGGCAGACGGTCAAATTTTTCGATCTCCGGGAAGCTGACATCAACGACCGGACTACGATCGCCGCGCACCTTGTTGATCATTTCCGGCAGGCGGTGCAGGGTCTGGGGGCCAAAGACAATATCCACATAGGGGGCTCTCTGACGAATCAGCTTACCTTCCTGCGACGCGACGCAACCACCCACACCGATGATCAGGTCCGGATTTTTTCGTTTGAGAAGTTTCCAGCGACCTAAAACGTGAAAGACTTTTTCCTGCGCTTTTTCACGAATTGAGCAGGTATTCAGCAGCAGCACATCGGCTTCTTTCGCATTTTCAGTCAGCTGGTATCCGTGGGTGGTATCCAGCAGATCGGCCATCTTGGATGAATCGTATTCGTTCATCTGACAGCCCCAGGTTTTTATATGGAGTTTTTTAGTCATCGACTTGCTCAGCTCAGGATTGCAAGCCGTGTATTGTAATGCTTTGGTGGGGTTGTGACCAGTATGAAGGTTATGCGTCTCAGGACTGCAAAAATCCGGTAAACTTAAGGGATTCTCCAATAAGGAAAAGTGACCATGACACTCCAACACACCGAAATTGCCGTTGTCGGCGGCGGTATGGTCGGCGGCGCGCTGGCGCTGGGGCTGGCGCAGCAGGGATTTGAGGTAACGGTTATTGAGCAGGCGGCACCTGCTGAGTTTGACCCGACGGCAAAGCCGGATGTCCGCATTTCCGCCATCAGCGCGGCCTCTGTTGATTTGCTTCGCGGGCTGGGCGTCTGGGAGGCGGTGCTCGATATGCGGGCTCACCCTTACAGTCGCCTTGAAACCTGGGAATGGGAAAATGCCCACGTCGCGTTTGATGCCGCCGAGCTGAAGCTGCCGCGTCTGGGCTATATGGTGGAAAACAACGTCCTCCAGCGGGCGCTCTGGCAGGCGCTGGAGGCGCATCCGAAGGTGACGCTGCGTGTTCCTGCGTCGCTGAAGGCGCTGCATCATCACAATAGCGGCTACACGCTGACGCTCGACAGCGGCGATGAACTGGCTGTGAAGCTGGTCATTGGGGCTGACGGTGCTCACTCGCAGGTCAGACAGATGGCGGGCATCGGTGTTCATGCCTGGCAGTATGAGCAGTCCTGTATGCTGATCACCGTTCAGTGTGAAAATGCGCCGGGAGAGAGTACCTGGCAGCACTTTACTCCGAATGGTCCGCATGCCTTTTTACCGCTGTTCGATAACTGGGCATCGCTGGTGTGGTACGACAAACCGGCGCGCATTCGCCAGCTACAGGGGCTTTCAATGGAGCAGTTGCAGCGTGAAATTCTGCAACACTTCCCGGCCCGTCTGGGACATATCACGCCGGTTGCCGCAGGGGCGTTTCCTCTTACACGTCGCCATGCGCTGCAGTATGCCCGTGAAGGGCTGGCGCTGGTGGGCGATGCGGCGCACACCATTCATCCTCTGGCGGGGCAGGGCGTGAACCTCGGGTATCGTGACGTTGACGCTTTACTGGATGTGCTGGGCAATGCACGTGCGCATGCGGAGGCCTGGTCAAGCCATCACATACTCAAGCGCTACCAGACGCGACGTATGGCGGATAACTTCATCATGCAGTCGGGGATGGATCTGTTCTATGCCGGTTTCAGCAATGATCTGGCCCCGGTGCGTATTCTGCGAAACATTGGATTGATGGCGGCGGAACGCGCCGGCGGCTTGAAGCGTCAGGCGCTTAAATACGCTCTGGGACTCTAATCTTTATTCCCTCTCCCTGTGGGAGAGGGCCAGGGTGAGGGCATCAGGCCGCACAATTCTGTACAAAAACAAAAAAGCCCGCAGAGCGGGCTTGTTTGTTTTAAGTGGCTGGGGTGCAGGGATTCGAACCCCGGAATGCTGGTATCAGAAACCAGAGCCTTACCGCTTGGCGACACCCCAATTGCGTTAAACGTACTGCTTAACGACTTTTAAATTGGCTGGGGTACGAGGATTCGAACCTCGGAATGCCGGAATCAGAATCCGGTGCCTTACCGCTTGGCGATACCCCAACAATTTTTTATTACCGAAACAGATCGATAATCTTAATATGGTGGCTACGACGGGATTCGAACCTGTGACCCCATCATTATGAGTGATGTGCTCTAACCAACTGAGCTACGTAGCCAGTACTGCGTTCTTCGATGGCTGGGGTACCTGGATTCGAACCAGGGAATGCCGGTATCAAAAACCGGTGCCTTACCGCTTGGCGATACCCCAATACCGCGGAGAACCGCATGATCGAAGAAATATGGCTGGGGTACCTGGATTCGAACCAGGGAATGCCGGTATCAAAAACCGGTGCCTTACCGCTTGGCGATACCCCATCCGTGCAACGCTTACCTGGGAATGGTGCGGGAGGCGAGACTTGAACTCGCACACCTTGCGGCGCCAGAACCTAAATCTGGTGCGTCTACCAATTTCGCCACTCCCGCAAAAAAGATGGTGGCTACGACGGGATTCGAACCTGTGACCCCATCATTATGAGTGATGTGCTCTAACCAACTGAGCTACGTAGCCATCTTTTTTTCGCGTTACCTTATCGGCGTTGCGGGGCGCATTATGCGTATAGACCCTTGCAGCGTCAACACCTTTTTCAACGAAAATGGCCGGAATGTGACTGTTTGGTTAGGTTGCGAACAGCGTGACCGAATATTCGGCAATTATTGGTTATTAATCGATTTTAGACGGTGAAATGTAAGGCAAATAAAAACAGGCCCCGCAGGGCCTGATGTTCAAATACGTGTTTATTTATAGGCAGACTGGTGAACGCCTACCGCACGTCCTGATGGATCGTTCATCGCTTTGAAAGATTCATCCCATTCAATGGCTTTCGCTGAAGAGCAGGCCACTGAAGGACCGCCTGGCACACACTCAGCAGCACTCGGTACCGGGAACAGCTCTTCGAAGATCTCACGGTACAGATACGCTTCTTTAGAGCCTGGCGTGTTGTACGGGAAGCGGAAGCTTGCTGTTTCCAGTTGTTGGTCTGAAACCTGTTTCGCCGCCACCTCTTTCAGGGTGTCGATCCAGCTGTAGCCAACGCCATCCGAGAACTGCTCTTTCTGACGCCATGCCACGCTCGCCGGCAGGTAGGATTCAAAACATTCACGCAGGATATGTTTTTCCATTTTACCGTTGCCGCACATTTTGTCCTGCGGGTTAATGCGCATGGCCACGTCGAGGAATTTTTTATCCAGGAACGGAACGCGCGCTTCAACACCCCATGCGGACATCGCTTTGTTAGCACGTGCGCAGTCAAACATGTGCAGCGCCTGCAGTTTACGTACGGTCTCTTCATGCAGCTCTTTCGCGTTCGGCGCCTTATGGAAGTACAGGTAGCCGCCAAACACTTCATCAGAACCTTCACCTGACAACACCATCTTGATGCCCATTGCTTTAATCTTACGGGACATCAGATACATAGGGGTGGATGCACGAATGGTCGTCACATCATAGGTTTCAATGTGATAGATCACGTCGCGGATCGCATCCAGACCTTCCTGCACGGTGAAATGAATTTCATGGTGCACGGTGCCGAGGTGGTTCGCCACGTCCTGCGCGGCTTTCAGATCCGGTGCACCTTCCAGCCCTACGGCAAAGGAGTGCAGCTGCGGCCACCAGGCTTCTGAACGCTCTTGATCTTCAACACGACGCGCCGCAAATTTCTTGGTGATGGCTGAAATAACGGAGGAGTCCAGCCCGCCGGAGAGCAGCACACCGTAAGGCACGTCTGACATCAGGTGGCTTTTAACGGAATCTTCCAGCGCCTGACGCAGCTCGGCTTTGTCAGTCACGTTGTCTTTTACCGCGTCATAGTCAAACCAGTCGCGCTGGTAGTACTGACGGATTTCGCCATCTTTGCTCCACAGATAGCTACCTGCCGGGAACTCTTTAATGGTGCGGCATACCGGCACCAGCGCTTTCATTTCAGACGCAACATAGAAGTTGCCGTGTTCATCATGGCCCATATACAGCGGAATGATACCAATGTGGTCGCGGCCAATCAGATAAGCGTCTTTTTCGCTGTCGTACAGGGCGAACGCAAACATACCCTGCAGGTCGTCCAGGAACTCAGGGCCTTTCTCCTGATACAGCGCCAGAATGACTTCACAGTCAGAGCCAGTCTGGAAGGCGTAGCGATCGCCATACTCGGCACGCAGCGCCTGATGGTTATAGATTTCACCGTTTACAGCCAGCGCGTGTGTTTTTTTCTCGTTATACAGCGGCTGTGCACCGGCGTTGACGTCTACAATCGACAGACGTTCATGAGCCAGAATTGCTTTGTCACTGGCGTAAATACCGGACCAGTCCGGGCCGCGATGGCGCATCAGGCGGGACAGCTCGAGTGCTTTTTTACGCAGTTCGCCCGCGTCAGTTTTAATATCCAGTACGCCAAAAATTGAACACATAACCTTCTCCGTTAACCCTGTTGCTTTGTAATGTTGCTTGCTTATGAAAATGCCGCAAAGGAGAAGAGCGCGCAAGGGTTTTACCGGGTTAAACGAAAATAGTGCAATGGTGATTGCGGAATGTTGAAAAAAGAGTATGCCATGAACAGTTTTATTGATGATTATGCAATGAACTGGCGTTTTTGTTAGATATGATTTTATTGGACGGGGCTATAAATGAAAAACCACGCCCTGAGGCGTGGTTCTGAATCAGATAATGTCAATTTCGTCGACGGAGGGGTAGATCCAGCTCGGCCGGAACGGCATCGAATCAATGTCATCAAGTTGAGAGACACCGGAGAGCACCAGAATGGTCTCCAGACCCGCCTGGAAACCGGCCAGAATATCGGTGCGCAGGTTATCACCGACAATCACCGTCTCTTCAGAGTGGGCCTGCATCGTGTTCAGCGCGGCACGAATGATCCACGGGCTAGGTTTACCGACCACAAACGGCTTACGACCGGAGATTTTTTCGATACCGGCGCACAGTGCGCCGCAGGCCGGATAGAAACCACGGCCGTGCGTATCCGGGTTGGTGGCGATAAAGCGCGCGCCGCTGGCGACAAAGTAGGCGGCCTTATGCATCATCTCCCAGTTAAACGAGCGCGTTTCGCCGACGATCACAAAGTCCGGGTTCACATCGGTAATGGTAAAGCCTGCTTTATATAGCTCGTGGATCAGCGCACCTTCACCGACCACGTAGGCTTTTTTCCCTTCCTGACGCTTCAAAAAATCTGCCGTCGCCATTGCGGAGGTATAAAACACGCTGTCCGGTACGTTGATGCCCGCCGTAGCAAAACGGTTCGCCAGATCCTGACCGGTTTGGGAAGGGTAGTTCGTGAGAAGAACCAGCGGCATTCCTTTGTCGATGATGCGGTGTAGAAACTCCGCAGCACCTGGCACGGCGACGTTGTCGTGCATCAGCACGCCGTCAATATCACAAATTACATTCTTAATGGTCATGAACAATCCGACATCAAAAAAAGAAGGCGTTACTATAAGTCCCGATTAGCTTTCCAGCAAATGCTGCAACAGGATCCCGTTGAGCATGGCGCGTTTGACCAGCGCAAACGCGCCAATCGCAGAGCGGTGATCCAGCGTCGAACGCACGACCGGTAAATTCTGACGAAACGCTTTCAACGCCTGGGTGTTAATGCAGCCACCAATCGCGGGCAGTAACACTTTTTCCGCCTCGACGATTTCACCTGCAATCACCACTTTTTGTGGATTAAAAAGGTTGATGGCAATGGCAATGGTTTTGCCGAGGTGGCGCCCGACCTGTTCGATCACTTCGCAGGCCAGCGCATCGCCTTTATTGGCGGCTTTGCAGATGGCGCCGATTTTACAATCATCCAGCGTCACGCGGCTCTGGTAGCCTTGTTCCAGCAGATGACGGACGCGATGCTCAATGGCCGCGTTGGCGGCAACCGTTTCAAGACAGCCAAAATTACCGCAGTGGCAGCGCTCGCCAAGCGGTTCCACCTGGATATGACCAATCTCGCCCACATTGCCGTTACGGCCAATAAAGATACGTCCGTTGGAGATAATGCCCGCCCCGGTACCGCGGTGAACACGCACCAGAATAGAGTCTTCACAGTCCTGACTCGCACCAAAGTAGTGCTCGGCCAGCGCCAGCGAGCGGATGTCGTGACCCACAAAGCAGGTCACTTTAAAGCGCTTTTCCAGCGCCTCCACCAGCGCCCAGTTCTCGACCGGGATATGTGGCATATAACGAATGACACCGCTTTCCGGATCAACCAGCCCGGGCAGGATCACCGAAATGGCGATGAGCTCGCGGATCTTGCGCTGACAGCTTTCGATAAAGTGCGCGATGGTATTGAGCAGCGCGTGCTCCAGTGTCTCCTGGGTGCGCTCCGGAAGAGGGTAGTGCTCTTCGGCAATGGCTTTACTGCTCAGATCGTAAAGCGTCAGGGTGGTGTCATGGCGACCAAGACGAACGCCAATGGCCTGAAAATTGCGGGTTTCGGTGATGATGGAAATTGCGCGGCGGCCTCCGGTGGAGGCCTGCTGATCGACTTCTTTGATCAGGCCGCGCTCAATAAGCTGACGTGTAATTTTTGTCACGCTGGCGGGAGCAAGCTGGCTTTGTTCGGCTATCTGAATACGTGAGATTGGCCCGTGTTGGTCAATCAGGCGATATACCGCCGCGCTGTTAAGCTGTTTAACGAGATCGACATTACCGATTTGAGCTTGTCCGCCTGGTGTCATACTTTTACTTACTCAGTGACGACCTCGTTACCATTAACGATGGTCTTAATAATTTTATAATCGTGTGTGAATGCCGTCAGGTTTGCAACCATGCCTGGTGCAATTCCGCCAAGCTGTTTATCCACGCCGATGGCACGCGCAGGATAAAGGGTTGCCATGCGCAGCACTTCTTCAAGCGCAATGCCGCAATGCTCGACCAGGTTACGCACGCCTTCAATCATGGTCAGGGAGGAGCCGCTCAACGTACCGTTTTCATCCACACACAGTCCGTTGCGGTAGTATATTGTTTTACCGGCAAAAATGAACTGCTCAATATTTGCACCTGCCGGTGCGGTGGCATCCGTCACCAGGCAAAGCTTGTCACCTTTCAGCCGCTTGGCGTTGCGAATGTTGGTGTAATCGACGTGTAAACCGTCCGCGATGATGCCGCAGTAAACGTCTGGCTCATCCAGAATCGCCCCGACCAGCCCCGGTTCACGACCCGTGATATACGGCATGGCGTTATACAGGTGTGTCGCAAAGGTAATACCCGCACGGAAACCGGCTTTTGCCTCTTTCAGCGTGGCGTTTGAATGGCCCGCTGACACGACAATCCCGGCGGCGGCCAGTTTGCTGATCACGTCAGTACCGGTCATTTCAGGTGCCAGCGTCACTTTGGTGATCACATCCGCATTGGCACACATACAGTCGACCAGTTCGGCATCAGGCTTACGCACGTAATCCGGATTATGCGTCCCTTTCTTCACCATATTCAGCCATGGCCCTTCAAGGTGCAGACCCAGAGCCTGATTTGGGTGTTTCGCCAGGTATTCACGCATAACGCGGATACCCTGTTTCATCAGCTCATCGCTGCTGGTGATGAGGGTTGGCAGATAGCTGGTGCAGCCCGATTTCTCGTTCGCTTTCTGCATGATTTCCAGCGTTTCGACGGTGACGGCGTCTGCGGTGTCGTTAAACTGCACACCGCCGCAGCCGTTCAGCTGTACGTCGATAAAACCGGGGGAGATTACTGCTCCATTGAGTGAGCGCTGTTCAATCTCCGGCGGCAGCTCTGCCAGCGGACAAACACGTTCAATCAGGCCATTAGCGATAACAATCGCATGGTCATCCAGAATTTCATGGCCGGTATAAATCCGACCGTGGGTTAAAGCGTACATAACGACCCCCGGTTAAAAAAAGCGGCCGCCTCTTCATGAAGAGGCGGTTATTCAATTACAGACCTTTGATGTTCTCAGCTTCTAACTCGTTGAAGTATTTCAGCGTCTTCACCTTCAGTTCCATCGTGGACGGTTCGTCACAAACGATGACGGATTTTGGATGCAGCTGCAGGCAGCTGATGGTCCACATGTGGTTTACGTTGCCTTCAACGGCAGCCTGGAGCGCCTGCGCCTTCACGCTGCCCAGGACCAGAATCATCACTTCTTCGGCATCCAGCAGCGTGCCGACACCGACGGTCAGGGCATATTTAGGAACCTGGTTCACATCGCCATCAAAGAAGCGGGAGTTTGCCACGCGCGTGTCATGGGTCAGCGTTTTAATACGGGTACGGGACGCCAGTGACGACGCGGGTTCGTTAAACGCGATATGACCATCGTTACCCACACCGCCCATAAACAGGTGGATTTTACCGTAAGAACGGATTTTTTCTTCATACTGACGGCATTCTGCGTCAATATCAGGCGCGTTTCCATTCAGCAGGTTAATGTTTTCAGCTGGAATATCAACGTGATCAAAGAAATTACGGTGCATGAAGCTATGGTAGCTTTCCGGGTGATCCTTCGGTAAGCCGACATATTCATCCATGTTGAAGGTGACAACGTGTTTGAAGCTAACCTGGCCTGCTTTGTGCATCTCTACCAGTGCTTTATATGCGGTCAGCGGTGTGCCGCCGGTAGGGAGGCCAAGTACGAAAGGACGATCGGCGGTTGGTTTGAAGGCGTTGATACGGTTAACGATATGGCGAGCGGCCCATTTACCGACTTGTTCAGCAGTTGCCAGGGGAATCAGTCTCATTGTTCACCTCAAGAGTTTAAGTAGAAGAGTGGGCGGATGGGTATCGGGACCTGATACTTAAGCGTAACCTGGAACCTTTCAGGCCGGATCAATCCGTCTTGATTTTTCGAATGATAAAATAAGTTTTCGATGTTAGCCAGTGAAAGGGAGGGTGATAAACGATATTTGGTGACAAAAATCACAAAAAGTACGCTTTTAATTTGCGATACGAATTAATTTTTCACACACTCACAATGCCAGTGAATCATCAACTGTATTTCTAGTTCGTGACACAATAAAAAACATAGTTAATGCACGAGCCTTAACAAGGGTCTCGTAGGGGGAATAGGATGAATATTTTAGGTTTTTTCCAGCGCCTCGGTAGGGCTTTGCAGCTCCCTATCGCCGTGCTACCGGTTGCAGCACTGCTGTTGCGATTCGGGCAACCCGATCTTCTTAACGTGCCGTTTATCGCGCAAGCGGGTGGTGCGATATTTGACAACCTGGCGCTGATTTTCGCCATCGGCGTGGCGTCCAGCTGGTCTAAAGACAGCGCGGGTGCCGCGGCGCTGGCAGGGGCAGTCGGTTATTTCATCCTGACCAAAGCGATGGTAACCATCAACCCTGAAATCAACATGGGTGTTCTGGCGGGTATTATTACCGGTCTGGTCGGCGGTGCAGTGTACAACCGTTGGGCGGGTATCAAACTGCCAGATTTCCTGAGCTTCTTTGGCGGAAAACGCTTTGTTCCGATTGCGACAGGCTTTTTCTGTCTGATTCTGGCCGCTATCTTTGGTTATGTCTGGCCACCGGTACAGCATGCCATTCATGCAGGCGGTGAGTGGATCGTGTCTGCGGGCGCAATGGGTGCAGGTATCTTCGGTTTCATCAACCGTCTGCTGATCCCAACCGGCCTGCATCAGGTTCTGAACACCATCGCATGGTTCCAGATTGGTGAGTTCACCAACGCGGCAGGTACCGTATTCCACGGTGATATCAACCGCTTCTACGCGGGTGACGGCACCGCGGGCATGTTCATGTCCGGTTTCTTCCCAATCATGATGTTTGGTCTGCCGGGCGCTGCGCTGGCAATGTATCTGGCCGCGCCAAAAGCGCGTCGCCCAATGGTTGGCGGCATGCTGCTCTCCGTTGCGGTAACGGCGTTCCTGACCGGTGTTACTGAGCCACTGGAATTCCTGTTCATGTTCCTGGCTCCGCTGCTGTACCTCATGCACGCGGTGCTTACCGGTATCAGCCTGTTTGTGGCCACTCTGCTGGGCATTCACGCGGGCTTCTCCTTCTCAGCCGGTGCGATCGACTACGTGTTGATGTACAACCTGCCGGCAGCCAGCAAAAACGTCTGGATGCTGGTTGTGATGGGCCTGGTGTTCTTCGTTGTCTACTTCCTCTTGTTCAGCGCGGTTATTCGTATGTTTAACCTCAAAACGCCGGGTCGCGAAGATACTAAAGATGACGTCGTAACCAGTGAAGCAAACAGCAATACCGAAGAAGGGTTGACCCAGCTGGCAACCAGCTATATCGCCGCGGTAGGCGGTACCGACAACCTGAAAGCCATTGATGCCTGTATCACCCGTCTGCGTCTGACCGTTGGCGACTCTGCGCGCGTAAGCGATGCCATGTGCAAACGCCTGGGCGCGTCTGGTGTGGTGAAACTGAACAAACAAACCATCCAGGTTATTGTGGGTGCGAAAGCCGAATCTATCGGCGATGAAATGAAAAAAGTGGTTGCCCGTGGACCGGTCGCTGCTGCCTCAACGGATAGCGCGCCTGTAGCTGACGCTCCGGTTGCTAAACCGCAGGCTGTACCAAACGCCGCTACTATCGCCGCGCTGGTTTCACCGGTTACGGGTGAGGTGGTCGCGCTTGAGCAGGTACCTGACGAAGCGTTTGCCAGCAAAGCGGTCGGTGACGGTGTTGCGGTGAAACCAACGGAGAAAACCGTTGTGTCTCCTGCGGCGGGCACCATCGTGAAAATCTTTAACACCAACCACGCGTTCTGCCTCGAAACCGAAAAAGGCGCGGAGATCGTGGTTCATATGGGTATTGATACCGTTGCGCTGAACGGCCAGGGCTTTACTCGCCTTGTAGAAGAGGGCGCAGAAGTGGTTGCAGGCCAGCCGATTCTGGAAATGGATCTGGACTTCCTGAACGCCAATGCCCGTTCGATGGTAAGCCCGGTGGTATGCAGCAACATCGACGACTTCAGCGGCCTGGTGCTTCAGGCGAAAGGTCAGGTGGTTGCGGGGCAAACGCCACTGTATGAGATTAAAGGCAAGTAATCGCTCCTGAGTAGAGTCATGCCTTAAGCGGCGGGGGAGATCCTCCGCCGCTTTTTTTTGCAGCAAATGCCCCCATTATTTTCTTCCGGGACGTTTTAAGGGTTGTCACTACGTCCGGCTTATAAGATCATATGCCGTTATACGTTGTTTACGCTTTGAGGAATCCACGATGAGTGAGGCAGAAGCCCGCCCGAGTAACTTTATTCGTCAGATCATCGATGAAGATCTGGCCAGTGGTAAGCACACCACGGTGCATACGCGTTTCCCGCCGGAGCCTAATGGCTACCTGCACATTGGTCACGCCAAATCGATCTGCCTGAACTTTGGTATCGCACAGGATTACCAGGGGCAGTGCAACCTGCGTTTCGATGACACCAACCCAGTAAAAGAAGACATTGAATACGTTGAGTCCATTAAGAACGACGTGCAATGGCTGGGCTTCAACTGGTCTGGCGATATCTGCTACTCCTCTGACTATTTCGATCAGCTGTATGCCTATGCCGTTGAGCTGATCAATAAAGGTCTGGCCTATGTTGACGAGCTCTCTGCGGATGAAATCCGTGAATACCGCGGCACGCTGACGGCACCGGGTAAAAACAGCCCGTTCCGCGATCGCAGCGTGGAAGAGAACCTGGCGCTGTTTGAAAAAATGCGTGCTGGTGGCTTCGAGGAAGGTAAAGCGTGCCTGCGTGCCAAAATCGATATGGCATCACCGTTTATCGTAATGCGCGACCCGGTGCTGTACCGCATTAAATTCGCTGAACATCACCAGACCGGTAATAAGTGGTGCATCTACCCGATGTACGACTTCACCCACTGCATCAGCGATGCGCTGGAAGGCATCACCCACTCGCTGTGTACGCTGGAATTCCAGGACAACCGTCGTCTGTACGACTGGGTGCTGGATAACATCACGATTCCGGTGCATCCGCGTCAGTACGAGTTCTCTCGTCTGAATCTGGAATACACCGTGATGTCCAAGCGTAAGCTGAACCTGCTGGTGACCGATAAGCACGTTGAAGGCTGGGACGACCCACGTATGCCGACCATCTCTGGTCTGCGCCGTCGCGGATATACCGCGGCGTCAATCCGTGAGTTCTGCAAACGCATTGGCGTGACCAAGCAGGATAACACCATTGAGATGGCGTCTCTGGAATCCTGCATTCGTGAAGATCTGAACGAAAACGCGCCGCGCGCGATGGCCGTTATCGACCCGGTAAAACTGGTTATCGAAAACTATCCGCAGGGTGCGAGCGAAATGGTCTCGATGCCTAACCATCCGAACAAACCGGAGATGGGCAGCCGTGACGTACCGTTCAGTGGTGAAATCTGGATCGATCGTGCTGACTTCCGCGAAGAAGCGAACAAGCAGTACAAGCGACTGGTGCTCGGTAAAGAGGTGCGTCTGCGTAACGCCTATGTGATCAAGGCTGAGCGCGTAGAAAAAGATGCGGAAGGCAACATCACCACGATCTTCTGCACATACGATGCCGAGACCCTGAGCAAAGATCCAGCGGACGGCCGTAAGGTGAAAGGCGTGATCCACTGGGTCAGTGCATCACACGCGCTGCCGGTAGAGATTCGTCTGTACGATCGTCTGTTCAGCGTGCCTAACCCAGGCGCAGCAGAAGACTTCCTGGCGACCATCAACCCGGAATCGCTGGTCATCAAACAGGGTTACGCTGAGCCATCCCTGAAAGCGGCTGAGGCGGGTAAAGCCTTCCAGTTTGAACGTGAAGGTTACTTCTGCCTGGACAGCCGTCACAGCACCGCTGAAAAACCGGTATTTAACCGTACGGTTGGTCTGCGTGATACCTGGACGAAGATCGGCGAATAATAACGCCGCGCTGGTCAATGAGAAACAAACGCCGCGTAATGCGGCGTTTTTTTATAGAGTGATCATGCCTTTAAAGCAGTAGCTAAATAGCGTTTATAAAAATAACAGGTCAATGTGGTGCTACTTATTTTTTTAAAAAAAAGTTTATCCCCTTTCAAAAGTCTGACGCACCGTAAAAAGAATATCATTTAACGCGTTACTTATTGAAAATCGGCCTTTTCCCCTGCCAGTACTGGCATCCCGTTAAATGTTACAAAGCACTACCAATTATGTGCTCTTCGTCATAATCCTGAGTTTTAGCCACCGAAAAGCATTGATAATTCGCGTCGCGAAAAATAACCTAAAGACGGTAGTTATTCGAGGGTATTTCCGACTACCCCTGACCATCAGGTCTTTTATATTTTTCGCCGTTTTAGGCGTTTTAATTCGTCAAAGAGGAATAATCTATGCGTACGTTCAGTGGCAAACGTAGTGCGCTGGCGCTGGCTATTGCCGGTGTGACAGCAATGTCAGGCCTGGTGGTGACGCCAGACGCTAAAGCAGCAGGCTTCATCGATGATTCAACCCTCACGGGCGGTATTTATTACTGGCAGCGTGAACGTGACCGTAAAGATGTCACGGAAGATAAATATAAAACGAACCTTTCTCACTCTACCTGGAACGCCAATCTGGATTTCCAGTCTGGTTACGCTGCCGATATGTTCGGCCTGGATATTGCCGCCTTCACGGCAATTGAAATGGCGGAAAATGGTGACAGCGGCCACCCGAACGAAATTGCCTTCTCCTCCAGTAATAAAGCGTATAAAGAAGACTGGTCCGGAGATAAAAGCGGTATCAGCCTGTATAAAGCTGCTGCGAAATTTAA
Source organism: Enterobacter sp. Lyrl_3 (assembly GCF_051948675.1). NCBI lineage: Bacteria > Pseudomonadati > Pseudomonadota > Gammaproteobacteria > Enterobacterales > Enterobacteriaceae > Enterobacter > Enterobacter sp. Lyrl_3. Next base: position 155,463 of record NZ_JAYJLI010000003.1, read on the forward strand.
ATACGGCCCGGTATGGGCGCGCGGTGGTTATATTCAGCCAACTGGTCAAACCCTATTAGCTCCGCACTGGAGCTTTATGCCAGGTACCTATCAGGGGGCAGAAGCGGGCGCCAATTTTGATTACGGTGACGCGGGTGCGTTAAGCTTCTCGTATATGTGGACCAACGAGTATAAAGCGCCGTGGCATATCGAAATGGACAAGTTCTACCAGAACGATAAAAAGACCAAAGTGGATTATCTTCACTCGCTGGGCGCGAAGTACGACTTTAAAAATGATTTAGTGCTTGAAGCGGCATTTGGTCAGGCGGAAGGTTATATCGATCAGTATTTTGCTAAGGCCAGTTATAAATTTGACATCGCGGGTAGCCCGCTGAGTACCAGCTACCAGTTCTACGGTACGCGAGATAAAGTCAGTGATGGTGGCGTGAATGATATTTATGACGGCACGGCGTGGTTGCAGGCGCTGACCTTCGGCTACAAAGTCGGTCAGGTAGATTTGCGTCTTGAAGGAACGTGGGTAAAAGCGGAAGGGCAGCAAGGCTACTTCCTGCAGCGTATGACCCCAACCTATGCATCTTCAAACGGTCGTCTGGATATCTGGTGGGATAACCGTTCCGACTTCAACGCCGATGGCGAAAAAGCAGTCTTCTTCGGCGCAATGTATGATCTGAAAAACTGGAACCTGCCAGGCTGGGCGGTGGGGGCATCTTACGCCTACGCATGGGATGCGAAGCCTGCTGATATGGCAACGCCAGACGCATACTACGATCCAAACTATCGTCTCAAAGAATCCGCTTACAGCCTGGATGCGATCTACACCCTGCAGGATGGTCGCGCCAAAGGGACCATGTTCAAACTGCACTTTACACAATACGACAACCACTCCGATATCCCGAGCTACGCGGGCGGTTACGGCAACATCTTCCAGGATGAACGCGACGTGAAATTCATGGTTATCGCACCGTTCACCATCTTCTGATGACTCGTCCGGCGGGGTAATTCCCGCCGGACCGGAGACTACATATGAAAAAGATTGTAATCGTCGCGTTGCTGGCATCGGGACTGGTGGCTTGTGCGCAGAATCAGGCCTCGAAAGAGGACTCCCGTCTGAAAGAAGCCTACAGCGCGTGTATCAATACGGCGGAAGGTTCGCCGGAGAAGATCGAAGCCTGTCAGAGCGTGCTGAATGTGCTGAAAAAAGAGAAAGCGCATGAACAGTTCGCAACCCAGGAGAATATTCGTGTAATGGATTATCAGGCCTGTATCCAGGCGCGTAAAACCGGTAACGATCAGGAAGTCGCGAAGCGTTGCGATCAGATCTGGAAAGAGATTCGCAGCAACAACAGCCATTAACCCGCTGTTATCATGCCCGGTAGCGCTGCGCTGCCGGGCTTTTTTTTGCCAGACCGCAGGCAAAAAAAAAGCCAACCTTGCGGCTGGCTCAGAGTATGAAACGTGTTTATTTCGCGTCGTGCGCGTGATCGTCTTCGCGGCAATCGCCTTCAGCGCAGTGACCATACAGGTACAGGCTGTGGTTCGTCAGGCGGATACCGTGACGTGCGGCGATTTCACGCTGGCGAGATTCAATGGAATCATCGCTGAATTCAATGACCTTGCCGCAATCCAGGCAGATCAGGTGATCGTGGTGATGCTGTTGAGTCAGTTCGAATACAGATTTACCGCCTTCGAAATTATGACGGGTGACAATGCCCGCGTCATCAAACTGGTTCAGCACACGATAGACGGTTGCCAGCCCAATCTCTTCGCCCATGTCGATAAGACGCTTATAAAGGTCTTCCGCACTGACATGGTGATTGTCTGGACCCTGAAGCACTTCAAGGATTTTTAACCGAGGAAGCGTAACTTTCAGGCCAGCCTTCTTTAATGCGGTATTGTTGTCAGTCATGCGGAATCTGTCCTGTTGCTAAACGATTCACTTCTGTAGGAAGTGACAGAAATTGCACCCGGGATAATGCGTCTCATTATAGAACTGCCATGGCTAAATGAAAACTGCAAGTCTCAGGTAAAGTATGCTTATAAAAACGTGGTATCACCAACAAACTTGCATTGTGAAAGCCACGTTTTATCAGGGGGTCATTGTACAGGTCTGGGCGAAAAAGTTAAAAGATTGTAGCAATTAATTTAATCGGTTTGACCTGGTTTATGGGCGCAACCACCGTTGCGCCGCAAGAATCATCAGGCGTTGAGAATATCGTCCAGGTGCAGCTCTTCACGGATCTGCTTAACCCATTTTTCAACGCGCTCGGCGGTCAGTTCTGGCTGACGGTCTTCGTCAATCGCCAGACCCACGAAGTGATCGTCGTCTGCCAGACCTTTAGACGCTTCGAAGTGGTAACCAGCGGTAGGCCAGTGACCTACAATAACGGCACCGTTTGGCTCAATAATGTCGCGGATGGTGCCCAGCGCATCACAGAAGTACTCTGCATAGTCTTCCTGGTCGCCGCAGCCAAACAGGGCAACCAGCTTGCCGTTGAAATCCACCTCTTCCAGCGTTGGGAAGAAATCATCCCAGTCACACTGGGCTTCACCGTAATACCAGGTCGGAATACCCAGCAGCAGGATGTCATAGCCTTCGAGATCTTCTTTGCTGCTCTTGGCGATGTCGTGCACATCGGCAACGTCTTTACCGAGCTGTTTCTGAATGTTTTTTGCGATATTTTCGGTATTGCCGGTATCACTGCCGAAGAAAATGCCGATAATTGCCATGAGTAAAATAACCTCTTGATACTTAATGGTATGGTGGCGCAATTTGTCCACGGATAAAGGCAATAATAGCAGAACAGGCAACCCTGCGGAAACAGCTATCGCGCAGGACTGCACTCTGTGCTACATGAAAAGGGTAATAAAGGGATTTTTCGGACTTATGCCTTACTGCGCATGGTCTCGAGTTGGGTGAGTAACATCTCTTCGATCAGCTCGCTGCGGCTGATATTACGCGCGTCAGCCAGTTCGTTTAACGCATCGACAGCGTCGGCGTTGAGCTTCAGTTCGACACGCTTAAGCCCACGATTTTTATCGCGTTTAAGCTGGTTGCGTTTATTAATACGCAGCTGTTCGTCGCGCGAAAGCGGATTCGTTTTTGGTCGTCCCGGTCGACGCTCATTCGCGAACAGATCTAGTGTCGTACGGTCCGTTTGTTCTTTGGCCATGATTCTGAGACTTCGGGGGAAACACGCCGCCCTGCTAATGCCTGGGCGATAAGCGCGCCATCATACATCACCAAAAACGGCACGCCAACGACTGGAAGCCCGCAGCCTTCCAGTCGCTCTCTTTTTAATCAATTTGCCGTATCAGTCAGATAGCGGCGAATGGCGCGTAAGACGGCGTCTGGTTTTTCCGCATGAACCCAATGTCCGGCGCCAGCTATGACATGAGCGCGTGCCTGCGGGAATTGCGCCAGCAGGGTATCGCGACAGGCGTCGGTAACGTAGGGCGAATTGCCGCCACGAATGAAGAGGGTAGGGTGCGGCCATGCCGGTACGGTTTCCCAACCAACGATGTTATCGTACTGCTCCCATAGCACCGGCACGTTGAACCGCCACTGGCCGTCAACGAACGATTTCAGCAGAAACTGGATAACCCCTTCTTCATCCAGATGCTCACGCATAACGACAGCTGCCTGTTGGCGCGTCGAGACGCCAGCGTTGGTCACCGCGTTGATGGCGGCGAAAATCTCATCATGGCGACGGACGTTGTAATCCACCGGGGCGACATCTATGACCACCAGGCCACTTATTCTTTCTGGTGCCAGAGCCGTCAGGGCCATGACCGCTTTGCCGCCCATTGAATGCCCGATCAACGTCACTTTCTCGAGATTGTTGGCATCCAGCGTATCCAGCAGATCCTGCGCCATGGCCGCATAGGTCATCTCTTCTGAACGCCCGGAAAGGCCATGATTTCGCATATCCACCTGCAAAATATCGTGATCGGTAACCAAATCGCGTGCCAGCACGCCCAGGTTATCCAGGCTGCCAAACAGCCCGTGAACCAGTACGATGGGAGGATTCGTGTTCGGCGATTGTGCAGATTGCGCTCGGGTATTCAATTTCATGGCAAAGTTCTTTTTTTAGGTGTGACAGGTTAGGGTATTATGTTGACCATTCTGCCGCCCGGCTGCAAGGTTCCAGTTTAATCTGACTTTTGCCGCCAACCTGGTTTGACGCTATCCGCTGTTGGGATTTGACTTTATAATCTCAACGACTTGTATTCAGATAAGATATCGCACTGGATTAAGATGAAAACAATCGAAGTTGATGACGAACTCTATCAGTTTATTGCCAGCCAAACGCGGCATATCGGGGAGAGCGCGTCCGACATTTTACGGCGCATGCTTAAAATTTCCGCCGCCTCACCGTCTGCTACCCCAGCCACTAAAGATGTCGTGTCTCAGCCGAGTGTTGTTGCACAAGCAAAACCTGCCGTCGTGCAGGTGAAAGACAAAGTACGTGCGATGCGCGAGCTGCTGCTGTCTGATGAATATGCAGAGCAGAAAAAAGCGGTCAACCGCTTCATGCTGGTGCTGTCTACACTTTATTCACTGGATAACAAGGCGTTTGCTGAAGCGACTGAGTCGCTGCACGGTCGCACGCGCGTCTATTTCGCGGGCGACGAGCAGACGCTGCTGCAAAATGGCAACCAGACCAAACCTAAACATGTCCCTGGCACACCGTACTGGGTCATCACCAATACCAATACGGGCCGCAAGTGCAGCATGGTTGAACACATCATGCAGTCCATGCAGTTCCCGGCGGAATTGATTGAAAAGGTTTGCGGTACAATTTAACCCTTGCATCAGAAGGACCCGGTAATGGCAAATCACAGCCGTGCAGGCCAACCTGCACAACAAAGCGATTTGATTAACGTCGCTCAGCTGACCGCGCAGTATTATGTGCTGAAACCGGTCGTGGGCAACGCAGAACACGCAGTGAAGTTTGGGACATCAGGCCATCGCGGTAGCGCGGCACGCCATAGCTTTAACGAACCGCACATTCTGGCCATTGCTCAGGCCATCGCGGAAGAGCGCGCCAAAAACGGTGTTACCGGTCCGTGCTACGTGGGGAAAGATACTCACGCCCTGTCTGAACCGGCATTCATTTCCGTGCTGGAAGTTCTGGCGGCGAACGGCGTTGATGTAATTGTGCAGGAAAATAACGGTTTCACCCCAACGCCTGCCGTCTCTAACGCTATCCTTGTGCACAACAAAAAAGGTGGCCCACAGGCTGACGGTATCGTTATCACGCCTTCTCACAACCCGCCGGAAGACGGTGGTATCAAATACAACCCACCTAACGGTGGCCCGGCAGATACCAACGTCACCAAAGTGGTGGAAGACCGCGCCAACGCCTTACTGGCTGATGGCCTGAAAGGCGTTAAGCGTATTTCTCTGGATGCGGCCATGGCGTCCGGCCACGTGAAAGAGCAGGATCTGGTGCAGCCGTTCGTGGAAGGGCTGGCGGATATCGTCGATATGGCGGCTATCCAGAAAGCCGGCCTGAAGCTGGGTGTGGATCCGCTGGGCGGCTCCGGTATTGAATACTGGAAACGCATTGCAGAGCACTACAAGCTGGATCTGACCATCGTTAACGATCACGTCGATCAGACCTTCCGCTTTATGCACCTTGATAAAGACGGCGCGATCCGTATGGACTGCTCCTCTGAGTGCGCGATGGCAGGCCTGCTGGCACTGCGTGACAAATTCGATCTGGCCTTCGCCAACGACCCGGATTATGACCGCCACGGTATCGTTACCCCGGCCGGGCTGATGAACCCAAACCACTACCTGGCTGTGGCAATCAACTACCTGTTTCAGCATCGTCCACAGTGGGGCAAAGAGGTGGCTGTGGGTAAAACGCTGGTCTCTTCTGCGATGATCGACCGCGTGGTCGACGCGCTGGGTCGCAAGCTGGTGGAAGTGCCGGTGGGCTTTAAATGGTTTGTTGACGGTCTGCATGACGGCAGCTTCGGCTTTGGTGGTGAAGAGAGCGCGGGGGCATCCTTCCTGCGTTTCGACGGCACACCATGGTCAACCGACAAAGACGGTATCATCATGTGTCTGCTGGCGGCGGAGATCACCGCGGTCACCGGCAAGAACCCGCAGGAACACTACGACGAGCTGGCGGCGCGCTTTGGTGCACCGAGCTACAACCGTATCCAGGCAAGCGCGACCTCCGCACAGAAAGCAGCCCTGTCTAAACTCTCTCCGGAGATGGTCAGTGCCAGCACGCTGGCCGGTGATCCCATCACGGCCCGTCTGACGGCAGCGCCGGGTAACGGTGCCTCTATCGGGGGGCTGAAGGTGATGACCGAAAATGGCTGGTTCGCCGCGCGTCCATCCGGTACGGAAGATGCGTACAAAATCTATTGTGAAAGCTTCCTCGGCGCTGAGCATCGCCAGCAGATTGAGAAAGAAGCGGTAGAGATTGTCAGCGAAGTGCTGAAAAACGCGTAAGTGGTGTTTGGTGCGGGCTGATGCCCTCACCCCGGCCCTCTCCCACAGGGAGAGGGTGAAAACACGAAAAACGGCAACCCCTGGGTTGCCGTTTTGCTTTTACCTAACTATGTTTATTCTTCAATTCAAACCGCGGTGAGACCAGCCCGTACAGCGTCCAGCCCATAAAGGTCACCATCGCACCATAAAGCATCGCCTCCTGGCCGGATGAGTAGAGCGCATAGAAGCTGTAAATCGCCCCAATCAGCGCCACAATATTGGCCGCCCGTGCTTTACGGGGATCGACTTTCGCCACCTTCTGAATGATCACCAGCGCCGCCATCGACAGAATATATGGAATGATATTTGTCACCACCGCCAGGTTGACCAGCACGTTGAACTGGCTGTTCAGCGACGGGCTAATGGTCATCAGCGATAACCCGCTCTGGAAGATGACAATCGCCAGCATGCCCTGCACCGGCGCATCGGCTTTGGTCACCCGGGAGAAGATTTTCGGGAAGTAACCTTCGTCAGCCGAAGATTTAAACACCTGCGCGATGGTGAACTGCCAGCCGAGGAGTGAACCGCAACAGGACATGACCATCAGCCCCATGATCACTTTCCCGACTTCCGGGGTGAACATCTGCGCGAAGGCCAGCCCAAACGGCGCCGTGGAGTTAGCCAAATCCATGTTCGGTACGATACCGGCAATAACGTTAGTGGAGACGATATAGATCACCGCCGCGCCCAGCGTTCCGCCAAGAACGGCAATCGGGACGTTCTTTTCCGGGTTCTCTACCACTTCCGCGTTTGCGCAGGCGGATTCCAGACCGAGGAAGGCCCACAGCGTCATGGCGATAGAGGACCCCACAGCGGAAAAGAACGGCACATGGTGCGGGTTCCAGGAGTTCGCGTACAGGGTCGGACTGAACCAGAACCAGCCGATGATGCACAGCCCGACAACCGGGATAATCACGCCCCAGACGGTGATGCTACTTAACTGACCCGTGATGCGCGCGCCGCCAAAGTTGGCCACGGTGCAGATCCACAATACGCCGATGGTGGCCAAACCAATTTGCACCGGGCTGAGCGTGGCACCAAACAGCTCCGTACCGTAACCCACGGCGGAAATGGCAATCGCCACGTTGGCGATCAGCAGCGACACGCCATAGGTGTAGTTAGCCATAAAGTTGCCAGATTTGCCGAAGGCGTATTCGGCGTAGCCGCCCATCCCGCCTGACTTACGGCTGAACATTCCGCATTTGGCAAATGCCCATGCCAGCGCCATGGAGCCGACCGCGGTTACCAGCCAGGAGATAATCGAAATGGTACCCACCTCTGCAAGTTTGGTGGGCAGCATAATAATCCCTGACCCCATCATGTTAACCATGGTGAGGATGGTCAGCTGCACCACGCCCATCTTGTTGGACTTACTCATAATTTTTCTCCTTTCAGCAGCGCGGGCTGAGCGGCGGGTTGTTTGATGACGTTACAGCGAACCTGTTTGCGTCCGTCACACTCCTCGACGTACACACCCTGTAGTTCCGGTGCGAAGCCCGGTAAAAGGTTGATACCCTCTTCCAGCGCGGCAAAGTAGCGCAGGACGGAGCCTCCCCAGACTTCACCCGGAACCACGCACAGCACGCCTGGTGGGTAAGGCAGGGCGCCTTCGGCGGCAATGCGGCCTTCCGCATCACGCAGGGAGACCAGTTCAACCTCACCACGCAGATACGCATAGTTTGCGTCCTGCGGGTTCATCATCACGCGAGGGAAGTGAGACTTGCGGAACATCTCTTTTTGCAGCTGTTTCACGTTATGGCGGGCGTACAGTTCATGCATCTCCTGGCATATCTGGCGCAGGGTATAACCGGCGTAGCGTTCCGGGTATTGCTTACAGATAGACGGAAGCACCTCTTTTAATGGCGCATCGGTCTGAAGCAGTTTTTCGAAACGCACCAGCTGTGCCACCAACTGCTGCAGCTTGCCCATATCTTCTGCAGGGGTCAGCAGGAACAGGATCGAGTTGAGATCGCATTTCTCCGGCACGATGCTGTTTTCACGCAGGAAGTTAGCCAGGATGGTGGCGGGCACGCCGAAATCCTCATACTCGCCGGTACGGGCGTTGATGCCCGGCGTAGTCAACAGCAGTTTGCACGGGTCGATAAAGTATTGATGCTCGGCATACCCTTCAAAAGCGTGCCAGTTTTCCCCCGGCACAAAGTGGAAGAAGCGCAGGTCGGTGGCAATTTCAGCCGTGTCCCAGCTTTCCCACGGACGGCCATCTACCAGCTCCGGCACGAACGGGCGAATAAACTGGCAGTTCTCCAGGATCAGCTTGCGTGCTTCAATGCCGGTAACCACGCAGTCCATCCACATATTGCGGCCACTCTGCCCCTCGTGCATGCGGGCGTTGATATCCAGCGCGGCAAACAGGGGATAGAACGGGCTGGTGGAGGCGTGCATCATAAAGGCGTTATTCAGGCGCTTGTGCGGCACATAGCGCGGTTGGCCTTTAATATGGCGGTCTTTCTTGTGAATTTGCGAGGTCTGCGAAAAACCCGCCTGCTGTTTATGGACTGACTGGGTAACCAGGATCCCCGGATCGTTTTCGTTCAGCTCCAGCAGCAGCGGAGAGCAGTCGGCCATCATCGGAATAAATTGCTCGTAGCCCACCCAGGCAGAATCGAACAGGATGTAGTCGCACAGGTGACCAATTTTATCGACGACCTGGCGGGCGTTATAAATGGTGCCATCGTAGGTGCCCAGCTGGATCACCGCCAGACGGAACGGACGTTCGTCACGCGCACGACCCGGCGCCACTTCCGATACCAGCTCGCGCAGGTAGCTCTCCTCAAAGCAGTGGGCATCAATGCCACCAATAAAGCCGTACGGGTTGCGCGCCGTTTCCAGATAGACCGGCGTGGCACCCGCCTGAAGCAGGGCTCCGTGGTGGTTGGATTTATGGTTATTACGATCGAACAGCACCAGGTCGCCGGGGGTGAGCAGGGCGTTTAGCACCACTTTGTTAGATGATGAGGTACCGTTCAGCACAAAGTAGGTTTTATCCGCATTAAACACTTTCGCCGCGTGTTGCTGGGCAATGCACGGCGCGCCTTCATGAATCAGCAGATCCCCCATGGCCACGTCGGCGTTGCACAGATCGGAGCGGAAAAGCGTTTCGCCGAAGAAATCGACAAATTGATTACCGGCAGGATGACGGCGGAAAAATTGCCCACCCTGATGCCCCGGACAATCGAATGCGCTGTTGCCCTGATTCACGTAGTCGACCAGTGCGCGGAAAAACGGGGGGCGTAGCTGGGTTTCGTACTTCTGCGCGGCCGCTTCCAGTTGACGTCCGTAAAAGTCGTTACTGGTCTCTGAACACTCAAACACACCGTGGATGCGCGATAAATATTCAGCCGGAATGAACTCTTCTTTATGTGTCGCAATGAATACGGGAATACCAAACCCGGTAGCTTCTATTTCTTCCAGAGTGCCACTGGAAATATCGCTCACGGCCAGAACAATGGCGGCCACGTCAATATAATCAGAGGTGCTGACATCTACCAGTTCACGGTGAGTGGTAAAGCAATCAGGGCATGCACGGCTGGTTGCAATTTTTAAACTTTTCATCTTTCTCTCTTTATTTAAGGCAATATTCGTCCCTCGATTTCTCGCAAGAAAGAAATCGATAATGTCCGGAAAAAAAAGCAAAGTGTGGCCGCTGATAAAAAATCAGTAAGTTGCTTTTTAATGAATGAGATTCAGTCCGCCCGGCTGCGGATAAGTCTGAATTAAATTGAATGAACGCACGCCTTCACAGGCAACGGCCTGTAAAATAGAGTTTTTTCAGGTTAACCTGCAAGCGGGTGCGCCAGAAGTCGAAGGACTACCGGGCATTAAAGAGATGGAAGTCAAAGCAGTTTCGGTGGGCAAACATCATGATATGTGTTGTCCGCCTTATATGGGGCATCAAGCGATTATTGTTTTCCATGTTTCATTTTCCTTTCAGTAATTGAAAGCATGGTCATTTTATCCAGGAAAAAGCGATTAACTGTGAATCAGATCACCCTTAACCGATCAAATAAGAAATAATTATTCGTTTTAGATGAATATCGCAGATCAAAACACTGGTTTGTTGATGGTGCGTTAACGGATTGTGTTGTTTCTGTTTTGAATGAGCGAAAATAAGCCAAAATTATCGCTTATGGCTTATTTAAACGGAATTATGTGGGTGGGTTTGTTTTTATTGGAAATAAAATTGAATAGTTATTCAAAGCATAAACCGATAACCGATACCGGTTTCAGTTAATAAATGGCGAGGACGTGCGGGGTCGGTTTCAAGTTTCTGGCGCAGGTGGCCCATATATATGCGTAAATAGTGACTATGTTCCACGGCGTTGGGTCCCCACACCTGAGCCAGCAGCTGACGTTGGGTCAGCACCTTACCGTGGTTGTTGAGCAAAACCGCAAGCAGGCGGAACTCTATCGGCGTGAGATGGATCTCCTCTTCACCGCGCACAATACGTCGCGAAGCGAGATCGACCTGCACATCACCGAAAGTGTACGTCGGGTCGGCAGGCGTGGCGGCACCGTGGCGACGCAGCGCCACACGAAGGCGAGCCTGTAACTCACCAATCCCAAAAGGTTTAATAAGATAGTCGTCCGCCCCGGCATCCAGCGCGGCGATTTTATCCGACTCTTCGGTGCGTGCGGAGAGCACCAGAATGGGCATCTGGCTCCACTGGCGCACCTCGCGAATAAAATCGATACCGTCGCCATCCGGCAAACCGAGATCGAGGATCACCAGGTCCGGCTTGCGGGTAGCGGCTTCAATCAACCCGCGCTGGAGCGTACCGGCATCATGAACGCGCAGACCGTCACCTTCCAGCGCAGCGCGCAGAAACCGGCTAATGGCGAGTTCATCTTCTACAATCAGGACGTTGATCACAAATCCTCTGGTAATTCATCAAGTTCTGGCGGGGTGTCCAGAGGAAGTGTAACACAAAAACGTGCGCCTCCTTCCGGGCGGTTCTCCGCCGAAATGGTGCCGCCATGGACGTCAATAATGGCCTGGCAGATCGCCAGACCCAGCCCAACCCCCGGAATGGCAGACTCTTTATTGCCCCGTGAGAATTTTTCGAATATCGCTTTTTCCTGCCCGGCAGGAATACCGGGCCCGGTGTCCCAGACGTCGAGCCGCAGGGTGTGATCTTCCACCGAAGCATTCACCCCAATTTGCGCGTGTGCTCCGGCATATTTACCCGCATTTTCCAGCAGATTAATTAACACCCGCTCAAACAGCGGACCATCAACGTGAATTAATGTCAGGGGATCGGGCATGTTCAGGGCGATATGCCGTCCGCCGAGACCGGGCTCCAGCATTTTCAGCGCGCTTCCTACCACTTCCTCAAGCGTGAGCCACTCTTTTTTGAGGTTGAACCCGCCAGACTGTATCCGCGCCATATCGAGCAGGTTATTCACCAGCCGCGTGGTGTTCAGCACGTGCTGGCGGATCTCGCTGGCCTGCAGGGCGTGTTTTGAACCTTCCGCCGCCAGATCCAGGGTCAGAATTTCCGACTGGCCAAACAGCACGGTGAGAGGCGTGCGAAGATCGTGTGAGAGCGCCGCCAGCAGCGAGTTGCGAATGCTTTCGCGCTCGCTTGCCAGCCGGGCCTGTTCTTCGCTGGCCGTCAGCGCCAGCCGCTCCAGGGCGCTGGCAACCAGCAACGTAAAGGTCTCGAGCAGCCTCTGCTGCTCGGGGATCATCAGCTGGCGCAGATTAGAAGGCTCGACGATGACCAGCCCCTGATTTTTATCCGCGCTGCGCAGTGGCAGGATCTGATACGGCACGCCGGGGAGGGTGTCTGTTCCTGCGCCTGCCGGTAACCCTTTATCGAAGCTCCAGCGTGCAATGGCCTCATCCCACGGCGTCATGCCCGTGGCCGACGTCAGCGGGCGCAGCTTACCGTGCTCATCCGGGAGTAAAATCAGGTTGCTGGCGTTAAATGTCGAGCGGATAAACTGCTCGCTGGTCTGGACGATATCCAGCGGCGTGCGGCCTACCGCCAGCGATTTAGACATCTCGTATAAATGTCGGGTGCGCTGTTCGCGATAGCGGGCGATACGCGCCTGATAGCGAACGCCTGCCGTCAGATTCCCGATCACCAGCCCGACGGTGAGCATGACGGCAAACGTGAGGACATACTGTACATCCGAGACGGCAAGCGTTCCGCGCGGGTCGATAAAGAAGAGATCGAAGCTGATGACGTTAATCACCGTTGCCAGGACTGACGGCCAGCGCCCGTAAAAGAGCGCCACCACCACCACGCCGAGCAGGTAGATCATCACCAGGTTGGCGGCATCAAACGCAATCAGCCACTGGCTGGCAATAAAGGTAATCAGGGCGCAAAGCACGACGGCGATAAGGCAACCGCGAAGCTGGATGCGCCATTTATCGGTGAACGTGCGGCTGTCTGGCGCACGGTTGGGTAACGGCGTGGGTTTGTCGTCCAGCGCCACGACCACCAGATCCAGGTCGGGTGCACGCCGGGCCAGCTTGTCGGCAAACGATTCGCGGCTAAACCAGCGCCGGTGCTGGCGACGGCCAATGACAATTTTGCCCAGGTTGTGCTCACGCGCGTAGCGCAGAATGGCTTTATCTTCCTGCGGATCGGAGAGGGTCGCGGTTTCCGCCCCCAGCTCCTGGGCCAGGCGCAGCGAACTCAGGATCGCGCGACGCTGGTTTTCTGGCAGGGCGTGAAGCTGCGGCGTTTCGACATACACCGCGTGCCAGACGCTGCCAAATTTCGCAGCCAGCCGGGCGGCGGTACGGACAAGCTTTTCATTGCCGCTACCGTGACCAATGCACAGCAGGATGGCATCCCGCGTATGCCAGACGCGTTCCTGTCCTTGCAGATCGCGCCAGGCACGCATCTGGTCATCCACGCGATCGGCGGTGCGGCGCAGGGCCAGTTCGCGCAGGGCAATCAGGTTGCCTTTACGAAAGAAGTGTTCGATAGCGCGTTCGGCCTGGCCTGCAATATAGACTTTCCCTTCATGCAGGCGCTGGCGCAGATCGTCTGGCGGCAGATCCACCAGCACCACTTCATCAGCGGAGTCAAAGAACGGATCCGGCACCGTTTCGCGCACCTGAATGCCGGTCACGCCGCTGACCACGTCGTTCAGGCTTTCAAGATGCTGAACATTCACCGTGGTGAAGACGTCAATCCCGGCTTCAAGTAACTCTTCTACGTCCTGCCAGCGTTTGGGGTGGCGCGAGCCTGGCGCATTGCTGTGCGCCAGTTCGTCCATCAGAATAAGGGCGGGGCGGCGGGCGAGGGCGGCGTCGAGATCAAACTCCGTCACCAGCCTGCCACGATGGCTGATACGGCGAGGAGGCTGCGTGGCCAGCCCCTTTAACAACGCCGCGGTCTCTTTACGGCCATGGGTTTCCACCACGCCGATCAGAATATCGAGCCCCTGAGCCCGAAGCCGCTGAGCTTCTGTCAGCATGGCGAAGGTTTTCCCGACGCCCGCGCACGCGCCGAAGAAAATTTTCAGCTTGCCGCGATGGGCTTCAGCTGTCTGTTCGAGCAGCCTGTCAGGATCCGGGCGCAAGGGCTCGTCGGTCATTTAGTTATTCCTTAGCGCGTCCAGCGCCAGATTCAGCTCAACAATATTTACTACCGGCATGCCAATGAAACTGACCAGCGGCTTTTGCGTGTGCGCTGCCACCAGCTGGCTGACCTGCTCGACGCTCAGATGACGGGCAGCGGCGACGCGCGGTATCTGCCAGGCCACCGCTTCAGGCGTCAGGCTGTAGTCCAGCCCACTGGCGGAGGCGGTCACCATTTCCACTGGAATCTCCCGGCTGGCCTGCGGGTTGGCGCTGCGCAGGGCCGCCACACGCTCAGCGATGGCTTTATCCAGTTCAGGATTACTGCCCGCCAGGTTGCTCCCGCCGGATGCCATCGGATTATACGGGCTATCGGCGGTAGCGGAAGGGCGTCCCTGAAAGTACCGGGCATCCGTAAAGTTTTGACCAATCAGGCGGGAGCCGCGGTTTTCACCCTGCTGTATGATCAGCGAGCCATTGGCCTGATCCTTGAACCACCACTGGCCCAACGCGGTGGTCAGCAGCGGGTAAAGCCCACCGGTAATGAGAGACAGCAGAATAAACAGAAGTATAGCGGGACGTAACATCGTCATTTGATTCACCTTTTAAACCAGCCCGAACAGCGTTAACAGCAGGTCGATAGCTTTAATCCCGATAAAGGGCACCAGCAGCCCGCCCAGCCCGTAAATCCACAGGTTACGGCGCAGCATGGCAGCAGCCGTCAGCGGTTTATAGCTCACCCCTTTCAGCGCCAGCGGGATCAGGAAGACAATAATCAGGGCGTTGAAAATCACCGCACTGAGAATGGCCGAAGACGGGGAGTGCAGATGCATCACGTTCAGCGCGTTTAGCTGCGGATAGGTGGCCGCGAACGCCGCGGGAATAATGGCGAAATACTTCGCCACGTCATTGGCGATACTGAACGTGGTTAATGACCCGCGCGTCATCAGCATCTGTTT
Organism: Enterobacter sp. Lyrl_3; assembly: GCF_051948675.1. Taxonomy (NCBI): domain Bacteria; kingdom Pseudomonadati; phylum Pseudomonadota; class Gammaproteobacteria; order Enterobacterales; family Enterobacteriaceae; genus Enterobacter; species Enterobacter sp. Lyrl_3. The sequence goes on from NZ_JAYJLI010000003.1 coordinate 170,488, forward strand.
ACCGATATGCACCACTTCAATCAGCTTGGTCGGGTTAGAGTCAAGGTCGACCATGTTGCCCGCCTCTTTTGCTGCCTGGGTACCGGAGTTCATCGCCACCGCCACGTCGGCCTGTGCGAGGGCAGGGGCGTCGTTGGTGCCGTCACCGGTCATCGCGACCAGACGACCTTCCGCCTGGTACTGACGGATCAACGCCAGCTTGGCTTCCGGTGTGGCTTCCGAGAGGAAATCATCCACGCCCGCTTCTGCGGCAATCGCGGCGGCAGTCAGCCGGTTATCCCCGGTGATCATCACCGTTTTAATCCCCATTTTACGCAACTGGGCGAAACGCTCTTTAATGCCGCCTTTGACGATGTCCTTCAGCGCAATCACCCCCAGCACATTCGCCCCTTCGGCTACGACCAGCGGTGTGGCCCCCTGGCGGGCAACGCTCTCAACCAGATTGTCCACTTCCGGTGGAAAATGGCCGTTGTTGGCTTCAATGTGGCGACGAATGGCATCAACGGAACCTTTGCGGATCATGCGCTCCTGAATGTTGATACCGCTCATTCGGGTTTGTGCCGTAAAGGGGACAAAAGTGGCGTGCAGGCTCTGCACATCACGCTGGCGCAGATTAAAGCGCTGTTTCGCCAGAATAACGATGCTGCGGCCTTCCGGCGTTTCATCGGCAAGAGACGAGAGCTGGGCGGCATCGGCCAGCGTTTTTTCATCCACGCCCGGGGCAGGTAAAAACTCGGAGGCCTGGCGGTTGCCGAGGGTGATGGTCCCGGTTTTATCCAGCAGCAGCACATCCACGTCACCGGCGGCCTCTACGGCGCGTCCGCTGGTGGCGATAACGTTCGCGCCCAGCATGCGGCTCATACCCGCCACACCAATAGCGGAGAGCAGGCCGCCGATGGTGGTTGGGATCAGGCAGACCAGCAGCGCCACCAGCACGGTGATGCTGACCGCGGTGCCCGCGTAGCTGGAGAAGGGCCACAGCGTGGCGGTAGCCAACAGGAAGACGATGGTCAGCGCCACCAGCAGAATGGTGAGGGCAATTTCGTTGGGTGTTTTACGACGCTGCGCGCCCTCAACCATGGCGATCATCCGGTCGAGGAAGGTTTCGCCTGGGTTGACGCTGCACTGGATCACCAGCCAGTCGGAGAGAATACGCGTCCCGCCCGTGACCGAGGCGAAGTCACCGCCAGATTCACGAATGACCGGCGCGGATTCCCCGGTAATGGCGCTCTCGTCTACCGAGGCGCCCCCTTCAATGACTTCGCCATCACAGGGGATGATGTCACCGGCTTCCACCAGCACCACATCGCCTTTACGCAGCTCATCTGCCGGCACGTGGTCCATCTGCGCGCCGTATTTTGGCTCACGTAATTTACGTGCGAAGGCGGTCTTTTTTACCCCTTTCAGGCTGTTGGCCTGCGCTTTACTGCGGCCTTCCGCCAGCGCCTCGGCAAAGTTGGCAAACAGCACGGTAAACCACAGCCACAGGCTGATGGCTCCGGTGAACATCGCGTTGCCCGGGAGGTGACCCGTTCCCATGGCAATCGCCAGGACGGTAGTCAGCACGCTGCCTGCCCAGACGATAAACATCACCGGGTTGTGCCACTGTACGCGCGGGCTCAGCTTTTTCACCGCATCCATGAGGGCCTGTCGAACTAACGACGGTTCGAACAGGGCCAGTTGTTTACGACTCATGACAATTCTCCGCAAAATCAGCGTAAAGAGAGGGTTTCCGCGACCGGGCCTAACGCGAGGGCGGGGATAAAGGTCAGGGCGCCTACCAGCAACACGGTGCCGGTCAGCAGGCCAATAAACAGCGCACCGTGTGTCGGTAATGTGCCGGTGGTGGTTGGTTGGATTTTTTTATTCACCAGCGATCCGGCGATGGCCATCACCGGCACAATCACGCCGAAGCGGCCGACAAACATGCAGAATGCCAGCAGACAGTTCCAGAAAGGCGAGTTGGAACTTAAGCCTGCAAAGGCGCTGCCGTTGTTGTTCGCCGCAGACGAGACGGCGTAGAGCACTTCACTAAAGCCATGGATACCCGGGTTAAAGATGCCGCTGCGCCCGGCTTCGGTCATCAGTGCCAGCGCGGTGCCGAGCAGCACGAGGGCAGGCGTGACCAGAATGGCCAGCGCGGTTAATTTCATTTCCCGGACGTCGATTTTTTTGCCCAGGTATTCCGGCGTACGGCCAATCATCAGACCGGCAATAAACACCGCCAGCAGCACAAACAGCAGCATGCCGTAAAGACCAGAGCCCACGCCGCCAAACACCACTTCGCCAATCTGCATCAGCCACATTGGGATCATGCCACCCAGCGCCGTAAAGGAGTCATGCATGGCGTTAACCGCCCCGCACGAGGCTGCGGTGGTAACCACGGCAAACAAACTGCTGGACAGGATGCCAAAGCGACTCTCTTTCCCTTCCATGTTGATCGCGCTGTCAGCGCCCAGCGTCAGGAAATGCGGATTACCTTTCCATTCCGCCCACATCACCAGCGCGACGCAGACCACGAAGATCAGAGACATGGTCCACAGAAGGGTGCGTCCCTGACGGCGGTCGTTGACCACATCGCCAAAGGCAAAACAGAGCGCGGCGGGGATCAGGAAGATCGCCAGCATTTCGACAAAGTTGGTCAGCGCTGTTGGGTTTTCAAACGGATGCGACGAGTTGGCGTTGAAGAAGCCACCGCCGTTAGTCCCGAGCATCTTAATGGCTTCCTGCGAGGCCACCGGCCCCATCGGCAAAAGCTGTTTTGCCCCTTCCAGAGAGGTATACGGCGCGTAAGGCAGCAGGTTTTGCAGGGTACCTTGCTGAATAAAGAACAGCGCGATAATGAGGGCAACAGGGAGCAGTATCCACAGCGTGATGCGTGTCAGATCGACCCATGCGTTGCCCAGCGTGCTGATATTTTGACGCGCAAAGGCACGCGTGAGCGCGAAGATCACCGCAATACCGGTGGCAGCAGAGAGGAAGTTTTGCACGGTTAACCCGGCCATCTGGCTAAAGTAGCTCAGCGTGGTTTCCCCGGCATAGGGCTGCCAGTTGGTGTTAGTGACAAAGCTGACTGCCGTGTTCAGCGCCAGATGCCAGGACAGACCCGGCAACTGCTGTGGATTGAGCGGTAAGCTCCCCTGCAGCATCAGCATGCTGAAGAGGACGATGAGGCCGACAATATTCAGTAGCAGGATCGCCATCAGATACTGGCGCCAGTTCATTTCCCCCTCCCGAATGCCCAGAACGCGCCAGATCCCTTTTTCTACGCGACCTGCCACCGGCAGCGCCACGTTGTTAATCATCCTTGCCAGCACTGTTCCCAGCGGTCTTGCCAGCAGGAACAACACCCCTAAAAAACTGGCAATAAGCAAAAACGCCTGAGCAGCCATCAGAATGCCTCCGCATTAATCAGGGCATAAACCAGATAGCCCAATAACAGGAACACCAGCACGATGCCAGCAATAAGGCCTGCACTCACAATCCACCTCCGGGTGACATTTGTATTTGTGCTAACGGTAGGATTTATGGCGCAAAGATTTCGCAAAAATCAGGACGAGGGGTGTAAAAAAAGTATAAAAATGGCAAAGCCCACAATTTAACTATTGATAAGTAAATCGTTAACTTTTTTGTAACTTAATTACGGTGTGAATGTAAATTTTGGCTAAACGGCTAAAAATAAGTGGTCGGATGAGTAGTAAAATTACAAACAAAGCGATATTATTTTAGCCAGGTCACAGTTTTTGAATTTTCCGGAGTCAGTTTCCGGCCAACTACAGGGGAGAAAAATATGGATCTTTATAAAGAGTATCCGGCTCATATCGTGTTCATGCGTCGCGCTTTCGCCGTAGTGGCTGGCGTGCTGGCCCTGCCGGTGATGTTGTTCTGGAAAGATCGCGCACGTTTTTACAGCTATCTGCACCGCGTCTGGGCAAAAACCAGCGAGAAGCCGGTATGGATGGATCAGGCCGAAAAAGCGACCTGTGATTTCTACTAATAAAAAGACTACACACAGCAATAAACAAACCGCCTACAGCAATGTGGCGGTTTTTTTTGTCCCTCCGGATTCGCGGTTCGTTGGGTGGTTTTCAGGCATATCTTCTTATTCTGAGTCATCAACAGCCACTACCTTATTTCATCCTGTCTACACTTCATGGCAAAGTAGTTCAATGCGTGCCTTTTTCGTTTTACGGCATGCCCTTACGGACATAATGGACAATTGCCTGGAGTTTTATGCCCACCCATCTGGTTTGGTTTCGCGCGGATCTGCGCCTGCATGACAACATCGCCCTGGCGGCAGCCTGTCGCTCTGAACACGCCCGCGTGCTGGCACTGTTTATCGCTACTCCCGGACAGTGGCAGCAGCATGATATGGCCCCCCGACAAGCCGCTTATCTCTGTTCGCATCTGAATGCCCTGCAACGTTCGCTGGCGGAAAAAGGCATTCCGTTGATTTACAAAGAGGTCAGCGATTTTACCGCTCAGCTCAGCGCGGTACAGGAGGTGTGTCAGCAGAACGACGTTACGCATCTTTTTTACAACTACCAGTACGAATTCAATGAACAGCAGCGCGATCGCGAGCTTGAGCGCATCCTCGGGAATGTAGAGTGTCAGGGATTTGATGACAGCGTCATGCTGGCGCCGGGCAGCGTGATGACCGGCAGTCGCGAGATGTATAAGGTCTTTACGCCGTTTAAAAATGCATTTATCAAACGGCTGAAAGAGGCGTTGCCGGAGTGTGTTGCCGCGCCGTCTGCGCGAGGGGAGTGTGTAAACGACCTGCCTGAACTGACGTTTGACTATCCGCAACAGGCGTATGACCACTCTTTATTCCCGGCTGATGAAAAAGCGGCAATCGCGCAGCTGCGCCAGTTCTGCAAAACGGGGGCGGCCGCTTACGAGGCACGCCGGGATTTCCCCGCCATTGAAGGTACCAGCCGGTTGTCGGCCTGTTTAGCGCTGGGCGTGCTTTCTCCGCGCCAGTGTTTACACCGTCTTCTGGCAGAGCAGCCCCAGGCGCTGGAGGGGGGCGCTGGCTCGGTATGGCTTAACGAGCTTATCTGGCGCGAATTCTACCGTCATCTGATGACGTATCACCCTGAATTATGTAAACATCGTCCTTTCATTCGCTGGACCGAAAATGTGCAGTGGCAGCAAAACGAGATGCTGCTGCAGGCCTGGCAAAAGGGTGAAACCGGCTACCCGATTGTGGACGCCGCGATGCGCCAGCTGAATGAAACCGGATGGATGCACAACCGCCTGCGGATGATTACCGCCAGCTTCCTGGTGAAAGATCTGCTTATCGACTGGCGTGTCGGGGAGCGGTATTTTATTTCTCAGCTGATCGATGGCGATCTCGCGGCGAATAACGGCGGCTGGCAATGGGCGGCCTCGACCGGAACCGATGCGGCACCTTACTTCCGGATTTTTAATCCCACCACGCAGGGACAAAAATTTGATGCGGACGGGACGTTTATCCGCCACTGGTTGCCTGCGCTGAAAGCGGTTCCCGCTAAGGCGATCCACGACCCGTGGGCATGGGCGGACAAACAGGGCGTAACGCTCGATTATCCTCGTCCGATTGTTGAACATAAACAGGCGCGCGTCGCCACGCTGGCGGCGTACGAAGCGGCCCGCAAAGCGTAAGAGAGTCATGATGAAAAATACCGAACTGGAAAGTCTGATCAACGAAAAACTGAACAGCAGTGCCTTCAGCGACTACGGCCCGAACGGGTTACAGGTTGAAGGGCGCGACACGGTGCAAAAAATTATCACCGGTGTGACCGCCAGTCAGGCGTTGCTGGATGAAGCCGTGCGTCAGGAGGCCGATGCGGTCATCGTCCATCACGGCTATTTCTGGAAGAACGAATCACCGATCGTTCGCGGCATGAAGCGCAACCGTCTGAAAACGTTGCTGGCAAATGATATCAACCTCTATGGCTATCACCTGCCGCTGGACGCTCATCCCGAGCTTGGCAACAACGTCCAGCTCGCGCAGCTGTTAGGGATCACCGTGATGGGTGAAATTGAGCCGCTGGTACCGTGGGGCGAGCTGTCGATGCCGGTACCGGGTCTTGAGCTGGCCTCCTGGATTGAAGCTCGTCTGGGCCGCCGTCCGCTGTGGAGCGGCGATACCGGCCCGGATACGGTGAAGCGTGTCGCCTGGTGCACCGGTGGCGGTCAGGGCTTTATCGACAGCGCCGCGCGTTTTGGTGTTGATGCCTTTATTACCGGGGAAGTCTCAGAGCAGACCATCCATTCAGCCCGTGAACAGGGGCTGCATTTTTACGCGGCAGGTCACCACGCCACCGAGCGCGGCGGCATTCGCGCCCTGAGCGAATGGCTGACCGAAAATACCGATCTGGATGTCACCTTTATTGATATCCCTAACCCGGCCTGATGAGAGGTACCTGAGTGCAGCGAGCGCGTTGTTATCTTCTGGGGGAAACGGCGGTGGTGCTGGAGCTGGAGCCGCCCGTCACCCTTGCTACCCAAAAGCGTATCTGGCGGTTAACGCAGCGTCTGGTGGATGTGCCGGAGGTGGTTGAAGCGATCCCGGGGATGAATAACATCACCGTGGTGCTGCGTAATCCGCATACGCTGGCACTGGATGCCATTGAACGTTTACAGCGCTGGTGGGAGGAGAGCGAAGCGCTGGAGCCGGAATCCCGCACGATTGAGATCCCGGTGGTGTATGGGGGCACAGGGGGACCCGATCTTGGCGTGGTGGCTGAACACAGTGGGCTAACCGAAAAACAGGTCGTTGAGCTGCACGCCTCTGTTGATTATGTGGTCTGGTTTTTGGGATTCCAGCCGGGCTTCCCGTATCTGGGCGGACTCCCTTCGGCACTGCATACGCCACGTCGCGCTGAGCCGCGTCTGAGCGTGCCGGCGGGTACCGTTGCGATTGGCGGCGAACAGACGGGCATTTATCCGCTGACGTCGCCGGGGGGCTGGCAGCTCATCGGACACACGTCGATGCCGTTATTTGAGCCGGACCTGGATTCGCCGGTCCTCCTGCGTCCTGGCGACACCCTTCGCTTTATCCCGCAGAAGGAGGGGGTATGTTAACGCTTATTCGCGCCGGGCTTTACACCTCTGTTCAGGATGCGGGTCGCTTTGGCATGCGCCAGTCTGGCGTGAGCTATTGTGGCGCGCTGGACAGACCAGCACTGGAGATTGCCAACGTGCTGGTGGGCAATCCCGGCAATACGGCTGCGCTCGAAATTACGCTGGGGCAGTGTGTCATTGAATTTAGTCAGGAGACCTGGTTTGCGTTAACCGGCGCCGGGTGCGATGCCACGCTTGATGGCAAAGCGGTCTGGACCGGCTGGCGGCTGCGGGCAAAAGCCGGACAGCGTTTAACGCTTAAGCGTCCTCAGCATGGGGTTCGCAGTTATCTTGCCGTTGCCGGTGGGATTGACGTGCCGGAGGTGCTGGGCTCATCCAGTACCGATCAGAAAGCCGGAATTGGCGGCCACGAAGGACGTTTGTTGCGCGATGGCGATCGTCTGGCGATAAAACCGTCAACGCGGCACTTTTCAACCGCGCAGGGTGTAAAACAGCTCCTGTGGGGAAACCAGATCCGCGCCCTGCCGGGGCCGGAGTATCAGGAATTTGATGAGGTGTCTCAGGAGTCTTTCTGGCGCTCGCCTTGGAAGATTAGCCCGCAGAGTAACCGCATGGGGTATCGTCTTCAGGGGCAGCCGCTGACCCGTACGACGGACCGCGAGCTGCTTTCACACGGTCTGTTGCCCGGCGTCATTCAGGTACCGGGTAACGGTCAACCGATTGTGTTGATGAACGATGCACAGACCACGGGCGGTTACCCGCGCATCGCCTGCATTATTGAGGCCGATCGCTACCATCTGGCGCAAATCCCTCTCGGACAGCCGATTCACTTCGTGCAATGCTCCCTGGAGGAGGCGCTGAAGGCGCGGCAGGACCAGCAGCGTTATCTGGAACAACTGGCGTGGAGGCTTGATGGTAAAGATTGATTTAAACGCCGATCTGGGCGAGGGCGGCAGCGCCGACGCTGAACTGATGACCCTGGTCACCTCGGTGAATATCGCCTGCGGTTTTCACGCGGGTGATGCCCAAACGATGCTGGCGAGCGTGCGCAATGCCATCAAAAATGGTGTTGCGATAGGGGCGCATCCGAGCTTCCCTGACCGGGAGAATTTTGGCCGCACGGCGATGGATCTCCCGCCCGAGACGGTCTACGCCCAGACGCTTTACCAGATTGGCGCGCTCGAGGCGATTGTGCGTTCGCAGCAGGGCGCGCTGCGCCACGTGAAGCCGCACGGCATGCTCTATAATCAGGCGGCGAACGACCCCGCGCTGGCAGAGGCCATCGCCCGGGCGGTGTTCGATTGCAACCCACAACTGATCCTGGTTGGCCTGGCGGGGAGCGAGCTGATTCGCGCCGGTCAGCGTCTGGGGTTAACCACCCGCCAGGAAGTGTTTGCCGACCGAGGCTATCAGCCCGACGGAACCCTGGTTCCCCGTTCCCGGCCCAACGCGCTGATCACCGATGAGTCTCTGGCGCTGGCGCAGACCCTTCAGATGGTGCGCGAGGGAACAGTAACAACGGTCGAAGGTACAACGGCCAGCGTTCAGGCTGACACAGTATGCTTACACGGTGATGGCGAGCACGCGCTGCAGTTTGCCCGCCGCTTACGGGCGGCGTTTGCAGAGCAGGGGATCCTCGTCAGCGCCTGAAAATCATAAGGATAAAGAGATGCCAGAAGGCCCGGAGATCCGCCGCGCTGCGGATAGCCTCGAGGCGGCGATAAAAGGCAAACCCCTGACGGACGTCTGGTTTGCTTTTCCTCAACTGAAGCCGTTTGAAGCACCGCTGGTGGGACAAACGGTGACCCACATCGAAACACGGGGAAAGGCGTTACTCACGCATTTTTCCCATAACCTGACGTTATACAGCCACAACCAGCTTTACGGCGTCTGGCGGGTGGTTAACGCCAACGAGCAGCCGCAAACCACCCGAGTGCTGCGCGTCAGGCTGCAAACCGCGGATAAAGCGATTTTGCTGTATAGCGCGTCTGATATCGAAATGTTAACGCCGGAGCAACTGCTTACGCACCCGTTCTTACAGCGGGTCGGGCCGGACGTGCTGGATATGCGTCTGACGGCGAACGATGTCAAAGCCCGCCTGTTATCCCCTAAATTCCGCAACCGGCAATTTTCCGGGCTACTGCTCGATCAGGCGTTCCTGGCCGGATTAGGCAATTACCTTCGCGTCGAAATTCTCTGGGAGGTCGGGCTGGCGGCGCAGCATAAAGCGTCGCAGTTGAGCGATGAACAGCTGGAAGCGCTCTCTCACGCGCTGCTGGATATTCCACGGCTATCGTATAACACCCGCGGCGTGGTAGATGACAACAAGCATCACGGGGCGCTGTTCCGCTTTAAGGTGTTTCATCGGGCGGGGAAGAGGTGCGAGCGGTGCGGTGGGGTGATTGAGAAGACAACGCTCTCTTCACGACCGTTTTACTGGTGTCCCGGGTGCCAGAGGTAAAAAATAAAACGGTAACCCTCAGGTTACCGTTTTTAATGTTTTCACCCTCTCCCGGTGGGAGAGGGCCGGGGTGAGGGCATCAGGCCGCACCCACGTCTTTTAGCGCTTAAGATCAGACTTAAAATCACGCTGCTCGTAGCCGGTATACAGCTGACGAGGACGGGCGATTTTCATGCCTTCGCTGTGCATTTCGTTCCAGTGCGCAATCCAGCCCACGGTACGCGCCATGGCAAAGATTACGGTGAACATGGATGACGGAATGCCCATCGCTTTCAGAATAATGCCAGAGTAGAAGTCTACGTTCGGGTAGAGTTTCTTCTCGATGAAGTACGGGTCGTTCAGCGCGATGTGTTCCAGCTCCATCGCCACTTCCAGCAGATCGTCTTTGGTGCCCAGCTCTTTCAGCACTTCGTGGCAGGTTTCACGCATCACGGTTGCACGTGGGTCGTAGTTTTTGTACACACGGTGACCGAAGCCCATCAGACGGAAGGAGTCATTCTTGTCTTTCGCGCGGCGCACGAATTCAGGAATGTGCTCAACGGTGCTGATCTCTTCCAGCATCTTCAGTGCAGCTTCGTTTGCGCCGCCGTGCGCCGGTCCCCACAGGGAGGCGATGCCTGCAGCGATACAGGCGAACGGGTTCGCGCCTGAAGAGCCTGCGGTACGGACGGTGGAGGTAGAGGCGTTCTGTTCGTGGTCAGCGTGCAGGATCAGAATACGGTCCATCGCGCGTTCCAGCACCGGGTTCACTTCGTACTCTTCGCACGGCGTGGAGAACATCATGCGCAGGAAGTTACCGGCATAGGAGAGGTCGTTACGTGGATACACGAACGGCTGACCGATGGAGTATTTGTAACACATCGCTGCCATGGTTGGCATTTTGGACAGCAGGCGGAACGCTGCGATATCGCGGTGGCGTGGGTTATTCACGTCAAGGGAGTCGTGGTAGAACGCCGCCAGCGCACCGGTAATCCCGCACATCACCGCCATCGGGTGAGAGTCACGACGGAACGCATGGAACAGACGGGTAATCTGCTCATGGATCATGGTGTGACGGGTGACGGTGGTTTTGAATTCATCATACTGAGCCTGCGTCGGCTTTTCGCCGTTCAGCAGGATGTAGCACACTTCCAGATAGTTGGATTCGGTGGCTAACTGATCGATGGGGAAGCCGCGATGGAGCAGGATACCTTCGTCACCGTCAATGTAGGTGATTTTGGATTCGCAAGATGCGGTAGAGGTAAATCCAGGGTCAAAGGTGAACACTCCTTTGGAACCCAGCGTACGGATATCAATAACATCCTGACCGAGCGTGCCTTTTAGCACATCCAGTTCAATAGCATCACCACCGTTGAGGGTGAGTTTTGCCTTTGTATCAGCCATTTACGGTCTCCTTAGCGCCTTATGCTTAAGACTGCGCTTTACCGGATTTGCTTTCAGCTGTTAATCACCGTTACCAGATTGTTATTTGGCTTACCGCTCAGCTCACGAGGACAAACCAGGGTACAGAGCTATGGCGCCTTGCAGGTAAACGAATGAAATATCAGTGAAACAACAGCAAATCAGCGTTTTTGCAGTCCGAATTTTTCAAACCTGTATATCACTAATAACTGTCCTGATAACTTCGGTCAATACCATCACACTGTTACATAACTATTTGTCAGGTGAAAGAGAGACCTCATAACTTTTGCGCATTATATGCCTTTTCTGATGACGTTTGTAACAATATTGTTTAACATTTGTCAAATCAGATGATTAAAAATTAAAAAGATGTTGTTATCGTGACCCTGATCACTGTTCCAGAGAAAACCCGACAAACTGTATGTAGGTTAATTGTAATGATTTTGTGAACGGCCTATACTGCCGCCAGGTCTCCGGAACACCCTGCAATCCCGAGCCACCCAGCGTTGTAACGTGTCGTTTTAGCATTTGGAAGCAATGTTTTGCATGACGCGCAGTTATAGAAAAGGAACGCTGTCTGACCCGCATCGCAGTCCGGAGGAAGGAAACAATAAGAACAGCATGTGGGCGTTATTCATGATAAGAAATGTGAAAAAACAAAGACCTGTCAATCTGGATCTCAAAACGATCCGGTTCCCCGTAACAGCAATAGCGTCCATTCTGCACCGTGTATCGGGTGTGATTACGTTTGTGGCGGTAGGCATTCTGCTGTGGTTACTGGGCACCAGCCTCTCTTCTCCTGAAGGATTCCTCCAGGCCTCTGCCATCATGAACAGCTTCTTCGTGAAATTCATCATGTGGGGCATTCTGACCGCACTGGCGTACCACGTTGTGGTGGGTGTTCGCCATATGCTGATGGACTTTGGTTACCTGGAAGAGACTTTCGAAGCCGGGAAACGTTCCGCTAACATTTCATTTGTGATTACAGTCGTGCTTTCACTTCTCGCAGGAGTTCTCGTATGGTAAGCAACGCCTCCGCATTAGGACGCAACGGCGTACATGACTTCATTCTGGTCCGTGCTACCGCCATCGTTCTCACCCTCTACATCATCTATATGATCGGTTTCTTCGCGACCAGCGGCACGCTGACGTGGGAAATCTGGAGTGGGTTCTTCGGATCTGCCTTCACCAAAGTGTTCACCCTGCTGGCGCTGTTCTCCATTCTTATTCATGCCTGGATTGGCATGTGGCAGGTGTTGACCGATTACGTTAAACCGCTGGCGATTCGCCTTCCTCTGCAGCTGGCCATTGTCGTTGCACTGGTGGTTTACGTTATTTATGGATTCGTTGTGGTGTGGGGTGTGTAATGAAACTGCCAGTCAGAGAATTTGATGCTGTTGTGATTGGTGCGGGTGGCGCAGGTATGCGCGCCGCGCTGCAAATTTCCCAGAGCGGCCAGACCTGTGCGCTGCTCTCTAAAGTATTCCCGACCCGTTCCCACACGGTATCTGCGCAGGGCGGTATTACCGTTGCGCTGGGTAACTCCCATGAAGATAACTGGGAATGGCACATGTACGACACGGTAAAAGGGTCCGACTACATCGGCGACCAGGATGCCATCGAATATATGTGTAAGACTGGCCCGGAAGCGATTCTGGAGCTGGATCATATGGGTCTGCCGTTCTCCCGTCTGGAAAATGGCACCATCTATCAACGTCCGTTTGGCGGCCAGTCGAAAAACTTCGGCGGCGAGCAGGCGGCACGTACCGCGGCAGCGGCTGACCGTACCGGTCACGCGCTACTGCATACTCTGTATCAGCAGAACCTGAAAAACCACACTACTATCTTCTCCGAGTGGTATGCGCTGGATCTGGTGAAAAACGCCGATGGCGCGATTGTTGGTTGTACTGCGCTGTGCATTGAAACCGGTGAAGTGGTCTACTTCAAAGCGCGCGCAACCGTGCTGGCAACCGGCGGTGCAGGGCGTATTTACCAGTCCACCACTAACGCCCACATCAATACCGGTGATGGCGTTGGGATGGCTATCCGCGCTGGCGTGCCGGTGCAGGATATGGAGATGTGGCAGTTCCACCCAACCGGTATCGCCGGTGCGGGTGTTCTGGTGACAGAAGGCTGCCGTGGTGAAGGCGGTTACCTGCTGAACAAACACGGCGAACGTTTCATGGAACGTTATGCCCCGAATGCGAAAGACCTGGCGGGTCGTGACGTGGTGGCGCGTTCCATCATGATCGAAATCCGTGAAGGTCGCGGCTGTGATGGCCCATGGGGTCCACACGCCAAGCTGAAACTCGACCACCTGGGTAAAGAGGTACTGGAATCCCGTCTGCCGGGTATTCTGGAACTGTCCCGTACCTTCGCCCACGTCGACCCGGTGAAAGAGCCAATTCCGGTTATCCCTACCTGCCACTACATGATGGGCGGTATTCCGACCAAAGTGACCGGTCAGGCATTGACCGTGAACGAGCAGGGCGAAGATGTGGTCATCCCTGGCCTGTTCGCGGTAGGCGAAATTGCCTGTGTGTCCGTACACGGTGCCAACCGTCTGGGGGGGAACTCCCTGCTGGACCTGGTGGTGTTTGGTCGTGCGGTGGGTCTGTACCTGCAGGAATCCATTGCCGAACAGGGCGCGCTGCGTGACGCCACTGACGACGAAATTGATGCATCGCTTGAGCGTCTGAACCGCTGGAACGGTAACCGTAACGGTGAAGATCCGGTGGAAATCCGCAAAGCGCTGCAGGAATGTATGCAGCACAACTTCTCGGTATTCCGTGAAGGTGACGCGATGGCGAAAGGTCTTGAGCAGCTGAAAGCGATCCGCGAGCGCCTGAAAAACGCCCGTCTGGATGATACTTCCAGCGAGTTCAACACCCAGCGCGTTGAGTGTCTTGAGCTGGATAACCTGATGGAAACCGCGTTCGCAACCGCGATGTCGGCCAACTTCCGTACCGAAAGCCGTGGCGCGCATAGCCGCTTCGACTTCCCGGATCGTGACGATGAAAACTGGCTGTGCCATTCCCTGTATCTGCCAGAGTCGGAAACCATGACGCGCCGTCAGGTGAACATGGAACCGAAACTGCGTCCGGCGTTCCCGCCGAAGATTCGTACTTACTAATGCGGAGACAGGACAATGAAACTCGAATTCTCAGTTTATCGTTATAACCCGGATGTAGATGACGCTCCGCGCATGCAGGATTACACGCTGGAAGCGGAAGAAGGTCGTGACATGATGCTGCTGGATGCGTTAATCCAGCTGAAAGAAAAAGATCCGACACTGTCGTTCCGTCGCTCCTGCCGTGAAGGGGTGTGTGGCTCTGACGGCGTCAACATGAACGGCAAAAATGGTCTGGCCTGCATCACGCCAATTTCCGCGTTGCAGCGCCCGGGCCAGAAAATTGTTATCCGTCCTCTGCCAGGCCTGCCGGTCGTGCGTGATTTGGTGGTAGACATGGGGCAATTCTATGCACAATATGAGAAGATTAAGCCTTACTTATTGAATAATGGGCAAAATCCACCCGCTCGTGAGCATTTACAGTCTCCTGAGCAGCGTGAAAAACTCGACGGCTTGTATGAGTGTATTCTCTGTGCATGTTGTTCAACGTCGTGCCCGTCGTTCTGGTGGAACCCGGACAAGTTCATCGGCCCGGCCGGTCTGCTGGCTGCCTATCGCTTCCTGATCGATAGCCGCGACACCGAAACCGATAGTCGTCTGGAAGGTTTAAGTGACGCTTTCAGCGTATTCCGCTGCCATAGCATCATGAACTGCGTCAGTGTGTGTCCGAAGGGGCTGAACCCGACGCGCGCCATCGGCCATATTAAGTCGATGCTGCTGCAGCGCAGTGCGTAAGTAGTGAGAGGGGGCGCTGTTCCCCCTCACCCTAACCCTCTCCCAAAGGGAGAGGGGATAGATTGCAGAAACCTTTAAAAACTGCCCTGAAGTCTAGACAGTTTCTAAAGGTTCCTTCGCGGGCCAAAGTAAAAGAGCTCGCAGGTGAACCCCGGCACGTACACGCGGTGTGCGTGGTAGTTTCTACGGCGAAAGTAAGCATAAAAATGCTTAAGGGATCACGATGCAGAACGGCGCAATGAAAGCCTGGCTGGACTCTTCTTACCTCTCTGGTGCCAACCAGAGCTGGATAGAACAGCTCTATGAAGACTTCTTAACCGATCCTGACTCAGTGGACGCAAACTGGCGTTCCATGTTCCAGCAGTTGCCTGGCACGGGAGTCAAACCGGATCAATTCCATTCCAAAACACGTGATTATTTCCGTCGTCTGGCGAAGGATGCCTCACGTTACTCTTCTGCGATTTCCGACCCTGACACCAACGCGAAGCAGGTTAAAGTCCTGCAGCTTATTAACGCTTATCGCTTCCGCGGTCACCAGCATGCGAATCTCGATCCGCTGGGACTGTGGAAACAAGACCGTGTGGCGGATCTCGATCCGGCGTATCACGATCTGACCGAGGCCGATTTCCAGGAAAGCTTTAACGTAGGTTCTTTTGCCATTGGTAAAGACACGATGAAGCTGGGCGATCTGATCGACGCCCTCAAGCAAACCTACTGCGGCTCCATCGGCGCGGAATACATGCATATCACCTCTACCGAAGAGAAACGCTGGATCCAGCAGCGCATTGAGTCCGTGGCGGGCCACGCGACGTTCTCTTCTGAAGAGAAAAAACGCTTCCTGAACGAACTGACCGCAGCGGAAGGGCTTGAGCGCTATCTGGGCGCGAAGTTCCCGGGTGCAAAACGCTTCTCGCTGGAAGGCGGCGATGCGTTAGTGCCAATGCTGAAAGAGCTGATTCGTCATGCAGGCAAGAGCGGTACCCGTGAAGTGGTACTGGGCATGGCGCACCGTGGTCGTCTGAACGTGCTGGTCAACGTGCTGGGTAAAAAACCGCAGGACCTGTTCGACGAATTCGCGGGCAAACATAAAGAACATCTCGGCACCGGTGACGTGAAGTACCACATGGGCTTCTCGTCTGATATCGAAACCGAAGGCGGTCTGGTTCACCTGGCGCTGGCGTTTAACCCGTCGCATCTGGAGATCGTCAGCCCGGTAGTTATCGGTTCCGTGCGTGCGCGTCTGGATCGTCTGGACGAGCCAAGCAGCAACAAAGTGCTGCCAATCACCATTCACGGTGATGCGGCGGTCACAGGGCAGGGCGTGGTTCAGGAAACCCTGAACATGTCCAAAGCGCGTGGTTATGAAGTGGGCGGTACCGTTCGTATCGTCATCAACAACCAGGTGGGCTTCACAACGTCTAACCCACTGGATGCGCGTTCAACCCCTTACTGCACCGACATCGGCAAGATGGTACAGGCGCCAATCTTCCACGTGAACGCGGATGACCCGGAAGCGGTCGCCTTCGTGACCCGTCTGGCGCTGGACTTCCGTAACACCTTCAAACGCGATGTGTTCATCGACCTGTTCTGCTACCGCCGTCACGGCCACAACGAAGCCGACGAGCCAAGTGCAACCCAGCCGTTGATGTACCAGAAAATCAAAAAACACCCGACGCCGCGCAAAATCTACGCTGACAAGCTGGAAAGCGAAAAAGTGGCGACGCTGGAAGATGCGACCGAAATGGTCAACCTCTACCGCGACGCGCTGGATGCGGGTGAGTGCGTGGTGAAAGAGCTGCGTCCGATGAACATGCACTCCTTTACCTGGTCGCCGTACCTCAACCACGAGTGGGATGAGAGTTACCCGAACAAGGTCGAGATGAAGCGCCTGCAGGAGCTGGCTAAACGCATCAGCACCGTGCCAGACGCCATCGAGATGCAGTCTCGCGTGGCAAAAATTTATGCCGACCGTCAGTCTATGGCGGCAGGTGAGAAGCTGTTCGACTGGGGCGGTGCAGAAACGCTGGCTTACGCGACGCTGGTTGACGAAGGTATTCCTGTTCGTCTGTCCGGTGAAGATGCGGGCCGTGGCACCTTCTTCCACCGTCACGCGGTAGTTCACAACCAGTCTAACGGTTCAACCTACACCCCGCTGCAGCACGTGCACAACGGTCAGGGCCAGTTCAAGGTCTGGGACTCCGTGCTCTCTGAAGAAGCGGTGCTGGCCTTCGAATACGGTTACGCTACCGCAGAGCCGCGTACGCTGACCATCTGGGAAGCGCAGTTCGGTGACTTCGCCAACGGTGCTCAGGTGGTTATCGACCAGTTCATCTCTTCTGGCGAACAGAAATGGGGCCGTATGTGTGGCCTGGTGATGCTCCTGCCACATGGTTATGAAGGCCAGGGTCCTGAGCACTCCTCCGCGCGCCTGGAACGTTATCTGCAGCTCTGCGCTGAGCAGAATATGCAGGTTTGCGTACCGTCCACCCCGGCTCAGGTTTACCACATGCTGCGTCGTCAGGCGCTGCGCGGTATGCGCCGTCCGCTGGTGGTCATGTCACCAAAATCCCTGCTGCGTCACCCACTGGCGGTGTCCAGCCTGGATGAGCTGGCGAATGGCACCTTCCTGCCTGCCATCGGTGAGATTGATGAACTGGATCCGCAGGCTGTGAAGCGTGTGGTGATGTGTTCTGGTAAGGTTTATTACGACCTGCTGGAACAGCGCCGTAAGAACGATCAGAAAGATGTCGCCATCGTGCGTATCGAACAGCTTTATCCATTCCCGCACCAGGCGGTGCAGGAAGCGCTGAAACCGTACGCTCACGTGCATGATTTTGTCTGGTGCCAGGAAGAGCCGCTCAACCAGGGCGCATGGTACTGCAGCCAGCATCATTTCCGTGAAGTGATTCCATTTGGGTCTGCCCTGCGTTATGCAGGTCGCCCGGCCTCCGCCTCTCCGGCGGTAGGGTATATGTCCGTTCACCAGAAGCAGCAACAAGATCTGGTCAATGACGCGCTGAACGTCGATTAATTAAAGGATACATAATGAGTAGCGTAGATATTCTTGTTCCCGACCTGCCTGAATCTGTAGCAGATGCGACCGTCGCTACCTGGCATAAAAAACCAGGCGATGCCGTTAAGCGCGATGAAGTGCTGGTAGAAATCGAAACTGACAAAGTGGTACTGGAAGTACCGGCTTCGGCGGATGGCGTTCTGGACGCGGTGCTGGAAGACGAAGGCACCACCGTAACCTCTCGCCAGATCCTGGGTCGCCTGCGTGAAGGCAACAGCGCGGGCAAAGAGTCCAGCGCGAAGTCTGAAGAGAAAGCTTCTACGCCGGCTCAGCGCCAGCAGGCTTCTCTGGAAGAACAGACCAACGACGCGCTCAGCCCGGCGATCCGTCGCCTGCTGGCTGAACACAGCCTTGACCCGGCAGCCATCAAAGGTACCGGTGTAGGCGGTCGTCTGACCCGTGAAGACATCGACAAACACCTGGCGAAAGCGCCTGCTCAGGCAGAAGCGAAAGCCCCTGTGGCAGCACCAGCAGCACAGCCTGCTCTGGGTGCGCGCAGTGAAAAACGTGTGCCAATGACTCGCCTGCGTAAGCGTGTGGCAGAGCGTCTGCTGGAAGCGAAAAACTCCACCGCGATGCTGACCACCTTCAACGAAGTGAACATGAAGCCAATCATGGACCTGCGTAAGCAGTACGGTGACGCGTTCGAAAAACGTCACGGTATCCGTCTGGGCTTTATGTCCTTCTACGTGAAAGCGGTTGTTGAAGCGCTGAAACGCTACCCGGAAGTGAACGCGTCCATCGATGGCGATGACGTGGTTTACCACAACTATTTCGACGTCAGCATGGCGGTGTCTACGCCACGTGGTCTGGTGACTCCGGTTCTGCGTGATGTGGATACCCTGGGTATGGCCGACATCGAGAAAAATATTAAAGAGCTGGCCGTGAAAGGCCGCGACGGCAAGCTGACCGTAGACGACCTGACCGGCGGTAACTTCACCATTACCAACGGCGGCGTGTTTGGCTCGCTGATGTCTACCCCGATCATCAACCCGCCGCAGAGCGCGATCCTGGGTATGCACGCCATTAAAGATCGTCCGATGGCGGTAGACGGTAAAGTGGAGATCCTGCCAATGATGTATCTGGCGCTCTCTTACGATCACCGTCTGATCGACGGCCGCGAGTCCGTGGGCTTCCTGGTAGCGATTAAAGAGCTGCTGGAAGATCCAACGCGTCTGCTGCTGGACGTCTAGTCCCTTTTAGCATCACCTGCCCTGTAGGCCGGATACGCCTTGCACCGGCCTGCAGGTTTGAAGATAACGATTACCCTGAAGGATGGATAGAACACATGAACTTACATGAATATCAGGCCAAACAGCTGTTTGCCCGGTATGGCTTACCGGCTCCGGTGGGTTATGCCTGTACTACCCCGCGTGAAGCAGAAGAAGCCGCATCTAAAATCGGTTCCGGCCCGTGGGTAGTTAAATGTCAGGTTCACGCTGGTGGCCGTGGTAAAGCGGGCGGTGTGAAGGTTGTTAAGAGCAAAGAAGAAATTCGTGCATTTGCTGAACATTGGCTCGGCAAGCGTCTGGTCACTTACCAGACAGATGCGAACGGCCAGCCAGTCAACCAGATCCTGGTTGAAGCGGCAACCGACATCGCGAAAGAGCTGTATCTGGGCGCGGTGGTAGACCGTAGCTCGCGTCGCGTGGTGTTCATGGCGTCTACCGAAGGCGGCGTGGAAATCGAAAAAGTGGCAGAAGAGACGCCACACCTGATCCATAAAGTGGCTATCGATCCACTGGCAGGTCCAATGCCTTACCAGGGCCGTGAGCTGGCGTTCAAACTGGGTCTGGAAGGCAAGCTGGTTCAGCAGTTCACCAAGATCTTCATGGGTCTGGCGACCATCTTCCTGGAGCGCGATCTGGCGCTGATCGAGATCAACCCGCTGGTGATCACCACTCAGGGCGATCTGATCTGCCTCGATGGCAAACTGGGTGCTGACGGCAATGCCCTGTTCCGCCAGCCAGATCTGCGCGAAATGCGTGACCAGTCTCAGGAAGACCCGCGTGAAGCACAGGCTGCTCAGTGGGAACTGAACTACGTGGCGCTGGATGGCAACATCGGCTGCATGGTTAACGGTGCGGGCCTGGCGATGGGCACCATGGACATCGTTAAGCTGCACGGCGGCGAGCCAGCGAACTTCCTCGACGTAGGCGGTGGCGCAACCAAAGAGCGCGTAACCGAAGCGTTCAAAATCATTCTCTCTGACGACAACGTGAAAGCCGTTCTGGTGAACATCTTCGGCGGTATCGTACGTTGCGACCTGATCGCAGACGGCATCATCGGCGCGGTAGAAGAAGTGGGCGTTAACGTTCCGGTTGTTGTGCGTCTTGAAGGTAACAACGCTGAACTCGGCGCGAAAAAACTGGCTGACAGCGGCCTGAATATTATTGCAGCGAAAAGTCTGACGGATGCAGCTCAGCAGGTTGTTGCCGCAGTGGAGGGGAAATAATGTCAGTTTTAATCAATAAAGATACCAAGGTTATCTGCCAGGGCTTCACCGGTAGCCAGGGGACTTTCCACTCCGAGCAGGCGATTGCCTACGGTACGCAGATGGTTGGCGGTGTAACACCAGGTAAAGGTGGCACCACACACCTGGGCCTGCCGGTGTTCAACACCGTGCGTGAAGCCGTAGAAGCGACGGGCGCAACCGCGACCGTTATCTACGTTCCGGCACCGTTCTGCAAAGACTCCATTCTGGAAGCGATCGACGCAGGCATCAAACTGATCATCACCATCACTGAAGGTATCCCGACGCTGGATATGCTGACCGTGAAAGTGAAGCTGGACGAAGCGGGCGTGCGCATGATCGGCCCGAACTGCCCAGGCGTGATCACCCCAGGCGAATGCAAAATCGGCATCATGCCAGGTCACATTCACAAGCCGGGCAAAGTGGGTATCGTTTCCCGTTCCGGTACGCTGACCTATGAAGCGGTTAAGCAGACCACCGACTACGGCTTCGGCCAGTCCACCTGTGTGGGCATCGGCGGTGACCCAATCCCAGGCTCTAACTTCATCGACATCCTGAAGCTATTCCAGGAAGATCCACAGACCGAAGCGATCGTCATGATCGGTGAGATCGGTGGTAGCGCGGAAGAAGAAGCGGCTGCTTACATCAAAGAACACGTAACCAAGCCAGTAGTCGGTTACATCGCGGGTGTGACGGCGCCGAAAGGTAAGCGTATGGGTCACGCAGGCGCGATTATCGCCGGTGGTAAAGGTACGGCTGATGAGAAATTCGCAGCGCTGGAAGCCGCAGGCGTGAAGACCGTTCGCAGCCTGGCGGATATCGGCGAAGCACTGAAATCCATCATTAAGTAAGTCCTCTCTGGCCCTGAAAGGGGCGCGTTGAAATAAAAAATGTCCGTTTCGACATGGTTGGCCGCTGTAAAGCGGCCTTTTTTATTGCCTGCGTTTCGCCACGAGGGTGAATTTGTAATCGTCGGTATTGAACACGTTGCGGCTGTATTCGAAAACCCGGCCATCTTTCAGGAAACCGCGGGAGACTTTTTCCAGGATCGGTTTTGCCGGATCGAGCGCCAGCGCGGCAATTGCCTCTTCTGAGGGCATGACCGGCACCAGCTCCTGTTCACTGCGATCGATGACCAGCTTTTTGATCTGTTCAACGTAGTGGTATTTCGACTTTTCCATCACTTCCCAGGTGAGGTCGGGGAACATCGCCAGCGGCATCCAGGTTTCTTCCAGGTTTACCGGCTTCTGCTTGATGAAGCGTACGCGCTTGACGTGCCAGACCTTATCATCCTCGCCAATTGCCAGCGTAGCCGCGAGTCTTGTATCGGCTTTTACCACTTCAAAAATTTTAACGTCGCTGTGCGTATCAACGTTGCGATCCGCCAGTTTTTCGTAAAAGCCGGTGAGCTGGTAAATGTCGTAATTGACCCGCTCCTCTTTTACATATGAACCACTGCCCTGGATGCTTTCGATGATCTGTTCGTCGGCAAGCAGTTTCAGGGCCTGCCGGACGGTGACGCGGCTGACGCTAAACGCCTCCTGAAGGCTGGATTCCGTTGGTAGCGCGTCACCCGGTTTTAATTCTCCGGCGTTAATTTTTTCGCGGAAGACATCCGCTATCTGCCGGTATCGCGGTTTATTGCCCATTTTATTGCGCCTGATTAATACCTTTTCTGAGAATTATGCATTCAACTAATGATTTGTAAATAATACAACTTAAATACAAATGTTGATGTTAGTGAAAATGATTACATAAATGTATTATCCGCTCTGCCACAATCCTCCGCAGACTATAACGATGCAACTGTGAGGATCTCTATGAACCTGACGACCCTGACCGATCCGCGTGCTGTCTGCGTTCAGGCGCAGTTTACCCGCCGTGATGAGGCAATACGTCAGCTCGCGATGCGGCTGGAGGCGCTGGGCAAAATCACTGACGCCGAGGCTTTTCTGGTGGACGTTTTTCAACGGGAATCGCTTGGCCCAACCGCGCTGGGTGAGGGGCTGGCTGTCCCCCATGGCAAATCGGCCACGGTAAAAGAGGCGGCATTTGCCGTCGCAACGCTGTGCGAGCCGCTGGAATGGGAAGGGGTGGACGGGCCGGAAGAGGTCACGCTCATTTTCCTGCTCGCGATCCCTCCGGCGGAAGCCGGATCAACGCATATTGAGGTGTTAACGGCGCTCACGTCTCGCCTGGCGGATGACGATCTCAGGGCCCGCGTAATGGCGGCGACCACGGCAGAAGGTGTGCTGACCGCGCTGGACGCCGCACCCGGGGAACAGGCCGACGCCATCCAGGAGAGTGCCCCGACTATTGTCTGCGTTACCGCCTGCCCGGCCGGGATTGCCCACACCTATATGGCAGCGGAGTACCTGGAAAAAGCGGGACGCAGGATGGGCGTCAACGTGGTGGTGGAAAAGCAGGGGGCGAACGGTATTGAGGGACGCCTCACCTCGCAGCAACTGCAGGAGGCCAGAGCATGTATCTTTGCCGCAGAAGTGGCGATCAAAGAGAGTGAACGCTTTGCGGGGATCCCCACCGTTTCCGTACCCGTTGCGGAGCCACTACGCCATGCTGAAGCGTTAATAGAACGCGCGATGGCGTTAAAGCCTGCCGACGCTGCGCGGCATGCGCCCGTCGATACTGAAACAAAAAAGAGTGTCAAAACCGAGCTCAAGCAGGCGCTCCTGAGCGGCATCTCCTTTGCGGTGCCGTTGATTGTCGCCGGTGGTACGGTGCTGGCCGTGTCGGTATTGCTGGCGCAAATTCTGGGGCTGCAGCACTTATTCGATCAGGAAAATTCGTGGCTGTGGATGTACCGCAAGCTTGGCGGCGGCATGCTTGGCATGCTGATGGTTCCCGTTCTGGCGGCGTATACCGCTTACTCACTGGCGGATAAACCGGCGCTGACGCCGGGTTTCGCTGCCGGTCTGGCTGCCAATATGATTGGTTCCGGTTTTCTGGGTGCCATCGCAGGCGGGCTGATTGCGGGATACCTGATGCGCTGGGTAAAAAATCATATTCGTCTCAGTAGCCGCTTCAACGGCTTCTTAACCTTTTATCTTTATCCGGTTATTGGCGTACTGGGCGCAGGCAGCCTGATGCTGTTTGTGATCGGCGAACCGGTGGCCTGGATAAACAACGCGCTCACCGCCTGGCTTAATGGTCTTTCTGGCGCGAATGCGCTGCTCCTGGGCGCGATCCTTGGCTTTATGTGTTCGTTCGATTTGGGCGGGCCGGTCAACAAAGCCTCCTACGCGTTCTGCCTCGGGGCAATGGCCAACGGGGTATATGGCCCCTATGCGATTTTCGCCTCCGTCAAGATGGTCTCGGCCTTTACCGTAACGGCGTCAACGATGCTGGCGCCGAGATTGTTTAAACCGTTTGAAATTGAAACCGGCAAATCAACGTGGCTGCTTGGCCTCGCGGGCATTACCGAAGGGGCGATACCGATGGCGATTGAAGATCCCTTCCGCGTCATTGGCTCATTTGTGCTGGGCTCCATGGTGACAGGGGCGATTGTTGGCGCGATGGGGATCGGCCTGTCCACGCCGGGCGCAGGCATTTTCTCGCTCTTTTTACTTCATGATGCAGGGCTGAGCGGTGTGGTTGCAGCGGCAGGCTGGTTTGGCGCGGCGCTGGTGGGGACCGCTATCTCCACATTTATTCTGCTGCTCTGGCGACGTCAGGCGGTCAAAACGGGCAAATACATCACTGAAGACGCCATACCGTAAAACGCACAACACAGGAAACGAAGATGAAAGCTGTATCTCGCGTTCATATCACGCCGCATATGCACTGGGACCGTGAGTGGTACTTCACCACCGAAGAGTCGCGTATTCTTCTGGTCAATAATATGGAAGAGATCCTGACCCGTCTGGAGCAGGACGAGGCCTATAAATATTACGTTCTCGACGGACAGACGGCAGTGCTGGAGGATTACTTTGCCGTCAAGCCCGAAAACCGCTCGCGGGTGAAGGCACTTGTCGAGCGCGGAAAACTGATTATCGGCCCGTGGTATACCCAGACCGATACCACGATCGTCAGCGGCGAGTCGATTGTCCGCAACCTGATGTACGGTATTCGCGACTGTATGGCGTTCGGCGAGCCGATGATGATCGGTTATCTGCCGGATTCGTTTGGGATGTCAGGCCAGCTTCCGCATATTTATAACGGCTTTGGCATTACCCGCACGATGTTCTGGCGCGGCTGTTCTGAACGACACGGTACCGATAAAACGGAATTTCTCTGGCAGAGCCAGGACGGCAGTGAAGTGACGGCACAGGTGCTGCCGCTGGGCTATGCGATTGGTAAGTACTTACCTGAGGATGAGGCCGGGCTACGAAAACGGCTCGACAGTTATTTCGAGGTCCTGGAAAACGCCTCCATCACCAAAGAGATTTTGCTGCCCAACGGACACGACCAGATGCCGCTGCAGCAGAACCTCTTTGCGGTGATGGAGAAGCTTCGTGAAATCTATCCGCAACGTCAGTTTGTGATGAGCCGCTTCGAGGAGGTGTTTGATCATATTGAGGCGCGGCGCGATGAACTGGCGACGCTGAAAGGGGAGTTTATCGACGGGAAATACATGCGCGTGCACCGGACAATCGGCTCCACGCGCATGGACATTAAAATCGCCCATGCGCGTATCGAGAATAAAATCGTCAACGTGCTTGAGCCGCTGGCGACGCTTGCCTGGACTCTCGGCTTCGACTATCACCACGGTCTGCTGGAGAAAATGTGGAAAGAGATCCTCAAAAATCACGCCCACGACAGCATCGGCTGCTGCTGCAGCGACAAGGTGCATCGCGAGATTGTCTCCCGCTTTGAGCTGGCGGAGGACATGGCTGACAGCCTGGTGCGCTTCTATATGCGCAAGATTGTCGACAACATGCCGCAATCCGACGCCGATAAGCTGGTGATGTTCAACCTGATGCCCTGGCCGCGTGAAGAGGTGATGAACACCACGATTCGGCTGCGCGCCAGCCAGTTTCGTCTGCGTGATGAGAAAGGCAACGAGATCCCGTATTTCATTCGCAGCGCGCGCGAGCTCGACCCTGGTCTCATTGACCGGCAGATTGTCCATTACGGCAACTACGAACCGTTTATGGAGTTTGATATCCAGCTCAGCCAGATCCTGCCGTCGATGGGCTACCGTACGCTGTTTATTGAACCGCACGTAGCCGGAAAGGTGCTCTCTCCGGCGCAAAACACCGGTGCTTTAATCGAAAATGCTTTCTGGCAGATTGATATAAACGACGACGGTACGCTGCGTCTGCGCGACAAAGAAACCGGCCTGATTTACGACCGGGTACTGGAGATTGAAGAGAGTTCGGATGATGGCGATGAGTACGACTACTCGCCTTCACGGGAAGAGTGGAGGCTCACTTCGGCACAGGGCGAGCATCAGGTTGACGTCATACACGAAGCCTGGCAGAGCAGGGCGGTGATCCGCCACCGTATTGCTGTACCGGCAAACCTCTCTGAACGCGCTGCACGTCAGCGAAAGGGTTCTCTTGAGGTGGCATTTGACATTACGCTCAGCCACAACAGCAGACGTATTGATGTGGCGGTGCGTCTGGATAACCAGGCGGATGACCACCGCGTTCGGGTGCTGATCCCCACACCGTTTACGACTCAGCACGTGCTCGCGGATACGCAGTTTGGCACCATTACTCGCCCCGTGCAGGACGCTGCGATGCAACGCTGGCAGGAAGAGGGCTGGAAAGAAGCGCCCGTTCCTGTCTGGAATTTGCTCAACTATGCCGTGCTGCAGGAAAAGCGAAACGGGCTTGCGCTGTTTACAGAAGGACTACGTGAATTTGAAGTGGTGGGCGATACCAAAAAAGCCTTTGCGCTGACTCTGCTGCGCGGCGTGGGGTTACTCGGAAAAGAAGATTTGCTGTTGCGCCCTGGCAGACCTTCGGGGATTAAGATGCCCGTCCCGGATTCCCAGATGCGTGGTCCGTTAACCTGCCGTTTTAGCCTGTTCAGTTTCAGTGGTACCCCTGAAAGCTCGGGCGTCACGCAGCAGGCTAAGGCGTGGTTAACGCCGGTGCAGTGCTATAACAAGATCCCCTGGGATGCGATGAAATTAAACCGTGCGTCGTTCACCACGCCGGAAAGTTACAGTCTGCTGGCGCTTTCCCCGACGGGATGCGTGCTCAGCGCGCTCAAAAAAGCGGAAGATCGGGATGAACTTATTCTTCGCCTGTTCAACCCTTCGGAGTCCAGCGTCTGCGAGACGACGTTATCCGTTAACCCGGCGTTGAAACGGTGCGGCGAAACGGACCTGAATGAACGGTTACTGGATGATCGTGAAGAGCAGGGGATTACCGGCACGTTCAGACCGGGGCAGTCACGAACCTTTAGCATTCTTCTTGCCTGAAAAACGAAAAAAGGCTGCTAAGTGCAGCCTTTTTTCATTAAATAGTCACGCTACGGTGTTAACTTATAGAGCGCGAAAAGTAAATTAAATGTAATTTCGAAGGGTTGCAGTCAAACTCTGGAAAAATAACCTGGCCCGACTACGCTTTAAGGATTGCCCCGCGTCGAAAAGGTGTTTTTCTTTTGCGTTAATTAAAATCACTACTGTTTATATTTTTTCCCTTCTTCGATAACCAATCACAGCTTTGTATGCACATATCGTTAACATGGTTTTTACCATTCTTACCGCGTTTAAACATAGTTAACATCGGTCGTTGTTTTTGATTTAAATCAAAGTTTAATCCTTGGAAAAAGGTGCTTAAAAGCGCTAAATTGTCCCCGATCAAAATGGTCGAAAAGTGGTAATTTTGCTATAAATTGATCGCCGTCGAAAAACGTAAATATGATTCAATAAAAACCTGTTTATTGTAAGGGTTTTGCAGCGTATTATATTTGCGGGACCAATTTGAGTTTTTTATTAACGTATTTGTAACCTTTCATCACTGCTTTTTCATTCTGTAGAGAATAGGCAACGAAGAAGGGGAGCAGATAACTTTGTATTGGGGCATGCGTGTGGATCCTTTTCCTGGGGTTCACTCTCGGAGTCTTCATGCGATGAGCAAGGAGTCATAATGTTAGACGTAGTCGAACTGTCGCGCTTACAGTTTGCCTTGACCGCGATGTACCACTTCCTGTTTGTGCCGCTGACGCTCGGTATGGCGTTCCTGCTGGCCATCATGGAAACGGTATACGTTCTGTCCGGCAAACAGATTTATAAAGATATGACCAAGTTCTGGGGCAAGTTGTTTGGTATCAACTTCGCACTGGGCGTGGCTACCGGTTTGACCATGGAGTTCCAGTTCGGGACTAACTGGTCATATTATTCCCACTATGTAGGGGATATCTTCGGTGCGCCGCTGGCCATTGAAGGTCTGATGGCCTTCTTCCTCGAATCCACCTTTGTAGGTCTGTTCTTCTTCGGCTGGGACCGTCTGGGCAAAGTCCAGCATATGGCGGTGACCTGGCTGGTGGCATTAGGGTCTAACCTGTCCGCGCTGTGGATCCTGGTGGCAAACGGCTGGATGCAGAACCCGATTGCGTCTGATTTCAACTTCGAAACCATGCGTATGGAGATGGTCAGCTTTGCCGAGCTGGTCCTGAACCCGGTTGCTCAGGTTAAATTCGTCCACACCGTGGCCTCTGGCTATGTGTGCGGCGCGATGTTCATTCTGGGCATCAGCTCCTACTATATGCTGCGTGGTCGTGACTTCGCCTTCGCTAAACGTTCCTTTGCTATCGCTGCAAGCTTCGGTATGGCTGCCATCCTCTCCGTTATCGTGCTGGGTGATGAATCCGGTTATGAAATGGGTGACGTACAGAAAACCAAGCTCGCCGCAATCGAAGCTGAATGGGAAACCCAACCGGCCCCGGCTGCCTTTACCCTGTTCGGTATTCCGGACCAGGACGCCCAGGAAAACCGCTTCGCCATTCAAATTCCTTATGCGCTGGGTATCATCGCCACCCGTTCTGTTGACAAACAGGTGACGGGGCTGAAAGAGCTAATGGAGCAGCACGAAGGCCGTATCCGTAACGGTATGAAAGCCTACGCTCTGCTGGAACAGCTGCGTGCCGGTTCTACCGACCAGGCCGTTCGTGACCAATTCAACGACGTGAAGAAAGATCTGGGCTACGGTCTGCTGCTGAAACGCTATACCCCGAACGTCTCCGACGCGACGGAAGCGCAGATCCAGATGGCAACCAAAGACTCTATTCCACGCGTAGCGCCACTCTACTTTGCATTCCGCATCATGGTAGGCTGCGGCATCATCATGCTGCTGATCATTGCGGCGTCCTTCTGGTCTGTGATTCGTAACCGCATCGGCGAGAAAAAATGGCTGCTGCGTACGGCGCTGTATGCTATCCCGCTGCCGTGGATCGCAATTGAGTCCGGCTGGTTTGTTGCGGAGTATGGACGTCAGCCATGGGCGATTGGTGAGGTGCTGCCAACGGCGGTGGCCAACTCCTCGCTGACAGCAGGCGATCTGATCTTCTCAATGCTGCTGATCTGTGGTCTCTACACCCTGTTCCTGGTAGCTGAACTGTTCCTGATGTTCAAGTTCGCGCGCCTTGGCCCAAGCAGCCTGAAAACCGGTCGCTATCACTACGAGCAGTCCGGTGTGACTACTCAGCCGGCACGCTAAGACAGGAGTCATCAAATGATCGATTATGAAGTATTGCGTTTTATCTGGTGGCTGTTGATCGGTGTTCTGCTGATCGGTTTTGCTGTCACGGATGGTTTCGACATGGGGGTGGGGATGCTCACCCGTTTCCTCGGTCGTAATGACACCGAGCGTCGAATCATGATCAACTCCATCGCCCCGCACTGGGACGGTAACCAGGTGTGGCTGATCACCGCAGGCGGCGCGCTGTTCGCTGCCTGGCCGATGGTTTACGCGGCTGCGTTCTCCGGTTTCTACGTGGCGATGATTCTGGTTCTGGCGTCTTTATTCTTCCGTCCGGTCGGTTTTGACTACCGTTCCAAGATTGAAGACACCCGCTGGCGTAACATGTGGGACTGGGGCATCTTCATTGGTAGCTTCGTTCCACCGCTGGTGATTGGTGTGGCATTCGGTAACCTGCTGCAGGGTGTACCGTTCCACATGGACGAGTACATGCGTCTTTACTACACCGGTAATTTCTTCCAGCTGCTGAATCCGTTTGGTCTGCTGGCAGGCGTAGTCAGTGTGGCGATGATCATCACCCAGGGCGCAACCTATCTGCAGATGCGTACTGTTGGTGAGCTGCATCTGCGTTCTCGTGCAACGGCTCAGGTTGCTGCCCTGATCACACTGGTCTGCTTCGCGCTGGCAGGTGTTTGGGTGGTCTACGGTATTGATGGTTACGTGGTGACGTCTGCGATTAACCACGTCGCGCCGTCTAACCCGCTGACCAAAGAAGTGGCGCGTGAGGCCGGTGCATGGCTGGTGAACTTCAACGCGATGCCTGTGCTGTGGGCTATTCCGGCGTTGGGTGTGTTGCTGCCGCTGCTGACGGTTCTGACGTCTCGTCTGGAAAAAGGCGCTCTGGCGTTCGTGTTCTCATCACTGACGCTGGCGTGCATCATCCTGACTGCAGGTATCGCTATGTTCCCATTCGTGATGCCATCCAGCACCATGCTGAATGCTAGCCTGACCATGTGGGATGCAACCTCCAGCCATATGACGCTGAACTTAATGACTTATGTTGCTTGCGTGTTCGTTCCGATTGTTCTGGCCTACACCATCTGGTGTTACTGGAAAATGTTCGGTCGTATCACTAAAGAACATATCGAAAGCAACACCCACTCTATGTACTAAGTAAGGAGCTGAATATGTGGTATTTCGCATGGATTTTAGGGACGCTTCTTGCCTGTGCTTTTGGTGTCATCACTGCCCTGGCGCTTGAGCACGTTGAAGCGACCAAAGCGGGTGAAGAAAAACACTAATGAAGATTATCGCAACGTTATATGCGGTAATGGATAAGCGCCCGTTACGGGCGCTTTCTTTAGTGATGGCATTACTGCTGGCAGGGTGTATCTTCTGGGACCCTTCGCGTTTTGCAGCGAAGACCAGCGAGCTTGAAATCTGGCACGGCTTTCTCATTATGTGGGCGGTGTGCGCCGGTGTGATCCACGGCGTAGGCTTTCGTCCGAAAGCGATTCACTGGCAGGGCATTTTCTGCCCGCTTATTGCCGATATCGTGCTGCTTGCTGGATTGATTTTCTTCTTCTTCTGAATAAGAAATGTCCGTTAACCATATGGGCTTACCCGAGCCCATAAAAATTTACTCTCCGTTTACTTTCTCCCATTCCAAACCATCATTCCCGCGCGTATAGTAGCGAAGTTTAAAGCATAAACTTTTGTTGCATTACCGGGATGTAAAGTGAATACAACGCTGTTTCGATGGCCGGTTCGTGTCTATTACGAAGATACCGATGCCGGTGGTGTGGTTTACCACGCCAGCTACGTTGCTTTTTATGAACGGGCACGCACAGAGATGCTGCGCCATCATCACTTTAGTCAACAGGTACTGTTGGCTGAGCGAGTTGCCTTCGTGGTACGCAAGATGACGCTTGAGTATTTTGCGCCTGCCAGACTCGACGATATGCTCGAAGTCCAAACTGAAATTACATCAATGCGCGGAACCTCGCTGGTTTTCACGCAGCGGATAGTCAATGCAGAGAACACCGTACTGAACTCAGCTGAAGTACTGATTGTCTGTGTTGATCCAACCATAATGAAGCCTCGTGCGCTTCCTAAGTCTATTGTCGCGGAGTTTAAGCAGTGACTGACATGAATATCCTTGATTTGTTCCTGAAGGCAAGCCTTCTGGTTAAACTTATCATGCTGATTTTGATTGGTTTTTCAATCGCATCCTGGGCCATCATCATCCAGAGAACGCGTATTCTCAATGCGGCTGGCCGTGAAGCGGAAGCGTTTGAAGATAAGTTCTGGTCGGGTATCGAACTGTCCCGTCTGTATCAGGAAAGTCAGGGTCGTCGCGATAGTCTCGCTGGCTCCGAACAAATTTTCTACAGCGGATTCAAAGAGTTTGCCCGTCTGCATCGCGCGAACAGCCATGCACCTGAAGCGGTGGTGGAAGGGGCCTCGCGTGCGATGCGTATCTCCATGAACCGCGAGCTGGAAAATCTCGAAACACACATTCCCTTCCTGGGAACGGTGGGTTCCATCAGCCCGTATATCGGCCTGTTTGGTACGGTGTGGGGGATCATGCACGCCTTTATCGCGCTGGGCGCAGTGAAGCAGGCGACGTTGCAGATGGTTGCACCGGGTATTGCAGAAGCACTGATTGCAACCGCTATCGGTCTGTTTGCGGCAATCCCGGCGGTTATGGCTTACAACCGTCTGAACCAGCGCGTGAATAAACTGGAACTGAACTACGACAACTTCATGGAAGAGTTCACCGCGATTCTGCACCGTCAGGCGTTTACCAGCACCGAGAGCAACAAGGGGTAAACCATGGCCAGATCGCGTGGACGAGGTCGTCGCGAGCTCAAGTCCGAAATCAATATCGTTCCGCTGTTGGACGTACTGCTGGTGTTGCTGCTGATCTTTATGGCGACAGCGCCCATCATTACCCAGAGCGTGGAAGTTGATCTGCCGGATGCGACAGAATCACAGGCGGTAAGCACCAATGACGATCCTCCGGTCATCATTGAGGTTTCCGGCGTAGGGCAATACAGCGTCGTGGTAGAGAAAGATCGTATGGATCAGCTACCGCCGGAGCAGGTGATTGCTGAAGCGCAACGACGCCTGGAGTCTAATCCGAAAACGGTCTTCTTAATCGGTGGTGCGAAAGACGTGCCTTACGATGAAATTATTAAAGCGCTGAACTTGCTACATAGTGCGGGTGTTAAGTCTGTCGGCTTAATGACTCAGCCTATTTGATCATCCGCGTAGTTTTTGGGAACCGATAGTGTCAAAGGCAACCGAACAGAACGACAAGCTTAAGCGAGCGATAATCGTCTCCGCAGTGCTGCATGTGATCCTTTTTGCAGGGCTGATCTGGAGTTCGTTCGACGAGCATATTGATGCATCAGGCGGCGGTGGCGGTTCTTCTATCGACGCCGTCATGGTGGATCCCGGTGCGGTCGTGCAGAACTATAACCGTCAGCAACAGCAGCAGGCGAGTGCAAAACGGGCTGAAGAGCAGCGAGAAAAACAGGCGCAACAGCAAGCGGAGGAACTGCGTGAAAAGCAGGCCGCCGAGCAGGAACGTCTGAAGCAGCTTGAGAAAGAACGTTTGCAGGCGCAGGAAGCCGCGAAAGAGCAGGCACAACAGCAGAAGCAAGCCGAAGAGGCCGCGAAGAAAGCCCAGGAACAGCAAAAGCAGGCGGAAGAGGCGGCAGCGAAAGCCGCAGCGGATGCCAAAGCACAGGCAGATGCCCAGGCGAAATTAGCGGCAGAAGCGGCGAAGAAAGCCGCTGCCGACGCCCAGAAGAAAGCGGAAGCGGAAGCCGCGAAGAAAGCCGCCGCTGATGCTCAGAAGAAAGCGGAAGCAGAAGCCGCGAAAAAAGCCGCTGCTGATGCTCAGAAGAAAGCGGAAGCCGAAGCCGCGAAAAAAGCGGCTCAGGAAGCCGAGAAGAAAGCGGCTGCCGAGGCTGCGAAGAAAGCCGCTGCTGCCGAGAAAGCTGCCGCAGAAAAAGCCGCCGCTGCTGAAAAAGCGGCTGCGGAGAAGAAAGCTGCCGCCGAGAAAGCGGCTGCCGACAAAAAAGCTGCAGCTGAGAAGGCTGCTGCCGATAAAAAAGCGGATGCTGAAAAAGCTGCAGCGAAAAAGGCTGCTGCAGAGAAAGCCGCGGCCGCTGCGGGCGTTGACGATCTGCTGGGCGATCTCAGTTCCGGTAAGAATGCGCCGAAAACAGGCGGTGGGGCGAAGGGGAGTGGTCAGCCGTCTAAAGACAGCGGTACTTCGGGTGCCAACGGTGGAGCGACGGGGGCGGATATC
This sequence comes from Enterobacter sp. Lyrl_3, assembly GCF_051948675.1. NCBI lineage: Bacteria > Pseudomonadati > Pseudomonadota > Gammaproteobacteria > Enterobacterales > Enterobacteriaceae > Enterobacter > Enterobacter sp. Lyrl_3. The sequence goes on from NZ_JAYJLI010000003.1 coordinate 203,765, forward strand.
AGCGCTTACGCTAAGCAGATTCAGGTGGCTATTCAGAGTCGCCTGTTTGATGCAGGCCTTTATCAGGGTAAACAGTGCGTGCTGCATATCAACCTTGCGCCAGACGGCCGGTTGAAAAATGTGACGTCTGAAGGGGGCGATCCTGCGCTTTGTCAGGCAGCATTGGCCGCAGCAAGATCGGCGAACATTCCTAAACCGCCTAGTGAGGCTGTTTATGAAAAGATAAAAGATGCCAAACTGGACTTTAAGCTGTAATCGACTCTCCTTACGGAAGTATGGAAAACAGTCTATTGTCGTAACCAGGGTTTAGTAGTTTTGTCTATTTGGGTTTGTTAACATTCTGCTAAATTATCGTGGGTAAGGTTACCCAGATAAGGGAGATATGATGAAGCAGGCATTACGTGTAGCATTTAGTTTCTTAATGCTGTGGGCAGCTGTACTGCACGCAGAAGTACGTATCGAGATCACCCAGGGGGTGGACTCGGCACGCCCAATCGGTGTAGTTCCATTCCAGTGGGCTGGCCCTGGTGCGGCGCCTGAAGATGCCGGTGGCATCGTGGCAGCTGACCTGCGTAACAGCGGTAAATTCAACCCGTTAGATCGTTCTCGTCTGCCTCAGCAGCCGGGTAGCGCGCAGGAAGTTCAACCTGCCGCGTGGTCTGCACTGGGCATTGATGCCGTGGTTGTGGGTCAGGTTACCCCTAACCCGGACGGCTCTTACAACGTGGCCTGGCAGCTGGTGGATACCGGTGGTGCACCGGGTACCGTTCTGGCTCAGAACTCTTATAAGGTCACTAAACAGTACCTGCGCTATGCGGCTCACGCTGCCAGCGATGCGGTATTCGAAAAACTGACCGGTATTAAAGGTGCGTTCCGTACCCGTATCGCCTATGTGGTACAGACCAACGGCGGCCAGTTCCCGTATGAGCTGCGCGTCTCTGACTACGACGGTTACAACCAGTTCCTGGTGAAACGCTCTTCTCAGCCACTGATGTCTCCAGCCTGGTCTCCGGACGGATCTAAACTGGCCTACGTGACCTTCGAAAGCGGTCGTTCTGCGCTGGTTATCCAGACGCTGGCTAACGGTGCTGTTCGTCAGGTGGCGTCGTTCCCGCGTCACAACGGTGCGCCTTCGTTCTCGCCGGACGGCTCTAAGCTGGCCTTTGCGCTGTCCAAAACCGGTAGCCTGAACCTGTACGTGATGGACATTGGTTCTGGTCAGATCCGTCAGGTGACGGATGGTCGCAGCAACAACACGGAACCATCATGGTTCCCGGACAGCCAGAACCTGGCGTTTACCTCTGACCAGGCAGGCCGTCCGCAAATCTATAAAGTGAACATCAACGGCGGTGCTCCGCAGCGTATCACCTGGGAAGGCTCTCAGAACCAGAACGCAGATGTGAGCAGCGACGGTAAATTTATGGTAATGGTCAGCTCCAACGGTGGGCAGCAGCACATTGCCAAACAAGATCTGGTAGCGGGTGGCGTCCAAGTTCTGTCGTCAACGTTCCTGGATGAAACGCCAAGTCTGGCACCTAACGGCACTATGGTAATCTACAGCTCTTCTCAGGGGATGGGATCTGTGCTGAATCTGGTTTCTACAGATGGGCGTTTCAAAGCGCGTATTCCGGCAACTGATGGACAGGTAAAATCCCCTGCCTGGTCGCCGTATCTGTAAATAATAATTAATTGATTACTAAAGGAATCATAGAAATGCAACTGAACAAAGTGCTGAAGGGGCTGATGATCGCTCTGCCTGTAATGGCAATCGCAGCGTGTTCTTCTAACAAGAACGCCAGCAATGACCAGAGCGGCGAAGGCATGATGGGTGCCGGCACCGGTATGGACGCGAACGGCAATGGCAACATGTCCTCTGAAGAGCAAGCGCGTCTTCAGATGCAGCAGCTGCAGCAGAACAACATCGTTTACTTCGATCTGGATAAATACGACATCCGTTCTGACTTCGCTGCGATGCTGGATGCTCACGCTAACTTCCTGCGTAGCAACCCGTCTTACAAAGTCACCGTAGAAGGTCACGCGGACGAACGTGGTACACCAGAGTACAACATCTCCCTGGGTGAACGTCGTGCTAACGCTGTTAAAATGTACCTGCAGGGTAAAGGCGTTTCTGCTGACCAGATCTCCATCGTTTCTTACGGTAAAGAAAAACCTGCAGTACTGGGTCATGACGAAGCGGCGTACGCCAAAAACCGTCGTGCCGTACTGGTTTACTAAGAGAATTGCATGAGCAGTAACTTCAGACATCATCTGTTGAGTCTGTCGTTACTGGTTGGAATAGCGGCCCCCTGGGCCGCTTTTGCTCAGGCACCAATCAGTAGTGTCGGCTCAGGCTCGGTGGAAGACCGGGTCACTCAACTCGAGCGTATCTCTAACGCTCACAGTCAGCTTTTAACCCAACTCCAGCAACAACTTTCCGATAACCAAACTGATATCGACTCCCTCCGTGGTCAGATTCAGGAGAGCCAGTATCAGCTTAACCAGGTTGTGGAACGTCAAAAGCAGATCTTGCTGCAGATTGATAGCCTGAGCAGCGGGGGGGCAGCAGCGCAACCAGCAGCGGGCGATCAAAGCGGAGCGGCCACAGACGCGCCAGCGCCTTCAGCCGATGCCTCTGCTGCGACAGGGGCGCCTGTGCAGAGCGGTGACGCGAATACGGATTACAACGCGGCCATTGCACTGGTACAGGATAAATCGCGCCAGGATGATGCTATCGTTGCGTTTCAGAACTTCGTTAAGAAGTACCCGGATTCCACTTACCAGCCAAACGCAAATTACTGGCTGGGTCAGTTGAATTACAACAAGGGTAAAAAAGACGATGCGGCGTTTTATTTCGCTTCTGTGGTGAAAAATTACCCGAAATCGCCAAAAGCGCCTGATGCGATGTTTAAGGTCGGCGTGATCATGCAGGACAAAGGTGACACTGCGAAAGCCAAAGCGGTTTATCAGCAGGTGGTTGCAAAATTCCCGGGCACGGAAGGGGCCAAACAGGCGCAAAAACGTCTGAGTTCGATGGGATGATTATCGCATGACCAGAAATCGCGTTATTTCTGGTCGTGCAGCATGATTACTAAGCAGTTAAGTGATCTTCATCGAAATTTTTGTTGCGCAGAATTCTTAAATCAGTAATATATGCCGCCGTTGCCACGGGATATCAAACAACGTGAAAGCAGCGTAAAAGTGGGTCGTTAGCTCAGTTGGTAGAGCAGTTGACTTTTAATCAATTGGTCGCAGGTTCGAATCCTGCACGACCCACCACTTAAAGCAGTTCCGGCAGTACAGAGTGGGTGATTAGCTCAGTTGGTAGAGCATCTCCTTTACACGGAGGGGGTCGGCGGTTCGAGCCCGTCATCACCCACCACTCGGGTCGTTAGCTCAGTTGGTAGAGCAGTTGACTTTTAATCAATTGGTCGCAGGTTCGAATCCTGCACGACCCACCAATTTTAATGTCTTACTCAGATATTAAACGTGAAGGATAACGTTGCTTTAGCAACGGCCCGAAGGGCGAGGCGAAGCCGAGTCATCCTGCACGACCCACCACTTCAAACGTGGAACCGAGTAAAATCTTCGAAGTCAGCACCCGAATGGGTCGTTAGCTCAGTTGGTAGAGCAGTTGACTTTTAATCAATTGGTCGCAGGTTCGAATCCTGCACGACCCACCACTTCGAAGAAAAATCCCGCAAGGGGTCGTTAGCTCAGTTGGTAGAGCAGTTGACTTTTAATCAATTGGTCGCAGGTTCGAATCCTGCACGACCCACCAATGTTAAAAAGCGCCCTAAAGGCGCTTTTTTGCTATCTGCAATACAACAAATGCTCCGCACATCTATTCCCGGTGACTTTTCACTCCAGATTCGCTATCTTGTTTAGTATACAAAACACAATTGCCCTGCGTTTTGCTATGTCAGGCAAAAGAAAGGCAATATTGTTAAGCCAGTAAAACGAGAAGCCATAATGAGCGTGATGTTTGATCCTGAAGCCGCAATCTATCCCTTCCCGCCGAAGCCTGTTCCGCTGAACATGGATGAAAAGCAGTTCTACCGTGAGAAAATCAAGCGTCTTCTCAAAGAGCGAGATGCCGTGATGGTGGCACATTACTACACCGACCCGGAAATCCAGCAGCTGGCGGAAGAGACCGGAGGCTGTATTTCTGACTCTCTGGAGATGGCGCGCTTTGGTGCAAAACATCCTGCTTCCACGCTCCTGGTTGCGGGGGTGCGTTTTATGGGGGAAACGGCAAAAATCCTTAGCCCTGAAAAAACCATCCTGATGCCAACGCTGAACGCGGAGTGTTCACTGGATCTCGGCTGTCCGATTGACGAATTCTCGGCCTTCTGCGATGCCCATCCTGACCGGACCGTGGTGGTGTACGCTAATACGTCGGCAGCAGTGAAAGCGCGCGCAGACTGGGTTGTTACGTCGAGCATCGCCGTTGAACTGATTGAGCACCTGGACAGCCTGGGTGAGAAAATTATCTGGGCACCCGACCGCCATCTGGGAAGCTACGTCCAGAAGCAGACCGGGGCAGACGTGCTCTGCTGGCAGGGCGCCTGCATCGTTCATGACGAGTTCAAGACGCAGGCACTGGCCCGCATGAAGGCGCTTTACCCTGACGCCGCTATTCTTGTTCATCCTGAATCACCGCAGTCGATTGTCGACATGGCCGATGCCGTGGGTTCAACCAGCCAGCTTATTAATGCTGCCAGAACGTTGCCGCATAAGCAGCTTATCGTGGCGACCGATCGCGGTATCTTCTACAAGATGCAGCAGGCCGTGCCGGAGAAAGAGCTCCTCGAAGCGCCAACCGCAGGCGAGGGGGCCACGTGCCGCAGCTGTGCGCACTGTCCGTGGATGGCGATGAACGGCCTGAAAGCGATTGCCGAAGGGTTAGAAACCGGCGGTGCGGCGCATGAAATCCATGTGGATGCCGCTCTGCGTGAAGGCGCGTTAGTTCCACTTAACCGCATGCTGGATTTTGCGGCTACACTACGTACTTAATTCACTACGTCCCGGGGAAAAGATGGATTTTTTTAGCACACAAAACATTCTGGTTCATATACCGATTGGTGCAGGTGGCTATGACCTGTCATGGATTGAGGCCGTTGGCACGCTGGCGGGATTACTCTGTATCTGGCTCGCAAGCCTGGAGAAGATAAGCAATTACGCGTTCGGGCTCATTAACGTTACGCTGTTTGCGATTATCTTCTTCCAGATCCAGCTCTACGCAAGCTTGCTTTTGCAGCTGTTCTTTTTTGCGGCCAATATCTACGGGTGGTACGCGTGGTCGCGGCAGAACAGCCAGCAGGAGGCCGAGCTGCAGATCCGCTGGTTACCCTTGCCGAAAGCCATCGCCTGGTTTGTCGCGTGTGTGGTCGCCATTGGTTTAATGACGGTCTACATCAACCCGGTATTTGCTTTCCTGACCCGCATTGCTGTGGCGGCCATGTCCGGCATCGGGTTACAGGTGACAATGCCTGTGCTTCAGCCGGATGCTTTCCCGTTCTGGGATTCCTGCATGATGGTGCTGTCCATTGCGGCGATGATCCTGATGACCCGTAAATACGTTGAGAACTGGCTGCTGTGGGTCATCATCAATGTCATCAGCGTGGTGATTTTCGCCCTGCAGGGCGTCTATGCGATGTCACTTGAATATCTGCTGTTGACCTTCATTGCCCTGAACGGAAGCCGGATGTGGATTAACAGCGCGCGTGAGCGAGGCTCTCACGCGCTCTCCAATTAATGGTGATGATGATGTGAATGGTCGGACTGCGCCTCATTCAGGTGGCAATCCGGCCCGTTACAGGGCTGGTACTCCATCTGGATGGTCGCGTGACCAATTTCATAGTGATGTTCAAGAAAGTGCTGGATGCGTTCGAGCAGCGCATCGTGGTCGTGCGGCGGGATCACCTGGACGTGCAACGTCATAACCGGTTTCTCGCCCACCAGCCAGACATGCACGTGGTGGACGTTACGTACTTCAGGAACTGAACGATGCAGATTACGCTTTAACTCGGCGATATCCACAGAGGCGGGGGCCCCCTCCAGCAACTCATTGACGCTCTCCTTCAATAGCCGCCAGGCGCTGCGTAACACCAGACACGAGACCAGTACAGAAAGAATAGGGTCGACAGGCGTCCAGCCGGTGTAGAGGATCACCAGTGCGGCAACTATGGCTCCCACCGAGCCCAGTAAATCTCCCATCACATGCAGAGCCGCGGCGCGTACGTTAAGGTTCTTTTCACCACTGCCGCGATGCAAAATCCAGAAGGCCAGAAGATTGGCAAGCAGCCCCGCCACGGCGATCGCCATCATTGTCATCCCGGCGACCGGCTGAGGGTGTCTGAAGCGCTGAATGGCCTCCCAGACGATAAGAAGGGTAATGACCACCAGCGCAATCGCATTAACAAACGCGGCAAGCGTCGTCAGCCTCAGCCAGCCGAACGTATGGCGTGCATTAGGAGGACGACGGGCAAACTGTACGGCCAGGAGGGCAAAAAGCAGCGCTGCTGCATCGGTAAGCATATGTCCGGCGTCAGCCAGCAGCGCCAGGGAGCCGGAGATCAAACCACCGATCACCTCAATAATCATGAAGGTGGCGGTAACGCCGAAGGCCAGCAGCAGGCGTTTAGCGTTGTCGTCGCCGGAGGCGTGGGAATGCGTGTGTGCCATGTTATCTTTCCTGATTCGTTATTGTTATTAGTGTAGCGTTTTTAATAAGTTACTCAAAAAGAAAGGAGAGCCTGAGCTCTCCTTTCGCAGTTAAATCAATAACCGGTTACTGGGTTGTACCATCCGTTTTGGTATTGGCATCATCGCCCACTTTGTCATTCGCGTCCGGGCAACGGCCGTCTTTACACATTGTGTTTTTGTGAACCTCATCCTTGCTCATATTGTCATGATTCATGGTGCCGGAGTCGGTACCATCAGGGTGCAGCATCGTGCCGCCGGTATTCGTGTTCCCGTTATTAATTTGGCTGTTATCGACATTGTTCGGGGCGACATTCTGTTTGGCATCAGGGGCCACCTGGCCTGCTGACGCAGCCGCGTTAGCATCGCCGTTACCCGATGAGCTCGTTTCAGCCGCAAGGACGCTGCCGCTTGCCAGGGTAAGGGTTGCCGTCAGGAAGAGAGTTGCCAGTTTCGTCATTTTCATCATGGTGCTCCTGTTCTTGTCGTTACGCTGGATAACATTCTCCAACAGTGCATCTTTTTCAGAGGCGAAAGATCCCGCCAGACGGACTTACGTCAGTAGGGAATCGCGTTTAATAAAGCAAAAATGGTTGTTACAGTTAAAAAGCTTAGGTTAGATCTCGTTTTTCGCTATTTTGTGGCGATTTTTAGGCGAATTCCAGGAATTATCTGCGTGAAGTGTAAAACCGTGTTTACACTTCCTGGTCGACAAGATAGATTGAAAGGATTGCTTTCATTACTAAAGATATGGCAGAGCTGGAAAGAAGATGAATTATCAGAACGACGATTTACGCATTAAAGAGATCAATGAGTTATTACCTCCTGTAGCACTCCTTGAGAAATTCCCCGCCACTGAAAATGCCGCAAACACGGTTTCTCATGCTCGTAAAGCGATCCATAAGATCCTGAAAGGTAATGACGATCGTCTTCTGGTGGTGATTGGCCCGTGCTCAATCCACGATCCTGCCGCGGCAAAAGAGTATGCCGCGAGACTGCTTAAGCTGCGCGAAGAGCTTAAAGATGAGCTGGAAATTGTGATGCGCGTGTACTTTGAAAAGCCGCGCACCACCGTTGGCTGGAAAGGGCTGATTAACGATCCGCATATGGACAACAGCTTCCAGATTAACGACGGCCTGCGTATTGCGCGCAAGCTTTTGCTGGAGATTAACGACAGTGGCCTGCCAGCCGCCGGTGAGTTCCTGGATATGATTACGCCACAATATCTGGCAGACCTGATGAGCTGGGGCGCCATTGGCGCGCGTACCACTGAATCTCAGGTTCACCGTGAACTGGCGTCCGGCCTCTCTTGCCCGGTGGGTTTTAAAAACGGTACCGATGGCACCATCAAAGTCGCTATTGACGCCATCAATGCGGCAGGGGCACCACACTGCTTCCTGTCCGTGACCAAATGGGGTCACTCTGCCATTGTTAACACCAGCGGTAACGGTGACTGCCATATCATTCTGCGCGGCGGTAAAGAGCCTAACTACAGCGCAAAACATGTCGCAGAGGTGAAGGTCGGGCTGGAAAAAGCGGGGCTGCCGCCTCAGGTGATGATCGACTTCAGCCACGCCAACTCCAGCAAGCAGTTTAAAAAGCAGATGGAAGTCGGCGCAGATGTTTGTCAGCAGATTGCTGGCGGCGAGAAAGCGGTGATAGGGGTGATGATTGAAAGCCATCTGGTTGAGGGTAACCAGAACCTCGAAGGCAGCGAGCCGCTGGTCTATGGCAAGAGCGTGACGGATGCCTGCATTGGCTGGGAAGATACCGACGCCATCCTGCGTCAGCTGGCGAATGCGGTAAAAGCCCGTCGCGGTTGATTCTTCCGGCACAAATAAAAAAGCGCGGAAGGCTCCGCGCTTTTTTTATGTCCGGCGAAAATTACTTCGCTTTACCCTGGTTCGCAACAGCCGCGGCTTTCGCTGCGATCTCATCCGCGTTACCCAGATAGTAGTGTTTGATTGGCTTGAAGTTTTCGTCGAACTCATACACCAGCGGTACGCCAGTCGGGATGTTCAGTTCGAGGATCTCGTCTTCACCCATATTGTCCAGGTATTTCACCAGCGCGCGCAGGGAGTTACCGTGAGCGGCGATGATCACGCGCTCACCGCTTTTCAGGCGTGGCAGAATGGTTTCGTTCCAGTAAGGAACAACGCGGTCAATGGTCAGCGCCAGGCTCTCGGTGGTTGGCAGCTCAGCGTCGGTCAGTTTCGCGTAACGCGGGTCGTGGCCCGGATAGCGCTCGTCATCTTTGGTCAGCTCTGGTGGGGTTACCGCGAAGCCGCGACGCCACTGTTTAACCTGCTCGTCACCGTACTTCTCAGCGGTTTCGGCTTTGTTAAGACCCTGCAGCGCACCGTAGTGACGCTCGTTCAGTTTCCAGGATTTCTCAACCGGCAGCCAGGCCTGATCCAGCTCGTCCAGCACGTTCCACAGGGTGTGGATGGCACGTTTCAGCACAGAGGTGTAAGCAAAATCAAAGCTGAAGCCTTCTTCTTTCAGCAGTTTACCTGCTGCTTTTGCTTCGCTTACGCCTTTCTCAGACAGATCAACGTCGTACCAACCGGTGAAGCGGTTTTCGTTGTTCCACTGGCTTTCGCCGTGGCGCACCAGAACCAGCTTAGTAATAGCCATCTCTTACTCCTCAAGCATTTTTAGAATGATAACAATTCTCATTATATTGCCGTGGCCGTGCCAGCAGCAACGCTTAACCCTAACCATAGCGAAAATAGTCTCTGAGTGTAAGGTGCTTGTGAATCCAGGGTTATGATTTTGTCTGCGATTGGCGCTATTTTCAGCAAGGCGTGCAGAAAAAAGCCCTCCGGGGGAGGGCTGACGATGTTGCGGCCGGAGGTTAAGCGTGCGGAGTAAAATGATACTCGGTGACGCTGACGTACTCTTCACCCGGGCGCAGCACACAGTCCGGCTGTGGCCATTCGGGATGGTTCGGGCTGTCCGGCAGGAACTCGCTTTCCAGCGCCAGACCTTGCCAGTCGCTGTACTCGCCGTGCTCACGTGCGGTTGTCCCGCCAAGATAGTTACCTGAGTAGAATTGCAGGGCAGGGGCGCTGGTGTAGACCGTCATCTGCAGTTTTTCATCCGCAGACCAGACCTGTGCAGCAGGCTGTTTCACATCGCCTTGTGCCTGCAGCAGGAACGCGTGGTCGTAACCTTTCACCTTGCGCTGATCGTCATCGCTCAGGAAATCCTGGGCGATAGATTTTGCGTTGCGGAAGTCAAAGCTGGTACCTTCCACGGGCTTCAGCCCCTGATACGGAATGCCCATCTCGTCCACCGGCAAATAGGCATCCGCAAGGATCTGCAGCTTATGGTTACGCACATCGCACTGATTACCGTCCAGATTGAAGTAGGCGTGGTTGGTCAGGTTGACCGGACACGGCTTATCGGCCGTCGCACGGTATTCAATGGCGATACGGTTGTCGTCGGTCAGCGTAAAGCGTGCAAACGCGGTAAGGTTACCCGGGAATCCCTGGTCGCCATCCAGCGAGTCAAGTGAAAACAGCACTTCCCGGTCGTTTTGCTGGACAATTTTCCAGCGGCGTTTGTCAAATCCTTCCGGTCCACCATGCAGCTGGTTCTCACCCTGGCTTGGCAGCAACGTGTAGCGAACACCGTCGAGCTCAAAACGACTTTTCGCAATGCGGTTCGCATAGCGCCCGACGGACGCGCCAAGATAGGCGGCCTGGTTGATATACTGCTCAGGCGAGGCGCAGCCGAGAAGGGTTTCGCGCACGCTGCCGTCTGGCATTGGTACGCGGGCGGAAAGTAGGGTGGCACCCCAGTCCATGAGCGTAACAACCATCCCCGCGCTGTTGCGCAGGGTTAACAGGCGATACGGCAGACCATCCGGTGCGAGGGTTGGCGTTTCGTTTAGCACTGTCCGGCTCCTTGTGATGCTTTACAAACATAGAACGTTTCTTTAATGCCCGTTTTGGCTTCGTACTGTTTCTCCACCGCCGACTGGACGGCCGGGACGAGATCTTCCGGCACCAGAGCGACGATGCAGCCACCAAAACCACCGCCCGTCATGCGTACACCGCCTTTATCGCCGATGACCGCTTTGACAATCTCCACCAGGGTGTCGATTTGCGGAACGGTGATTTCGAAGTCATCGCGCATGGAGGCGTGGGACTCTGCCATCAGTTCCCCCATACGTTTCAGGTCTCCTTTTGCCAGCGCGGAAGCGGCTTCAACGGTTCGGGCGTTTTCGGTCAACACATGACGAACGCGTTTTGCCACTACCGGATCCAGCTCGTGCGCCACTTTGTTGAATTCATCAAGCGTCACGTCGCGCAGGGCCGGCTGCTGGAAGAAGCGTGCGCCGGTTTCGCACTGCTCGCGGCGGGTGTTGTACTCGCTGCCCACCAGCGTACGTTTAAAGTTGCTGTTGATAATCACGACCGCGGCACCCTTTGGCAGGGGAACGGCTTTGGTTCCAAGCGTTCGGCAGTCAATCAGTAACGCATGCTCTTTTTTGCCCAGCGCGGAGATAAGCTGGTCCATGATGCCGCAGTTGCAGCCCACAAACTGATTCTCCGCTTCCTGGCCGTTCAGTGCGATTTGCGCCCCGTCCAGCGGCAGATGGTACAGCTGCTGGAAGACGGTTCCCACCGCCACTTCCAGGGATGCCGACGAGCTTAAACCGGCCCCTTGTGGCACGTTGCCGCTGATGACGAGATCTGCACCGCCAAAATTCTTGTTACGCTTTTGCAGATGTTTCACCACGCCGCGCACATAGTTGGACCACTGCTGGCTGTCGTGGATAACAATCGGGGCATCGAGGGAAAACTCGTCCACCTCATTACCGTAATCCGCCGCAATCACGCGCACTTTGTGGTCATCGCGCTTTGCGCAGGCGATCACCGTCTGGTAATCAATGGCACAGGGCAGAACAAAACCGTCGTTGTAGTCGGTGTGTTCACCAATCAGGTTTACGCGGCCAGGTGCCTGGATAACGTGGGTGGCAGGGTAGCCAAATTTTTCAGCAAACAGGGATTGTGTTTTATCTTTCAGACTCATTTATTAGACTCCTGATTCGCGATAATGGACATCGCTAACGGCACGCAGGCGTTCTGCGGCCTGTTCTGCCGTCAGGTCACGCTGGGTTTCCGCCAGCATTTCATAGCCCACCATAAATTTACGCACCGTCGCAGAACGCAGCAGCGGCGGATAGAAATGGGCATGCAATTGCCAGTGTTGATTCTCTTCGCCGTTAAACGGTGCGCCGTGCCAGCCCATTGAGTACGGGAAGGAGCACTGGAACAGATTGTCGTAACGGCTGGTCAGCTTTTTCAGCGCCAGCGCAAGATCGTCACGCTGTGCGTCGCTGAGATCCGTAATGCGCTGAACATGTGCTTTAGGCAGCAGCAGCGTTTCAAAGGGCCACGCCGCCCAGTACGGTACAACGGCCAGCCAGTGTTCCGTTTCGACCACAGTACGGCTACCGTCGGCCAGTTCACGCCGGGTGTAGTCCACCAGCATCGGGGAGCCGTTTTCCGCGTAATAGGCTTTTTGCAGGCGATCTTCTCGTTCGGCTTCGTTGGGCAGGAAACTGTTCGCCCAGATCTGCCCGTGTGGATGCGGGTTAGAGCAGCCCATCGCGGCGCCTTTATTTTCGAATACCTGCACCCACGGATAAGTCTGGCCCAGCTCCGCAGTTTGTGCCTGCCAGGTGCTCACCACCTCTTTCAGCGCATCAACGCTAAGCTCCGGTAGCGTTTTGCTGTGATCGGGCGAGAAGCAGATCACGCGGCTGGTTCCCCGGGCGCTTTCACAACGCATCAGCGGATCATCGCTCTGCGGCGCGTCCGGCGTGTCGGTCATGAGCGCGGCAAAATCGTTGGTGAAAACGAAGGTGCCTTTGTAGTCCGGGTTTTTATCTCCCGTTACGCGGGTGTTGCCCGGACACAGGAAGCAGTCCGGGTCGTGCTGTGGCAGCGTCTGTTTTGCAGGCGTCTCTTGCGCCCCCTGCCAGGGGCGCTTGGCGCGATGCGGAGACACCAAAATCCATTGCCCGCTAAGCGGGTTAAAACGACGATGCGGATGATCGACGGGATTGAATGAAGTCATGACGGATCCTTAGTCCGGATAACCTTGTGGGTGGCGAGACTGCCAGTGCCAGGTATCCTGTGCCATTTCATCCAGCGTGCGGGTAACACGCCAGTTAAGCTCTTTATCGGCTTTGGTTGCATCAGCCCAGTATGCCGGGAGGTCTCCTTCGCGGCGGGGGGCGAAGTGATAGTTGACCGGCTTACCGCAGGCTTTGCTGAAGGCGTTAACCACATCCAGCACGCTGCTGCCAATACCGGCGCCGAGGTTGTAAATATGCACGCCCGGTTTGTCGGCCAACTGCTGCATTGCTGCCACGTGGCCGTCGGCCAGATCCATAACGTGGATGTAATCACGCACGCCGGTGCCATCTTCGGTTGGGTAGTCATTGCCGAATACTGCCAGCGACTCGCGGCGGCCCACCGCCACCTGTGCGATATACGGCATCAGGTTATTCGGAATACCCTGCGGATCTTCACCCATATCGCCTGACGGATGGGCGCCGACCGGGTTGAAGTAGCGCAGCAGGGCGATGCTCCACTCCGGCTGTGCTTTTTGCAGGTCGGTCAGGATCTGTTCCACCATCAGTTTGCTTTTGCCGTACGGGCTTTGTGGCGTACCGGTGGGGAAGCTTTCAACGTAAGGAATTTTGGGCTGATCGCCGTAGACGGTGGCGGATGAGCTAAAGATGAAGTTTTTGACGTTCGCCGCGCGCATGGCGGAAATAAGACGCAGGGTACCGTTGACGTTGTTGTCGTAATACTCAAGCGGCTTCGCGACCGACTCACCGACCGCTTTCAGGCCAGCGAAGTGGATCACCGTTTCAATGGCATGGTCGTGGAGGATCTCGGTCATCAACGCTTCATTGCGGATGTCACCTTCGACGAAAGTCGGCTGTTTTCCGCCAAGACGTTCAATCACAGGCAGCACGCTGCGCTTACTATTGCACAGGTTGTCGAGGATGATGACATCATGACCGTTTTGCAGCAGTTGCACACAGGTATGACTTCCTATGTAACCGCTACCACCTGTTACCAGAACTCGCATATTTCGCTCCATTAGGCTTATGGTATGTAATAACCATAGCATAACAGAGACGTGAAAAGTGTGACATGGGATAAATTAGTGGAATCGTTTACACTGTTTTTCAAACCCGCTTTTTTTTGATCCAGTCGCATTGTAGATCAAAGAGATAAAGAAGTATCACTGCAGGTTATCTGAAAAGCGGAGGGCGGTGCCCTCCGGAAGTTAATCGATTTTGCTCAGCAGGTAACGATAGTGCTCACCGTCCGGGATAAACTCCAGACGGTGCGTGATGCAGGCCGGTGCGTCTTCAGCATGATGTGAGACAAACAGTAACTGGGTCTCACCTTCGCCAATCAGCACATCCACAAAGCGACGGATCAACTGGCGGTTCAGCGGATCCAGCCCCTGAAGCGGCTCATCGAGGATCAGCAGGGTCGGGTGTTTCACCAGCGCCCGGACGATCAATGCCAGACGCTGCTGCCCCCAGGACAGACTGTGAAACGGCGCATCAGCGACCCGGTTGTCCATCCCCAGAATATCCAGCCACTGCTGGGCCAGCTTGTGCTGTTTGTCCGATACCGCCTGATAAATACCGATGGAATCAAAGTACCCGGAGAGGATCACATTGCGTACGGTGGTGCTGACCCGGTAATCCAGATGCAGGCTGCTGCTGACATAGCCGATATGCTTTTTGATATCCCAGATGGTTTCACCGCTTCCGCGACGGCGGCCAAACAGGGTCAAATCGTTACTGTAGCCCTGCGGGTGATCGCCGGTGATCAGACTCAGCAGCGTCGATTTCCCCGCGCCGTTGGGGCCGACAATCTGCCAGTGTTCGCCCGGATTAACCGTCCAGCTGAGATGATTCAGGATCGGACGATCGTCATAAGAGACCACCCCGTCACGCAGCACAATCCGCGGCTGATTGGGATCTAAAGCGAGACGTACCGAAGGGGCGTCGGGTTCGGGCAGGGTAATGCCGTCGAGCTTTTCGCTGTGCGCCAGTTGGGCAATCAACGCCTGTTTCAGCAGTACCGATTTTTCGCCGGTTTCGGTAAGGCTGCAGTCCGCCAGCACCCCGGCGTTCTGCACAAAATCCGGGATTTCATCAAAACGGTTAAGCACCAGCACAAGGGTGTAGCCCTGCTGGTTAAGCGAGGCCAGCAGGTCCGCCAGCTGGGCGCGGGACTGCACGTCCAGACCGTCGAACGGCTCATCCAGGATTAACAGCTCAGGTTCACTCATCAGCGCCTGGCAGAGCAGCGTTTTACGCGTCTCGCCGGTAGAAAGGTATTTGAAGCGGCGGTTGAGAAGGGCGGTGATGCCAAACTGCTCCGCCAGCTGCTGACAACGGGCAGGATTGTTGACTTCATCCTGAATAATTTCTGCCGTTGTGCGGCCCGTGTCTTCTTCGCCCGGGCTGAGGAGGTCCGTGTTGTTACGCTGCCATTCATCGCTCACCAGCTTCTGCAGTTGTTCAAACGACAGGCGCGTCGTACGCGTAAAATGGCTCTGGCGTTCGCCTTTAAGCAGGGTGAGCTCTCCGGCCAGCGCCCGGGCCAGCGCGGACTTGCCGCTTCCGTTGGTGCCCACAAATGCCCAGCTTTCACCCGCATGGAGTGTTAAATCTGGCAGCGTCAGCGTTCGGGTATCGCCAAGACGAAACGTACCTTGCGAAATATGCAATGATGACATGATTTATCCCATTTTTTGCAGCATCAGATGTCAGGGATACTCACTGTCGACACGCCTGTCAATCCGCTCAGCACAATGTGGCGATAATTACCCGGTCTGCGTTGAAATATGCGGTGACTACAGCACCTTCTTCTAATTCGTGCGCCTCGCTCAGGGCAACCGTCGCGCACAGCACCTGGCCGTCCGGCAGGGTCATCAGGACCTCACACTGCGCTTCACCACGTTCAATGCGCTGGATGGTGCCCTGCAGCTGGTTGTCTGCCGCTTTGGCGCGTTCGGCATCGCGCGTCACTGCGACCCACGGCGCTTTCAGCAACACCAGCACCTCCTTGCCTTCATCCAGCCCCAGACGCTCTCCGCTTTGGGCGGTAATCGCGGCTTTCAGGCGGGTCGTACCGTCGGCAAGCAGGATCTCGATATGTTGCTGCACCTGCCCGTTATCGCGCGCGGTGACCGTGCCAAACCACTGGTTGCGGGCGCTGGTCTGGAGTGAGAAGCGAGAAATGGCGGCTAACAGGCTGTCCAGCGGGAGGTTATCATCGTCACTTAGCACATCGAACGCTTTCTGCTGGATCTGGGCCAGCAGGTCATAAAGCTGAATCAGACGCTGGCCGTAGCGGGTCAGCACGGCGCCACCGCCCCCTTTGCCGCCCGTGGCTCGCTCAACCAGCATCTGCTCGCTCAGGGTATTCATGTCGTTGATCGCGTCCCAGGCGCTTTTATAACTAATGCCCGCGTTCTTTGCCCCCTGGCTTATTGAACCCGTTTGTTCTATTTGTTTAAGCAGGGCGATACGTCGCGGATCGGCGAAAAGCTTCTGCTGAAGTCGTAGGGTAAGGAGAATTTCAGCCTGCATAACGGAGTGTCCTGACAAAAGGGCTATTGTGAACCAAATGGCACAGGGCGCAAAGGGGACCGCACAAAAGGGGATGTTTTTCTTACTTTTCAGGGTAGAATAAGCCGTCCACAATATCTGGAGAAAACCATGTTAGAGTTGTTGAAAAGTCTGGTATTCGCCGTGATCATGGTACCAGTAGTGATGGCCATCATCCTCGGTGCCATCTACGGCCTGGGTGAAGTGTTCAACGTCTTTTCGAACATTGGTCACAGAGACCGCGCTAAAAAGCAGCACTGATTCCCCACAAAACGCCCGGCTTGCCCGGGCGTTTTGCTCTCAAGTATTTTTCGTCATCGCCGATATGATTTAAAGCATCCGGTAATTGTACCTCTTGATTGGTACGATTTAATGCTGGGATATCTCCGGCGTTGTCGTTATATTATTGCGTATATAACGAAACTCACAGGAGCTACAGATGGCACGTACAGGGTTACGCTTTTTCGCAGGGGCAACGCTGGCACTTTCGCTGACCGGACACGCGCTGGCCGACGAAGGTAAAATTACGGTTTTTGCGGCGGCGTCGCTGACGAATGCGATGCAGGATATTGCTGCAGCGTATAAAAAAGAGAAGAACGTCGACGTCGTCTCCTCTTTTGCGTCTTCTTCTACACTGGCGCGCCAGATAGAAGCGGGGGCACCGGCCGATCTGTTCATCTCTGCCGATCAGAAATGGATGGATTACGCCGTTGATAAGAAAGCCGTGGATACCACAACCCGCGAAACGCTGCTGGGGAATAGCCTTGTCGTGGTCGCGCCAAAAGCCAGTCCGCAGGGTGACATCACCATCAACAAAGAGACTCACTGGACGCGTCTTCTGAACGGTGGCCGGCTGGCAGTGGGCGATCCGGACCATGTACCGGCTGGGATTTACGCGAAAGAGGCCCTGCAGAAACTGGGCGCGTGGCAGACACTGTCATCAGATCTGGCGCCGGCAGAAGACGTACGCGGTGCGCTGGCGCTGGTGGAGCGCAATGAGGCTCCGCTGGGCATTGTCTACGGCTCGGATGCCGTTGCCAGCAAGGGGGTCAAAGTGGTTGGCACGTTCCCGGAAGACGCCCACAAGAAAGTGGAATATCCTGTTGCGATTGTTGATGGACATAAAAATGCGACCGTGACGGCCTTCCAGGCGTACCTGAAGGGGCCGGAAGCGTCCGCAATCTTTAAACGTTATGGATTTACGACTCACGAATGATATTGACCGATCCTGAATGGCAGGCTGTACTGCTGAGCCTGAAAGTCTCTTCCCTGGCGGTTGCGCTAAGTTTGCCCTTTGGGATCTTCTTTGCCTGGTTGCTGGTGCGCTGTAAGTTTCCCGGCAAAGCGCTACTTGACAGCGTTCTCCATCTTCCGCTGGTATTGCCGCCCGTCGTGGTGGGATATCTGCTGCTTGTATCCATGGGCCGACGCGGGTTTATCGGCCAATGGCTGTACGACTGGTTCGGGCTGACCTTTGCCTTTAGCTGGCGCGGTGCGGTGCTGGCCGCGGCGGTGATGTCATTTCCGCTGATGGTGAGGGCCATCCGCCTGGCGCTGGAAGGGGTGGATATCAAACTGGAACAGGCCGCCCGCACGCTGGGTGCCGGGCGCTGGCGCGTCTTTTTCACCATTACGCTACCGCTCACGCTGCCGGGCATTATTGTCGGTACGGTACTGGCCTTTGCCCGTTCGCTGGGTGAATTCGGTGCCACCATTACCTTTGTTTCGAACATCCCCGGTGAAACGCGGACGATCCCTTCGGCCATGTATACGCTGATACAGACGCCGGGTGGCGAAGGTGCTGCGGCGCGTCTGTGCGTTATCTCAATTGTGCTGGCGCTGATATCGCTGCTGGTCTCTGAATGGCTGGCGCGACTCAGCCGCGAGCGGATGGGGAAATAGTTATGCTGGAACTCCATTTCACCCAGACGCTGGGAAACCACACCCTTACACTGGACGAGACGCTGCCTGCCACCGGCATCACCGCCATCTTTGGGGTCTCCGGCGCCGGGAAAACCTCGCTCATTAATGCGATCGGTGGCCTGACACGTCCTCAGGCAGGGCGCATTGTGCTGAATAATCGCGTCCTGAATGACGTTGAAAACAAGATTTACCTGACGCCGGATAAACGGCGTATTGGCTATGTGTTTCAGGATGCGCGGTTATTCCCGCACTACAGCGTGCGCGGGAATCTGCGTTACGGCATGGCCAAAAGCATGGCCGCGCAGTTTGACAAGCTGGTGGCGCTGCTGGGCATTGAGCCACTGCTTGACCGGTTGCCTTCCTCGCTCTCCGGCGGTGAGAAACAGCGGGTGGCGATAGGGCGCGCGTTGCTCACCGCCCCCGAACTCCTGCTGCTTGATGAGCCGCTGGCCTCGCTGGATATTCCGCGTAAACGTGAACTCCTGCCGTATCTCCAGCGCCTGGCGCGTGAAATCAAGATCCCGATGCTGTACGTCAGCCACTCCCTGGATGAAATTCTACATCTGGCGGATAACGTACTGGTGCTGGAAAACGGCAGCGTAAAGGCGTTTGGCAATCTTGAAGAGGTCTGGGGCAGTAGCGTCATGCACCCGTGGCTGCCCCGGGAGCAGCAGAGCAGTATCCTGAAGGTGAGCGTGCTGGAGCACCACCCGCATTACGCGATGACCGCCCTGGCATTGGGCGACCAGCACCTGTGGGTGAATAAAATCGACAAGCCCCTGCAGTCGGCGCTGCGTATTCGTATTCAGGCGTCGGATGTCTCTCTGGTTTTACAGCCTCCGCTGCAGACCAGTATCCGTAATATCCTGCGCGCGAAGGTCGCCGAGTGTTTTGATGATAACGGTCAGGTAGAGGTGCAGCTTGAGGTGGGGAGCAGGACGCTCTGGGCACGGATCAGTCCGTGGGCCAGGGATGAGTTAGGGATCAAACCTGGCCTGTGGCTTTACGCGCAAATCAAGAGCGTCTCCATTACCACCTGATTACAGCAGGTGGGTATAAATGTACTGCGCGATGCTGTCGGTGGTGTTATCGCCAATCACCACGTTAGCGCGCGCTTTCACCGCGTCATCGGCATTGCCCATTGCCACGCCCGTTCCGGCGGCTTCCAGCATGCTGATGTCGTTGTAGTTATCGCCAAAGGCGATTACATCCTGCATTGACCACCCCTGAGACTCCACGAACTGCGTCAGGCGTTTACCTTTGCTGTTGCCTTTACGGGCAATATCCACCTGGTCATGCCAGGACCATTCGCACTCCAGACCCAGCGCCTGTTCAACGTGTTTCGCGAAGGTATTCAGTTTGGTGGTATCTTCATCGGTTAACGCGAATTTCCAGATAGCCTCAACATCCTGAGCCGCCTGGCGCAGGGAAGAGACCTGGGTAAAGACCGGACGCTGCGCTTCTGGCAGAGACTGAGCCCAGTTGGTGGTGCGGATTACGTGGCCGGTCGGGCGCTCATAGACCATCGCATTATCGACATACATCAGGCCGTGGATCGCATGTACATCCAGCAGATCAATTAACTGCAATGCCTGGGGAACCGGCAGCGGGTCGGATTCTAAAACCTTTTTTGCTTGATAATCATACAAATAAGTGCCATTACAACAAATTGCAGGTGTATCTAACGCCAGTGCCTGATAAAAAGGGTGAATGGCAACGTGATGTCGACCCGTTACGATAAGGAGTTGATATCCCACTTCCTGCGCGCGTTTAAGCGCTTGAAGGGAGGAGGGGAGAAGGGTTTTTTGCGGCGTCAGTAAGGTACCGTCTAAATCCAGAGCAATCACACGCGAGGTCATTTGTTTTTCCGGGTTAATATTGAATTTACGATCTGATGGGATGGTACACCGAGAGGCGAACGCGTCAAAATTCCCGTCGACAATTCAGCATTCACCGTCAAAAGTTACCTACTTTCATGCGCAGTGAGGAGTGAATATTCATGAAACAAACCGTTTATACCGCCAGTCCTGAAAGCCAGCAGATCCACGTCTGGCGTTTAAATGCCGAGGGGACCCTCACGCTGGTGCAGGTTGTTGATGTGCCTGGTCAGGTACAACCAATGGCGATCAGCCCGGATAAACGTTTCTTGTACGTGGGTGTGCGCCCGGAGTTTCGCGTGCTGGCCTACCGCATCTCTCCGGATGACGGCGCGCTGACTTACACTGCGGAAGCGCCATTGCCGGGTAGCCCAACTCACATCTCAACCGATCGCCAGGGCAACTTTGTTTTCAGCGGCTCCTATAACGCGGGCTGTGTCAGCGTGACGCGTCTGGAAGAGGGCATTCCGGTCGAAACCGTGGATGTGGTGGAAGGGCTGGAAGGCTGCCACTCGGCGAACATCTCTCCGGATAACCGCACGCTGTGGGTACCGGCGCTGAAGCAGGATCGTATCTGCCTGTTTACCCTGAGCGACGATGGTCACCTGGTGGCGCAGAATCCGGCTGAAGTGACCACCGTAGAGGGGGCAGGCCCGCGTCATATGGTCTTCCATCCAAACCAGCAGTACGCCTACGTGGTCAACGAGCTGAACAGTTCAGTGGACGTCTGGGAACTGAAAGATCCTAACGGGCAGATTGAGTGCGTGCAGACGCTGGATATGATGCCGTCTGACTTCTCGGATACCCGCTGGGCGGCGGATATTCACATTACGCCGGATGGTCGCCATCTCTACGCCTGTGACCGTACTTCCAGCCTGATCACCATCTTTAGCGTCTCGGAAGACGGCAGCGTGCTGGCAGTAGAAGGCTTCCAGCCGACGGAAACGCAGCCGCGTGGCTTTAATATCGATCACAGCGGTAAATACCTGATTGCAGCGGGGCAGAAGTCTCACCACATCGCCCTGTACGAAATCAAAGGCGAGCAGGGCTTGCTGGAAGAGAAAGGGCGCTATGCGGTAGGCCAGGGGCCAATGTGGGTAGTGGTAAACGCTCACTAAGCGGCTTAAAACAAAAAACCTCGCGAACGCGAGGTTTTTTTATGCCCGGTGGTACTGCAGTAACGGACAGGCCGGGTAAGGCGAAGCCGCCACCCGGCAAAACAGATTACTGCTTCGGCTCAGCAACCACTTTGCTACCCAGACCGCGGTTGTTGTATTCCCACATGCGGTTGAAGTTAGCGTCGTTCAGGTTACGCTGCACGTTTCCTTTATCGTCCACGGAACCGGTATTGCCGGAGAATGGACGTTTGGAGATGGCGGCGTCAGCCCATGGTTTTGCCACGTTGAAACCTTCGTTGATAACGCTGTCGCGGATCACAACCTGACCGTTGGTTGCAGAGTCCACGTCCAGGGAGCGACCCAGCTGCGCCACGCCGTCACCGGAGGCGTTGAAGCGGCTGTTGACGGCGAGGAAACCGTAGAACAGATTAGACTGTGTCGCTGGCGCAAAGACATAACCTTCCTGCTGGGTACGTGAGTTCACGACGCGGAAATCGGTGTTATCAAATACCACCGCGCCACGACCGGAGACCATATCCACAT
This sequence comes from Enterobacter sp. Lyrl_3, assembly GCF_051948675.1. Classification (NCBI taxonomy): domain Bacteria; kingdom Pseudomonadati; phylum Pseudomonadota; class Gammaproteobacteria; order Enterobacterales; family Enterobacteriaceae; genus Enterobacter; species Enterobacter sp. Lyrl_3. The sequence goes on from NZ_JAYJLI010000003.1 coordinate 225,595, forward strand.
CACCTTCGATGTAGCTGTTGGTCACCAGCGTACGGGTCAGACGGTTATTCTGCAGGGTGTTCTGTACGCCGCTGTTGGTCACGAAGAAGGTGTTCTGACGACCCAGAATGTTCACGTTGTTGATCTGCACTTTGTCGCCATCGCTACGCAGCGCCACGGCCTGGTGGTTACCCGCATCAACGCTGTCGCCCAGGGTGTTCTGAATGGTCAGGTTCTGCAGTTGCAGACCGTTGTTCTGAGACCAGACGACCGCAGAACACATCACGCCAATGGTAGCGGCACGCTTGCTCTGGCAGTTATCAAACATATACCAGGCCGGTTTGCCCGGCATGTATTTACCCGCCGGGTTGACCAGGTGACGCCAGGTGGTGCTGTCAATCTCGGAATCAATCGCCAGACCAATTTTAACGTCGATGGCTTTTTCGCCCAGACCGTAAAGGGTGATGCTGCCCGGTGCTGCCGGAATGTAAACGGTACCTTCATATTCACCTGGCATGATCGCGATGTACTGGCGAGATGCGCTGTGTTTGGTGATGGCAGCGTCAACCGCAGCCTGAATAGAGGTATGCGTCACGCCCTGCGCCCCTGCCGGACCCACAACAAAGTTTGGCTGCTTCGGCAGGTTAATAGAAGACGGCGTCCACGGCGCAGCGTTTGGATCCATCGCGGAGAAGTAGTGCGCGCGATCGAAGTTTTTCGCTTCATCAGCGGACAAAATCGGACGGGACGCGGTGCCTGGCGCGACCTGCTCAGAAGGTCGCTGATCCGGTGGCGTTGAACTGCATGCGGATAATGTCACGCCAAAGGCGAGTGCCAACGCCAGACGGGAAATCCTGGAAATGTTCAAGGTGAAGCTCCTGGGTATGCAAGTCTTAAACGAGATAGACGAAATAGCCTGCTTTTTTATACTAAGTTGAGCGAAACGGGAAGATAAAAAGGGGAAAAGTTGCATTTTTCGCCCGCAGGGGGCGGGAAAGTCGTCACAAATAAATAACATTTTCATTAAGGCGGTTGACAGCAGCCAGCAGATGAAAATAAATGTCTATACAACCCATGACAAGTGAAAGGCTTATGCTGCAACTTCATCCTGACGATGTGATATGGCGAAATGCGCGACTGGCGACAATGGTTCCTGGTGAAGAATCTTATGGCCTGCAAGCGCATCATGCCCTTGTGGTGCGCGGTCAAACCCTTCTGGCCGTTATTCCTGAAGCAGACCTCTCTTCCGGGCATGATAAATGCGTCGATCTCGGTGGACGCCTGGTCACGCCGGGTCTTATCGACTGCCATACCCACCTGGTGTTTGGCGGCAATCGCGCGGCGGAGTGGGAGCAGCGTCTCAACGGTGTCTCCTACCAGACCATCAGCGCACAGGGGGGCGGAATTAACGCCACCGTCTCGGCAACCCGCGACAGTTCGCCGGAAAATTTGCTTACACTGGCGCAGCAGCGGCTGGAGCGGTTAATGAATGAAGGGGTGACCACCCTGGAAATCAAATCCGGCTACGGTCTTAACGCCGCGGCTGAAGAGAAAATGCTGCAGGTCGCACGCCAGCTCAGCCTGAGTAATCCGGTTGAGATCAGCCCAACCCTGCTGGCGGCACATGCGGTTCCGGCGGAATACCGCCACGATCCAGACGCGTACCTTACCCTGGTGTGCGAGCAGATCATGCCCGAACTGTGGCAAAAAGGGCTGTTCGAAGCGGTGGATGTTTTTTGTGAAAACGTCGGCTTCACGCCAGCACAAACCGAGCGGCTTTTCCTGGCCGCCCGCGCACGGGGTATTCCGGTGAAAGGGCACGTGGAGCAACTTTCTAACCTGGGCGGTGCGGCGCTGGTCAGCCGATTTAAAGGGTTATCTGCCGATCATATCGAATACCTGGATGAAAAGGGTGTTCAGGCCATGGCGCAAAGCGGCACGGTTGCGGTACTGCTGCCCGGCGCGTTCTATTTTCTTCAGGAGCGTCAGCGTCCACCGGTTGAACAGCTCCGGGCGCAGGGCGTACCGATGGCGGTCGCCACGGATTACAACCCCGGCACCAGCCCGTTCGCGAGCATTCATCTGGCCATGAACATGGCCTGCGTACAGTTTGGCCTGACGCCTGAAGAGGCCTGGGCTGGCGTCACGCGGCACGCCGCGCAGGCGCTGGGGCGTGGAACAACGCACGGGCAGTTAAAGGCCGGTTTTATGGCTGATTTTATCGTCTGGGATGCAGACCATCCGGTAGAAATGGTTTACGAGCCGGGACGCAATCCGCTGTATCAACGCATTTTCCGGGGGGAGGCAGTATGAGTTGGCAGCCCGTTGCAGAGACCGTCTGGCAGGGGCGCGACGACAGCGCCGAGGCCAGCAACGCAAAACGTATTTTTCAGACCATACGCCAGCCGTCTCAATTTACCCCGGTTTCATCCGCGATTGCGCTGATAGGCTTTGCCTGTGATGAAGGAGTAAGGCGTAATCAGGGCAGGCAGGGTGCGGCGCAGGCTCCCGACGTGCTGCGTAAGGCGCTGGCGAACATGGCAACGCATTCCGGCCACGAACGGCTGGTGGACATGGGGTCGGTTTACGTTGAGGATGACCAACTGGAAGAGGGCCAACAGGCACTGAGCGATGCCGTGGTCACCTGTCAGCAGGCTGGCATGCGTACGCTGGTGTTGGGCGGCGGACACGAGACCGCCTGGGCCCACGGCCGTGGTATTCTTGAGGCGTTCCCGAATGAGCGCGTGGCGGTCATCAACCTGGATGCGCATCTTGATTTGCGCAAGGCCGAACGGGCCACCTCCGGCACCCCGTTTCGTCAGCTGGCGAACTACTGTGCTGACCACGCGCGGGAATTTCAGTACGCCTGTTTTGGCGTCAGCCGCGCGGCGAACACCCAGGCGCTGTTTGACGAGGCTGAACGGCTTAACGCCACGCTGGTGGACGATCTGCATTTCCACCTGGATGCGCTATCAGCCCTGGAACAGGTGCTGGCGCAGGCCGATCGTGTTTACCTCACCATTGATCTGGACGTTCTGCCCGCAGCCGAGATGCCCGCCGTGTCAGCCCCCGCGGCGTTAGGCGTGCCTGCGCGGGATCTCCTGCCCGCGATCGAGCGCATTTGCCGTAGCGGAAAACTGCAGGCCGCCGATCTGGTAGAATTTAACCCTCACTACGATCGGGACGGACAGGGGGCGAAGCTTGCCGCCCGTCTGGCCTGGCAAATTGCTCACTGGTGGGCATAACAATATTTAAGGAGTCACGATGTTCTCACGCTCACCTCAGCCGCCGTCCGGCTCTCCCGCGCCTTTCTACGAAAAGGTGAAGCAGACGATCAGCGAAAAAATCGCCACCGGCGTCTGGCGGCCGCATGACCGCATTCCCTCTGAAGCCGATCTGGTGGCGCAGTTTGGTTTTAGCCGGATGACCATCAATCGGGCGTTACGCGAGCTAACCGACGAAGGCCTGCTGGTGCGCCTGCAGGGGGTCGGGACGTTTGTGGCGGAGCCGAAAGGACAATCGGCGCTGTTTGAAATCCGCAGCATTGCGGACGAGATAGCGTCGCGAAACCATCAGCACCACTGCGAAGTGCTGGTGCTTGAAGAGACGCAGGCCAGTGCCGAGCAGGCTGCGGTACTGAACGTCAAGGAGGGAACCCGGATCTTCCATTCCGTAATGGTGCATTTCGAAAATGACGTGCCGGTGCAGATTGAGGATCGCTGCGTAAACGCCGAACGGATACCGGACTATCTGGACCAGGATTACACTCAAACCACGCCGCATGCCTTTCTCTCGCTTGTCGCACCGCTGACGGAAGGGGAGCACATTGTGGAAGCGGTGCGCGCGACGCCGCAGGAGTGCGAGCTGCTGCGTATCAAAGAGCACGATCCCTGCCTGCTGATCCGCCGCCGCACCTGGTCATCCGCGCAGATTGTGTCGCATGCAAGACTGCTGTTCCCCGGTAGCCGCTATCGGTTGCAGGGCCACTTTATGTCATAAGTTTTAAAAGCGTGATAGCTAACGCAATATAACAAAATTGTATCATTTTTGTTAAATCTGACCTTGTGTGTGCTTGTCTATACAAGTATATCTAAATGCATCATCTGTCCCGTATGAGGAGCACACAATGTCGTCAGGTAAATACCGTCAGCAGGATGTCCGCGCCGCGCGCGGCACCACCCTTACCGCCAAAAGCTGGCTCACCGAAGCACCACTGCGCATGTTGATGAACAACCTTGATCCTGAGGTTGCGGAAAACCCCCACGAACTGGTGGTGTACGGCGGCATTGGCCGCGCCGCGCGCAACTGGGAGTGCTATGACGCCATTGTTAAGGCCCTGACCGAACTGGAACACGACGAAACCCTGCTGGTGCAATCCGGCAAGCCGGTCGGCGTGTTTAAAACCCACAAAAACGCGCCGCGCGTTTTGATTGCCAACTCCAACCTGGTCCCACACTGGGCGACCTGGGAACACTTTAACGAACTGGATGCCAAAGGGCTGGCGATGTATGGCCAGATGACCGCGGGTAGCTGGATCTACATTGGCAGCCAGGGGATTGTGCAGGGCACCTATGAAACCTTCGTCGAAGCCGGTCGTCAGCACTACAACGGCTCGCTGAAAGGCCGCTGGGTACTGACCGCGGGTCTGGGTGGCATGGGCGGTGCACAGCCGCTGGCCGCGACGCTGGCTGGCGCCTGCTCGCTGAACATTGAGTGCCAGCAGAGCCGCATCGATTTCCGTCTGCGTACCCGCTATGTTGACGAACAGGCCGACAGCCTCGATGACGCGCTGGCGCGTATCAAAAAATACACCGCGGAAGGTAAAGCGGTATCGATAGCGTTGTGCGGCAACGCGGCAGAGATCCTGCCGGAACTCGTGGCCCGTGGCGTTCGCCCTGACCTCGTCACCGACCAGACCAGCGCCCACGATCCGCTGCACGGTTATCTGCCAAAAGGCTGGACGTGGGAAGCCTACCAGCAAAAAGCCGAAACCGATCCTGAAGGCACGGTACTGGCCGCTAAGCGTTCGATGGCAGAACACGTCTCCGCCATGCTGGCGTTCAGCGAGATGGGCATTCCGACCTTCGATTACGGCAACAACATCCGCCAGATGGCAAAAGAGATGGGCGTCAGCAACGCCTTTGATTTTCCGGGATTTGTCCCTGCCTATATTCGTCCGCTGTTCTGCCGCGGTATCGGTCCGTTCCGCTGGGTGGCCCTGTCCGGCGACCCGGAAGATATCTACAAAACCGATGCCAAAGTGAAGGAAATTGTCGCGGACGATGAACACCTGCACCACTGGCTGGATATGGCCCGCGAGCGCATTAACTTCCAGGGCTTGCCGGCGCGTATCTGCTGGGTTGGGCTGGAGTGGCGGCAAAAGCTGGGTCTGGCTTTTAACGAAATGGTGCGTAGCGGCGAAGTGTCAGCCCCGATTGTGATTGGTCGCGACCATCTGGATTCTGGCTCCGTCGCCAGCCCGAACCGTGAAACCGAAGCCATGCGCGACGGCTCCGACGCGGTCTCCGACTGGCCGCTGCTGAATGCCTTACTCAACACCGCCAGCGGCGCGACCTGGGTATCGCTGCACCACGGTGGCGGCGTGGGGATGGGCTTCTCCCAGCATTCCGGGATGGTTATCGTCTGTGACGGAACGGATGAAGCCGCCGCGCGTATCGCACGCGTGCTGCACAACGACCCGGCAACCGGCGTGATGCGTCACGCAGATGCGGGTTACGAGATTGCTATTGAATGTGCCACAGAGCAGGGACTTAACCTGCCGATGATCCCTGCCACACAAGGAAAGCATGAATGAACGCGTTAACACTCACTCCCGGCTCGCTCACGCTCAAACAGCTGCGTCACGTCTGGCGTCAGCCGGTCACGCTTTCGCTGGATGAAAGCGCCCATGCCGCCATTAACGACAGCGTGGCCTGCGTTGAAGCCATTATTGCCGAAGGGCGTACCGCCTACGGTATCAACACCGGTTTTGGTCTGCTGGCGCAGACGCGCATTGCCACGCACGATCTGGAAAATCTCCAGCGTTCGCTGGTGCTTTCCCATGCCGCAGGCGTTGGCCAGCCGCTGGACGACGAGATTGTCCGTCTGATGATGGTGCTCAAAATTAACAGTCTGGCGCGCGGCTTTTCCGGCATTCGTCTGAGCGTGATCCAGGCCCTGATAGCGCTGGTGAACGCGGAAGTCTATCCGTGGATCCCCGCCAAAGGCTCCGTTGGCGCCTCCGGCGATCTCGCCCCGCTGGCGCATATGTCGCTGCTGTTGTTGGGGGAAGGTCAGGCGCGCTGGCAGGGAGAGTGGCTCCCGGCAAAAGAGGCGCTGAAAAAGGCCGGATTAGCGCCAATCACCCTTGCGGCAAAAGAGGGGCTGGCGCTGCTTAACGGCACGCAGGCCTCCACGGCCTTTGCGCTGCGCGGTCTGTTTGAAGCCGAAGATCTGTTCGCCTCGGCCGTGGTGTGCGGTGCGCTGACCACGGAGGCGGTGCTGGGCTCGCGTCGTCCGTTTGACGCGCGTATTCATGACGTACGTGGCCAGCGCGGGCAAATTGACGCTGCCGCAATGTATCGCCATCTGCTGACGGAGACCAGTGAGATTGCTGATTCGCACCATAACTGTGACAAGGTACAGGATCCGTACTCGCTGCGCTGTCAGCCGCAGGTGATGGGCGCGTGTCTGACGCAGCTGCGCCAGGCCGCAGAAGTGCTGCTGGTGGAAGCCAATGCGGTGTCCGATAACCCGCTGGTGTTCGCCCAGGAAAACGAAGTGGTCTCCGGTGGTAACTTCCACGCCGAGCCCGTGGCGATGGCGGCGGATAACATCGCGCTGGCGATTGCCGAAGTGGGCGCGTTGTCCGAGCGGCGCATTGCGCTGATGATGGATAAGCATATGTCCCAGCTGCCACCGTTCCTGGTGCGCAACGGCGGGGTGAATTCAGGCTTTATGATTGCCCAGGTGACGGCCGCAGCGCTGGCGAGCGAAAACAAAGCGCTGTCGCATCCGCACAGCGTGGACAGCCTGCCAACCTCTGCCAACCAGGAAGACCACGTCTCAATGGCTCCGGCAGCCGGACGTCGTCTGTGGGAGATGGCCGCCAATACCCGTGGCGTGCTGGCAGTGGAATGGCTGGCGGCGTGTCAGGGGATCGATCTGCGTGAAGGGCTGAAGTCCAGCCCGCTGCTGGAGCAGGCACGTCATGCGCTGCGTGAGTACGTATCGCATTACGATGATGACCGCTTCTTTGCGCCGGATATTGATAAGGCGATGCAGCTTCTGGAAGAGGGGCGTCTGGTGGGGTTGCTGCCGCCGGTGTTGTGATTTTTTCCCCCTCACCCTAACCCTCTCCCACAGGGAGAGGGAATTGTCAGGTTTTCTCCCTCTCCCTGTGGGAGAGGGCCGGGGTGAGGGCATCACCCCGCACAATTACGAATACATCGCCGTAATCGACGCGCTCTCCAGCGAATGGAAATGCACATTAAACCCTACCATCGCGCCGCTCGCCCCTTCGTCGACCTCAATCTTCTCTACATCCAGCGCGTGAACCGTGAAGATATAGCGGTGCGTTTCTCCTTTAGGCGGCGCCGCGCCACCGTAACCGGCTTTCCCAAAATCGGTGCGCGTCTGAATGGCGCCTTCCGGCAGGGCGACCAGGTCGGAGCCGGAACCCTGCGGCAGAACGCGCGTATCGGCGGGCAGGTTGGCCACAACCCAGTGCCACCAGCCGGAGCCGGTTGGCGCATCCGGGTCGTAGCAGGTGACCACAAAGCTTTTGGTGCCCGCCGGCACATCGTCCCATGCCAGGTGCGGAGAGATATTATCTCCCTGATACCCCATCCCGTTGAAGACGTGGCGTTCAGGCAGTTTTTCGCCGTCGCGCAGATCTTTACTGATGATTTTCATACGGTTTGCCCTCGTTATTCACTCGTTCAGGAAGTGTAACGCATAGGGTCAAATCGTGAAATGCGCCGGAATGTTAACGGCTTCAACCACCGCGGCGGTTAACGTGCGTAGCTGTTCAGCCGTGATGATATACGGTGGCATCAGGTAGATAAGTTTGCCGAAAGGCCGCACCCAGACACCCCGCTCTACAAAGAAGCGCTGCAATGCCGCCATATTCACCGGATGGGTGGTCTCAATCACGCCGATGGCACCCAGCACGCGTACGTCCGCCACGAAGTTCGCCCCCGAGGCGGCACTGAGCTCTTCTTTCAGCTGCGCCTCAATCGCCGCAACCTGCGTTTGCCACTCGCCGTTTTGCAGGATCGCGAGACTTTCGTTTGCCACCGCGCAGGCCAGCGGATTGCCCATAAAAGTCGGGCCATGCATAAAGCAGCCCGCTTCGCCGTCGCTGATGGTGTCGGCCACCTGACGGGTAGTGAGGGTGGCGGAGAGCGTCATGGTGCCGCCGGTCAGCGCTTTCCCCAGGCACAGGATATCCGGTGTGATATCCGCATGTTCGCAGGCAAACAGCTTACCCGTGCGGCCAAATCCGGTGGCGATCTCATCGGCAATCAGCAGGATGCCCTCGCGGTCACACATTTTACGAATGCGTTTTAACCACTCGGGATGGTACATGCGCATCCCACCAGCACCCTGAACAATCGGTTCGAGGATCACGGCGGCAATCTCATGGCGGTGGGCAGCCATCAGCCGCGCAAAGCCGACCATGTCCATTTCATTCCACTCGCCGTCGAAACGGCTCTGCGGGGCCGGGGCAAACAGGTTTTCCGGCAGGTACCCCTTCCACAGGCTGTGCATGGAGTTATCCGGATCGCACACCGACATCGCGCCAAAGGTATCGCCGTGGTAGCCGTTGCGGAAGGTCAGGAATCGCTGACGGGATTCCCCCCTGGCATGCCAGTACTGCAGCGCCATTTTCATCGCCACTTCCACCGCCACCGAGCCGGAGTCGGCAAGGAACACGCACTCCAGCGCATCGGGCGTCATCGCCACCAGACGACGGCAGAGATCAACCGCCGGTTGATGGGTAATGCCGCCAAACATCACGTGCGACATCTGCTCGATCTGCGCTTTCATCGCGGCATTCAGACGCGGGTGGTTGTACCCGTGAATGGCCGCCCACCAGGATGACATACCGTCAACAAGCGGCTCGCCGCTGGCAAGGTGCAGTTCGCAGCCGTGGGCCGAGGCCACTGGGTAGACCGGAAGCGGGCGGGTCATGGAGGTGTAAGGGTGCCAGATATGCTGCTGGTCGAAGGCGAGATCGTCCTGGGTCATAATCGACTTGTAAACCATTTTGAAAAGTTTTAGGTTTACGAGTATAAACCGAACCGAAAATTAACAAAACCCTTTGGAGAAGCCCCATGGCTCACCACGCACGCTGGACGATGTCGCAAGTCACTGAATTATTCAATAAACCTTTCCTGGAGCTGATGTTCGAAGCCCAACAGGTGCATCGTCAGCACTTCGATCCGCGCCATGTTCAGGTCAGTACGCTGCTGTCGATCAAGACCGGTGCCTGCCCGGAAGATTGCAAATATTGCCCGCAGAGCGCGCGCTATAAAACCGGGCTGGAATCCGAACGTCTGATGGAAGTGGAGCAGGTGCTCGACTCCGCGCGTAAGGCGAAAAACGCGGGCTCTACCCGTTTCTGCATGGGGGCGGCATGGAAAAACCCGCACGATCGCGACATGCCGTACCTGGAGCAGATGGTAAAAGGGGTCAAAGAGATGGGGCTGGAAGCCTGCATGACCCTCGGCACGCTGAACGAAGAGCAGGCGCAGCGCCTGTCTGCTGCAGGGCTGGATTATTACAACCACAACCTCGACACCTCGCCAGAGTTTTACGGCAACATCATCACCACCCGTACCTATCAGGAGCGTCTGGATACGCTGGACAAAGTGCGCGAAGCGGGCATCAAAGTGTGCTCGGGCGGGATTGTGGGGCTGGGCGAGACGGTGAAAGATCGCGCCGGTCTGCTGCTGCAACTGGCGAACCTGCCGACCCCGCCGGAAAGCGTGCCAATCAACATGCTGGTGAAGGTCAAAGGCACGCCACTGGCGGATAACGAGGATGTCGATGCGTTTGATTTTATCCGCACCATCGCGGTCGCGCGCATCATGATGCCAACCTCATACGTCCGCCTTTCTGCGGGCCGCGAACAGATGAACGAGCAGACGCAGGCGATGTGCTTTATGGCTGGCGCTAACTCCATCTTCTACGGCTGCAAGCTGCTGACCACGCCGAACCCGGAAGAGGACAAAGACGTCCAGCTGTTCCGCAAGCTGGGGCTGAACCCGCATCAGACCGAGGTGCTGGCGGGAGATAACGAGCAACAGCAGCAGCTGGAGCAGCAGATTTTCAACGCCGATACCGAACAGTTCTACAACGCGGCATCCGTATGACCTGGCAGGCTCGTATTCAATCCGCGCTGGAAGAGCGCCGGGCGCGGGATGCTTTTCGCGTTCGCAGGGTAGTGGAAAACGGTGCAGGCCGTTTTCTGACCCACGCCCGGCGGCAGTACTGTAATTTTTCCAGCAATGATTATCTCGGCCTGAGCCAGCATCCGGCGATTGTCCGCGCCTGGCAGCAGGGAGCGGAACACTACGGCGTGGGCAGCGGGGGGGCGGGGCACGTCAGCGGCTATACGACAGCGCATCAGGCGCTGGAAGAGACCCTTGCCGACTGGCTGGGCTATCCGCGCGCGCTGCTGTTCATCTCCGGCTTTGCCGCCAATCAGGCGGTGATTGCCGCGCTGATGGGCAAGGACGATCGTATCGCCGCGGACCGCTTAAGCCACGCCTCTTTGCTGGAGGCGGCGAGTCTCAGCCCGGCACAGCTGCGGCGCTTTGCCCACAACGATGCGCTTTCGCTCGCCACGCTGCTGGATAAACCCTGTGCCGGACAACAGCTGGTGGTGACGGAAGGGGTGTTTAGCATGGATGGCGACAGCGCGCCGCTTCGTGCGCTGTCTGACGTTGCGAAACAGCAAAACGCCTGGCTGCTGGTGGATGATGCCCACGGTATTGGCGTGATGGGTGAGGACGGTCGCGGTAGCGCCAGTCAGCAAGGCGTGAAGCCGGAACTGCTGATCGTCACCTTTGGCAAAGGCGTTGGCGTGAGCGGGGCCGCCGTGCTGTGCAGCGAGTCCGTCGCCGATTATCTGTTGCAGTTCGCCCGACATCTGATTTACAGCACCAGTATGCCGCCTGCGCAGGCGGTGGCGCTCTCTGCCTCGCTGGAGGTGATCCGCGGTGAAGAGGGGGCTGAACGGCGCGCGCGTCTGGCAGAACAGATTCAGCGTTTCCGTCAGGGTCTGGATCGGCTTCCTTTCCAAAGCACCGATTCGCAGAGCGCCATCCAGCCCGTTATCGTGGGGGAAAACAGCCGTGCGCTCACGCTGGCACAGACGCTGCGCGAACGGGGAATGTGGGTCACGGCCATCCGTCCGCCCACCGTGCCGCCGGGTACGGCGCGTCTGCGTTTGACGCTGACGGCGGCGCACAAAGCAGAAGATATCGATGCACTGCTGGAGGCTCTCCATGTCGCCAGTCAATAAACAGGCCATTGCCGCGGCGTTTGGCCGGGCTGCACGCAGTTATTCTCAGCATGATGAGCTTCAGCGTCAGAGCGCTCAGGGGCTGCTTGAGCTACTCGGTGCGCGTCGTTTCCGGTACGTACTGGATGCCGGATGCGGCCCCGGCGGCAACAGCCGCTACTGGCGCGACGCCGGAAGCCACGTCACCGCACTCGATCTCTCTGAGCAGATGCTGGACGAGGCGCGACAGCAACAGGCGGCTGACCGCTATCTGACTGGCGATATTGAGTCGCTTCCGCTGCCGGATGCGCAGTTCGATCTGGTGTGGAGTCACCTGGCGGTACAGTGGTGCAGTAGCCTTTCGCAGGCGTTAAACGAGCTGTATCGCGTGGCGCGTCCGGGCGGAAAGGTGGCCTTTACCACCCTGCTGGAAAGCTCGCTGCCCGAGCTGAATCAGGCATGGAAAGCGGTAGACGAACAGCCGCACGCCAACCGCTTTTTAGCGTATGAACAGGTGACGGACGCGCTGACGGGCTGGCGCTTTCGCAGCCAGGTGCAGACCATCACGCTGAACTTTAGCGATGCGTTCAGCGCCATGCGCTCGCTGAAGGGCATTGGCGCTACGCATCTGCATGCCGGGCGCGAGAGAAAACCGCTCACGCGCGGGCAGTTGCAGCGCCTGGAGCTGGCCTGGCCACAGCGGCGGGGCACTTTCCCGCTCTCTTATCAACTCTTTCATGGGATTATCGAACGTGACTGAACGTTATTTTGTCACCGGAACGGATACCGAAGTGGGTAAAACGGTGGCCAGTTCCGCGCTGTTGCAGGCGGCTCGTCTGCAGGGCAAAACCACCGCCGGGTACAAGCCCGTCGCCTCCGGAAGTGAGATGACGGCACAGGGGTTACGCAACACCGACGCGCTGGCGCTGCAGCGTAACAGCACGCTGCCGCTGGACTATGCGGCGGTGAATCCTTATACCTTTGCCGAGCCGACGTCGCCGCACATTATCAGCGCCGACGAAGGCCGCCCCATCGCGTTTTCCGTGCTCTCGGACGGCCTGCGCGCACTGGAGCGCCAGGCTGACTGGGTGCTGGTGGAAGGCGCAGGAGGGTGGTTTACGCCGCTGTCGGACGAACTGACGTTTGCGGACTGGGTCCAGCGCGAGCAGCTTCCGGTGATCCTCGTGGTCGGGGTGAAGCTCGGCTGTATCAACCACGCCATGTTAACGGCACAGGCCGTTCAGCAGGCCGGGCTGCGTCTGGCGGGCTGGATAGCCAACGACGTGGTCGCACCCGGTAAGCGTCATCAGGAGTATCTGGCCACGCTCAGGCAAGTGCTTCCCGCGCCGTTCCTTGGGGAGATCCCATGGCTTGCGGACGGTGCTGAGCACGCCGACACCGGACATTACCTCGACCTCAGTGCCTTGCTTCCCGCGACATCCAGTGGGCAATAAGCTCGTCATCCAGCTCGGTAACGTGGCCCTGGGCCACGTTACGCCCGCGATACAGCATACAGAAGCGATCCACTACCCGGCGGATAAACGACAGTTGCTGCTCGGCTAATAACACCGTCATCCCCAGCTCACGATTAAGCCTCGCCAGCAGATGGCCCAGCTTCTGAGCAAAGCTGTACCCTGCGCCCTGCAGCGGCTCATCCAGAATCAATACCCGCGGTCGGTTGACCAGCGCGTTAGCCAGCGCCAGCTGATACTGATCGTCCGGGGAGAGCCCGTTCGCCCGAATCTGTCGCAGCGCCCACAGCTGCGGGAACAGGTCATAGACATCGCTTTTTGCGCGCGTGTCCGTTGCCCCTGTCGCCCGCATGGCGATGTGCAAGTTTTCCTCAATAGTCAGTTGCGAAAAAATCCGTCGGTCCTGAGGCACGTAGCCAATCCCCGGCAGCGCGCGTTGATCCGGTGCCTGACGCAGTAAATCACAGGGCGGGGCACCGGCTTCGTGCCAGATGATGGTGCCGCTCTGCACCGGTAACGCGCCGGTGATGCAGTTGATGAGGGTGGTTTTTCCCATGCCGGGCAGGCCAATCACCCCTGTGCATAAGCCCTGCGGTAAATCCAAATCGACATTCCATAGCGTATGTTGGTTTCCGTAAAACTGATTGACTGCACGCAGACTCAACATCTTTCTCTCCTTAAAAATGTATGTGGGTGAGGCTCGTTAATGAATCTGCAAATCTCCTGCCAGAACCGTTGAACTGATTAAAAAAGAGGCTTTTTTAGGATAATGCCGTCGCAAAACGACGGATCGATAAGCTGATTGCACTGTCTCAGTGCCAGAACTGTTAGCGGTGGTGCAGGGACTGAAATGGCTGAATTGTGAGCAAGATCTCATTGGTTGGTTATGAATAACGCAACGGTTGATTGGCAAAAATTAACGATAAAAATTTTTTGTCACCGCCTCGTGGGAAAAACCGGGAATTTGCTGAGCGGCAGTCTGTATGGGCTGGACGCAGTTATCCACTATTCCTGTGGATAACCATGTGCATTAGAGTTAGAAAACACGCGATAAGCGAGAGAAGACGCGGGTTACGCCCAAATTGACGCGAAACGCGGCTCTGGAAAATATCCTTTAAGATTTAACTGGTTAGATAAAATCAATTGCCGTCATAAAAGTGTCACCGGTTACCATAAAACTACCATTACCTGGCTTGACAAATGTTAAAAATGAAAATGTTCTGGGGATAACCGGGTAGGGCTGGTGTTTTATGTCGTCTCAGTCGAAATTTTGACCGGGAATACGCTAATCCTTCGGGTGCTATGCTAAATATCGTGACACGCTACTGGTTTTACATCCAGTGTTTTTTACTGGCATTCCTGGCCACAACGAGTAAAATTACTCACCTGCCGCTTTTTACATCACCAGGTTGTCGCCCATGAGTAAACCGTTCAAACTGAATTCTGCTTTCCGTCCTTCTGGCGACCAGCCTGAGGCGATCCGTCGTCTTGAAGAGGGGCTGGAAGATGGGCTGGCACACCAGACGTTGCTGGGGGTGACCGGTTCGGGTAAAACCTTCACCATCGCCAACGTCATTGCGGATCTGCAACGCCCCACCATGGTGCTGGCGCCCAACAAAACGCTGGCGGCGCAGCTGTATGGCGAGATGAAAGAGTTCTTCCCGGAGAATGCCGTCGAGTATTTCGTCTCGTATTACGATTACTACCAGCCAGAAGCCTATGTGCCGAGCTCTGACACTTTCATCGAGAAAGATGCCTCGGTGAACGAACACATTGAGCAGATGCGTCTCTCGGCGACGAAGGCGCTGCTGGAGCGTCGTGATGTGGTGGTGGTCGCATCGGTGTCTGCCATCTACGGTCTGGGCGACCCGGATCTCTACCTCAAGATGATGCTGCACCTGACGCAGGGGATGATCATCGATCAGCGCGCGATTTTGCGCCGACTGGCGGAGCTGCAGTACACCCGTAACGACCAGGCGTTCCAGCGCGGTACGTTCCGCGTGCGCGGCGAGGTTATCGACATCTTCCCGGCGGAATCGGACGACATTGCCCTGCGCGTTGAGCTGTTTGACGAAGAGGTGGAACGCCTGTCGCTGTTCGACCCGCTCACCGGCCACGTCGAGTCCGTTATTCAGCGTTACACCATCTACCCGAAAACGCACTACGTAACGCCACGCGAGCGTATTGTGCAGGCGATGGAAGAGATCAAAGAGGAGCTGGCGGAACGCCGTAAGGTGCTGCTGGCGAACAATAAGCTGCTGGAAGAGCAACGCCTGAGCCAGCGTACCCAGTTCGATCTGGAGATGATGAACGAGCTGGGCTACTGCTCCGGCATCGAAAACTACTCCCGTTTCCTCTCTGGCCGTGGGCCGGGCGAGCCGCCGCCGACGTTGTTTGACTACCTTCCGGCGGACGGGTTACTGGTGATCGACGAATCCCACGTCACGATCCCGCAGATCGGCGGGATGTATCGCGGTGACCGCGCGCGTAAAGAGACGCTGGTTGAGTACGGCTTCCGTCTGCCGTCGGCGCTGGACAACCGTCCGATGAAGTTTGAAGAGTTTGAAGCGCTGGCACCGCAAACCATTTACGTTTCGGCGACGCCGGGCAACTACGAGCTGGAGAAATCGGGCGATGAGGTGGTTGACCAGGTGGTTCGTCCGACAGGGCTGCTGGATCCGGTGATCGAAGTCCGTCCGGTTGCGACTCAGGTGGACGATCTGCTCTCCGAGATCCGCGCCCGTTCGGCAATCAACGAGCGCGTGCTGGTCACCACGTTGACCAAACGTATGGCGGAAGACCTGACCGAATATCTGGAAGAACACGGCGAGAAGGTGCGTTATCTACACTCGGATATCGATACCGTGGAGCGTATGGAAATTATCCGCGACCTGCGTCTGGGCGAGTTTGACGTGCTGGTGGGGATCAACCTGTTGCGAGAGGGTCTGGATATGCCGGAAGTCTCGCTGGTGGCAATCCTCGACGCCGACAAAGAGGGCTTCCTGCGTTCTGAGCGCTCGCTGATCCAGACCATTGGCCGCGCCGCGCGTAACGTCAACGGTAAAGCGATTCTCTACGGCGATAAAATCACCCCGTCGATGGCGAAAGCGATTGGCGAAACGGAACGCCGTCGCGAGAAACAGCAGCGCTACAACGAAGAGCATGGCATTACGCCGCAGGGTCTGAACAAGAAGGTGGTGGATATTCTGGCCCTGGGTCAGAACATTGCGAAGACCAAAGCGAAAGGACGCGGCAAGGCGCGTTCCGTGGTGGAGGAAGATACCGTCGCGCTGACGCCGAAAGCGCTGCAGCAGAAAATCCACGAGCTGGAAGCGCAGATGATGCAGCACGCCCAGAACCTGGAGTTCGAAGAGGCAGCGCAAATTCGCGACCAGCTGCATCAGCTGCGGGATCTTTTCATCGCCGCATCTTAGGTAAAGCAGCGTGTTTTCGCCCTCTCCCTGTGGGAGAGGGCCAGGATGAGGGCATCAGGCCGCACAAAACGAGCCTAACCCAACTCCTGAATCGCCTTCTCCAGCGCGTCACGCAACAAGTGACGGTCATGACGGTATTTGATATCGCTGGCCTCCAGCGGCTCCTGCACCACCACGCGATCGCCAATGCCCGTCACATCCACTTTCGGCCCGACCACAACACCGTCGATGATTTTTTTACCGACGTACTGCTCCATCAGCTCCAGTTTATCCGCCAGCGACAGGCTGGCCGCTGCCGGACTCAATTCGCGACCTAAATTACCGATGTACACCATCGGGGCGGGCGTTCTGCGCAGGGCCTGCGCCAGCTCTTTCACCAGTAAAATCGGCATCAGGCTGGTGTAAAAACTGCCCGGGCCAATCAGGATCAAATCCGCCTCGGCGATGGCCTCAACCGCTTCGCGCGTGGCGGGAACGGCCGGGTAAGTCATCAGCTCTTTCGGCGGCAGCGTAAGCTGATCAATATTCACTTCGCCGTACACTTCATGGCCTTCCACGTCGATGGCCATTAAATCGACCGGTTGTTCAGACATCGGGATTAGGAACGCATCCACTTTGAGCAGATTGCGGATGAGATTGATCGCTTCCAGCGGGCGCACGCTCAGGTGATCCAGCGCTTTAAGCATCAAATTTCCAAGGTTATGCCCGGAAAGTTCCCCGTTACCGCCAAAACGGTACTCAAACATCGCCGAGGCGACGCTCGGTTCGGTAATTAACTGGTTCAGGCAGTTACGCATATCGCCCCAGGCAATGCCGCCTTCTGCGCGTCGGATCCGCCCCGTCGATCCGCCGTTATCCGTTGTTGTTACTATCCCTGTCAGTCTTGAGCCAAGGGATGACAAAGAGGACATCACCCGGCCCAGACCATGGCCTCCACCCAGTGCCACCACCCGGTCAAGATCCGCAAAAGTGCGATTGCGCATACCTATTCCTTATCACGTTCGATCTGCGTAACAGTAACCTAACTACCCCTAAAAGACGATGCCTCAGCCAGGGCAAAATGACGTATATCAATGCGAATCTGCTGTTTTGGCGTATTCTGTAACGAAAATGCACGATCAGGTCGCTATATACATGTTTATATAGCGTTAAGCGGTAATGGCGAAAGGGTGATTTACGCGCTACTATCGCCATAACCACGTTTTCAAATTTGAAAACATACACTCTAGCCCTGGTGCCTGTGTCGAAAGATATGGCGCCCTGGCCGTGGCAACTATGCCACCAGGGTACAGAAAGAAATGACTGTGCCTCCCGTATCTGGAAAGGTGTACATGGCTTCACAACTTACTGATGCTTTCGCGCGTAAGTTTTACTACTTACGTCTGTCGATTACCGATGTGTGCAACTTCCGTTGCACCTACTGTCTGCCCGACGGCTACAAACCGGGCAGCGTCACCAATAACGGCTTTCTCTCCGTGGATGAAGTTCGCCGCGTTACGCGCGCGTTCTCGGCACTCGGCACGGAAAAAGTGCGTCTGACCGGCGGAGAACCTTCGCTGCGCCGTGACTTCCCCGACATTATTGCCGCCGTGCGTGAAAACGAACGCATCCGTCAGATTGCGGTGACCACCAATGGCTACCGCATGGCGCGCGATGTCGCAACCTGGCGTGATGCGGGCTTAACGGCCATTAACGTCAGCGTGGACAGCCTGGATGCCCGTCAGTTTCATGCCATTACCGGCCAGGATAAATTCCAGCAGGTGATGGACGGTATTGATGCCGCGTTTACCGCCGGGTTCGATAAGGTCAAAGTCAACACCGTACTGATGCGTGATGTAAACCATCATCAGCTGGATACCTTCCTGGCGTGGATCAAATCCCGCCCCATTCAACTGCGGTTTATTGAACTCATGGAGACGGGCGAGGGCAGCGAGCTGTTCCGCCGCCATCACATCTCCGGCATGGTGTTGCGCGATGAGCTGCTTAAACGCGGCTGGATCCACCAGATCCGCCAGCGCAGCGACGGCCCGGCGCAGGTCTTTTGTCACCCGGATTACGAAGGGGAGATTGGGCTTATCATGCCTTACGAGAAAGATTTCTGCGCCAGCTGTAACCGCCTGCGCGTCTCCTCGGTGGGCAAACTGCATCTCTGTCTGTTCGGGGATGGCGGCGTTAACCTTCGCGATCTGCTGGAAGACGATGCGCAACAGACCGCGTTGGAAGCGCGTATTTCTGAGGCGCTGACGCATAAAAAACAGACCCACTTCCTGCATCAGGGCAACACCGGCATTACTCAGAACCTGTCATACATTGGCGGGTAATCAGGCTTAAGAAGGAACCAGAAGATGAGTCAGGTCAGCGCGGAATTTATCCCGACACGTATTGCCATCCTTACCGTTTCCGACCGTCGTGGCGAAGAGGATGACACCTCCGGCCACTGGCTGCGCGAAGCCGCCCATGACGCCGGGCATAAGATCGTCGATAAAGCGATCGTCAAAGAGAACCGCTATGCCATACGCGCACAGGTCTCCCAGTGGATTGCCAGCGATGAAGTGCAGGTGGTGTTGATCACCGGCGGCACCGGTTTTACCGCAGGCGACCAGGCGCCAGAGGCGCTTATCCCGCTGTTCGACCGCGAGGTAGAAGGCTTCGGCGAAGTGTTTCGCATGCTGTCGTTTGAAGAGATTGGTACCTCGACGCTGCAGTCACGTGCGGTGGCGGGCATGGCGAACAACACACTGATATTCGCCATGCCGGGCTCGACCAAAGCCTGCCGCACCGCGTGGGATAACATTATCGCCCCGCAGCTGGATGCCCGTACCCGTCCGTGTAATTTTCATCCCCATTTAAAGAAATAAGCTATGTCGCAACTGACCCACATTAACGCCGCTGGCGAAGCGCATATGGTGGACGTTTCTGCCAAGGCCGAAACGGTCCGCGAGGCGCGTGCCGAAGCGTTCGTTACCATGCTGCCAGGCACCCTGGCGATGATTATCGACGGCAGCCACCATAAGGGTGATGTCTTTGCCACTGCCCGCATCGCCGGGATCCAGGCGGCGAAACGTACCTGGGACTTAATTCCGCTCTGCCACCCGCTGATGCTCAGCAAGGTGGAGGTCAATCTTCAGGCCCAGCCAGAGCACAACCGCGTGCGCATCGAATCGCTGTGTCGTTTAACCGGTAAAACGGGCGTGGAGATGGAAGCGCTGACGGCGGCGTCCGTTGCCGCGCTGACCATCTACGATATGTGCAAAGCGGTGCAGAAAGATATGGTGATTGGCACGGTTCGTCTGCTGGCGAAAAGCGGCGGCAAATCCGGTGATTTTAAGGTGGACAGCCATGATTAAGGTGCTCTTTTTTGCCCAGGTGCGTGAACTGGTGAATACCGACAGCCTGACGCTGGAAGCGACGTTTAAAGACGTTGCCGCACTGCGTGCGCATCTGGCGGCGCAAAGCGACCGTTGGGCGCTGGCGCTGGATGAAGGGAAGCTTCTGGCCGCCGTCAACCAGACGCTGGTGGAGTTTACCCATCCGCTGGCGGCAGGTGATGAAGTGGCCTTCTTCCCACCGGTGACGGGGGGTTAAGATGGCTGATACGCGAATTCTGGTTAGCCCTGAGCGCTTTAATGTCGGTACGGAATATCACTGGCTGGCAGAGCGCGATGAAGACGGTGCTGTTGTGACCTTCACCGGTAAAGTGCGTAACCATAACCTTGGCGACAGCGTAAAAGCGCTGACGCTGGAACACTATCCGGGCATGACCGAGAAATCTCTGGCTGCGATCGTCGAAGAGGCGCGAGGCCGCTGGCCGCTCGGGCGTGTGACAGTTATCCACCGCATCGGTGAGATGTGGCCGGGCGAGGAGATCGTTTTCGTGGGGGTGACCAGCGCCCATCGCGGCAGCGCGTTTGCCGCCGGGGAGTTCATCATGGATTATCTGAAAACCAAAGCCCCGTTCTGGAAACGTGAAGCGACGCCGGAGGGGGAGCGGTGGGTTGAATCGCGCGACAGCGACAAACAGGCCGCCAGCCGTTGGTAACAGGTTTATGTGGATGTGTTAGTCTTAACGTGTGTGTCTACTTAATCAGGAGTGAATCATGGACCGATTTCCGCGTTCCGATTCGATAGTACAGCAGACCCGTAGTGGCCTGCAGACGTATATGGCTCAGGTTTATGGCTGGATGACGGTAGGCTTACTGCTTACCGCATTTATCGCGTGGTATGCGGCCAATACCCCTGAACTGATGATGTTTATCTTTTCCAGCAAAATCACCTTCTTTGGGCTGATCATTGCGCAACTGGCACTGGTGTTTGTGCTCTCCGGTCTGGTACAGAAGCTGAGTGCCGGGATGGCGACCACCCTGTTTATGCTCTATTCGGCACTGACGGGGCTGACGCTTTCCAGCATTTTCATCGTCTATACCTATTCCTCCATCGCCAGCACCTTTGTGGTCACCGGCGGGATGTTTGGTGTGATGAGCTTGTACGGTTACACCACCAAACGTGACCTCAGCGGTCTTGGCAACATGCTATTCATGGGGTTGATCGGGATTGTGCTGGCGTCGCTGGTAAACCTGTGGCTGAAGAGCGACGCGCTGATGTGGGCGGTGACCTATATCGGGGTGGTGATTTTCGTTGGCTTAACCGCCTACGACACCCAGAAGCTGAAAAACATCGGTGAGCAGATTGACGTGCGTGACAGTTCCAACCTGCGTAAATACTCAATTCTGGGCGCCCTGACGCTGTATCTGGACTTCATCAACCTGTTCCTGATGCTGCTGCGTATTTTCGGCAACCGTCGTTAAATACTGCCCCTCACCCTAACGGTGCGGTTTTCTCCCTCTCCCTGTGGGAGAGGGCCGGGGTGAGGGCATCAGACCGCTGCGCCTATTTTGCCATCGCCTTCTCGTTCTTCGCTCTCAGCTTCTTCGCCCGGCTCTCAAGCACCAGATAACAGACCGTGGCCAGCGCCAGCGGCAGGAAGTAATAGAGCATGCGGTAGGCGAGCAGGGCGGCGATAATCGTCCCATGAGAAACATGTTCTCCGGCAAGCAGGGCGATAAATACCGCTTCCAGCACCCCAATCCCGGCCGGAATATGTACGATCACCCCGGCAATACTGCTCACCAGCAGCACCCCCAGCACGAAGAAATAGTTCACATCTTCGCCAATGAGCAGCCAGATAATTGCCCCCATCGCCATCCAGTTGGCGCTGGAAACCGCCATCTGCAGCACGGCAAATTTCCATGAAGGTAAAACCAGCTTTTGCCCTTTGATGGTCATATGGCGGCGTCTGGCAAAGGCGCAGGCCCAGAGATACAGGGCGATAATGAGCAGGAGCGCGAAACCTAAAATCCGCAGCGTGGCTTCATCGATATACCAGTGTGCGGGCAACTGCACCACGCCGATGGTAAAGATCACCCCACCCAGCAGAATATAACCCAGCCAGTTGGTGGTGATGCTCAGCGAAAATATACGCGTGATAGTCCCACCGGGCAGTCCCAGGCGCGAGTACAGGCGATAGCGCATGCCAATCCCCCCGACCCAGGTGCTGAGCGTCAGGTTAAAGGCGTAGCAGATAAACGACACCAGCATGACCTGGCGTTTTGCCAGCTTGTGGCCGCAGTAGGCGCGGCCCAGCAGGTCATAGCAGCCGTACATCAGATAGCTGACAATCACCAGCCCAACCGCTCCCAGCAGCACCATCCGGTTGTAGTTGCGGATGACTTTCCACACCTCTTCCCAGTCCACCTTTTGCGCGTAAACCACCAGCAGCACCGCAACGGCAATAAAAAACAGCCAGGTCAGGATCTTTTTCGCCATTCGCCAGCGTGGATGCGATTTAGACATCAGGTTTTCCCTCCATCTTCCGCCTCAATGCGGTCCTGGGTTTCCATTTCGGGTTGAACAGGCGGATCCACCAGCGCAAGTTTTGGGGTATGCGCCGGCAGCCAGCCCACCATCGCCGGGAAATGGCGCAGGAAGTGGAACACCACTACGCTGATCCCCAGATTCCACCAGGTGCGTTTTGGCACCATGGACTCGTCCACGCGCACGCAGTCGTTGATGATCAGACCCTGCAGGTTATCCCGCAGGGTCTGGTTAAACTGACGATCGTGAATGATCAGGTTCGCTTCCAGGTTGAGTGACAGGCTCAGCGGATCGAGGTTACTGGAGCCGACGGTCGCCCAGTGATCGTCCATCAGCGCGACTTTGCCGTGCAGCGGTCGGCGACGGTATTCGTAGATTTGCACTCCGCCTTTGAGCAGGTAGTTATAGAGCAGCCGCGCGCCGACTTTGACGATGGGCATATCCGGCTCGCCCTGCACAATCAGCTTCACGCGGACGCCGCGTCGGGCGGCACTGCGCATGGCGTGCAGCAGCCGGTAGCCCGGGAAGAAGTAGGCGTTGGCGATGATCACTTCGCGTTTGGCATTCGCCAGCATTTTCAGGTAGTGGCGCTCAATATCGTCCCGGTGCTCGCCGTTATCCCGCCAGACGAACAACGCCTGCGCTTCGCCGGGCTTCCGGTTCTCTTCCGGACGATGGCGGCGCTTCCACCAGCGTCGGGCGGCCTCTTTGCCGGGTAAGTTTTCCAGTTCAAACAGCAAAATGTCCTGAACCACAGGCCCTTCGATGCGGATGGCGTAATCCTGCTTGGCCTCCGGGCCGTAGTCAGACATATGCTCGGCGGAGTAGTTAATGCCACCGACAAACGCCACCGTCTCATCAACGACGACGATTTTGCGGTGCATCCGGCGAAAGAGATTGGTACGCATGCCGAACAGGCGAGGGCCGGGATCGTAGTAGCGGAACACAACGCCTGCGGCAGTGAGTTCATTCACGAACGCATCGCTAAGATCGGGCGAGCCATAGCCATCCAGCAGCGCTTCAATTTTGACGCCGCGCTGGGCGGCGCGCAGCAGCACGCTGTGCAACTGTTTGCCCACATCATCTTCAAACCAGATAAAGGTCTCGAGGATCACTTTATGCTGCGCGCGGTCTATCGCATCAAAAACGGCGGGGTAATATTCGTCCCCGTTGACCAGCAGCGTGATCCGGTTGCCTTCCTGCCAGGTACATTTCATAAGTGGATCTCCGCGCTCAGCGGGGCATGGTCGGAAAGGTGGCGCCAGTTAAGCAACGCCAGCGCGGTCGGGCTGCTGGCATGGGCGTTTTTCACATAAATGCGGTCAAGCCTCAGCAACGGGAAGCGCACCGGAAACGTGCGCGCAGGTCTGCCGTGCGCGCGGGTGAAAATTTCCTCCAGCCCGGCCTCCACTTTCAAAGGGTGGTTAGCCCGCTGCCGCCAGTCGTTGAAATCCCCGGCAATGACCACTGGCTCTCCTTCGGGCAGGGCGTTAGTCCACTCGGCCAGCATCTGCAGCTGTGCCTGGCGATGCGCTTCCCGCAGACCGAGATGCACACAGCCAACGTGCACCGGAAAATCGAGATCCGGCGGGGCGATACGGCAATACAGCAGCCCACGCTTTTCGCTTTCGCCGACGGAGACGTCCCGGTTCTCGTAATGTTCAATGGGATAACGCGACAACACCGCATTTCCGTGATGCCCTTCAGGATAGACCGCATTGCGGCCGTAAGCGTAATCACTCCACATGGTGTCGGCCAGAAATTCGTAGTGGGGCGTGTCGGGCCAGTTTTCGAAGTGCATCGGATGGACCTCGTGCGCGCCCATCACTTCCTGCAGGCAGACAATGTCCGCGCTGACGGTGCGAACCGCGTCGCGCAGCTCCGGTAAAATGAAGCGGCGATTAAATGCTGTGAAGCCTTTATGAATGTTTATCGTCAGCACTTTAAGCGAGAAATGCTGCATTTTTTTGGTCATAAGCTCCTTCCTGAGTGACTATCCCAATGAAAATAAAGTGTAGTCGTCGTCACAAAAAGATGCGGTGTTACGGAATTTTCCGTAAAGTGCGGTAGTCTGATTAAGCAGAGAAAAATCCTTCAGGAGAGAAGCCATGAAGTGGCAACAACGTGTTCGTGTCGCAACGGGTCTAAGTTGCTGGCAGATAATGTTGCATTTACTGGTCGTGGCCGTACTGGTGATGGGCTGGATGAGCGGCACGCTGGTGCGTGTTGGCTTAGGACTATGCGTCCTCTATGGCGTCACCGTGCTGTCGATGTTGTTCCTGCAGCGCCATCATGAAGCGCGCTGGCGCGAGGTGGGTGATGTGCTCGAAGAGCTCACCACCACCTGGTACTTTGGTGCCGCAATGATTGTGCTGTGGCTGCTGTCCCGCGTGCTGCAAAACAACCTGCTGCTGGCGCTGGCCGGTCTGGCCATTCTTGCAGGGCCTGCGGTGGTCTCTTTGCTGGCCAAAGAGAAAAAGCTACGCAATGTTGCGTCTAAACATCGCGTACGCCACTGACCCCGTCGTGGCCGCTATGACCAGTAGCGGCCACAAACTTCCCCAGATAATATCCAGACTCGCATCCTTCAGATAAATTTGCTTGGTGATATCCGTAAAGTGACGAATCGGGTTTATCCACGTCAGATCCTGTAACCACACCGGCATATTCTCAACCGGCGAAACATACCCGGAGAGCAGGATGGCCGGCATCATAAAGACAAACACGCCAATAAACGCCTGCTGCTGCGTGGAGCAGAGCGCGGAAATCAGCAGGCCAAACCCGACCAGCGACAGCCCGTAGATCAGCATCGTGAAGTAGAACAGCGCCAGCGACCCGGCGAACGGGATCTGGTAGGCCCAGATCCCCACGCCCAGCACGATGGTGGCCTGGAACGTGGCAACAATCAGGGCGGGAACCGCTTTACCGACGAAGATTTGCCAGGTCGCCAGCGGGGAGACCAGCAGCTGATCGAGCGTACCTTGCTCGCGTTCGCGGGCGACGGACAGGGAGGTGACGATCATCACCCCAATGGTGGTGATCATGGCGATCAGCGACGGCACCACAAACCATTTGTAGTCCAGGTTTGGGTTGTACCAGTTACGTACCACCAGCTCGCTGTTGTTGGGCTTCGGTTTCCCCTCCATCAACTCCTGCTGATAATCCTTCACCACCTGTTGCAGATAATTCGCGGCAATCTGCGCGCTGTTGGAGTTACGCCCGTCGAGGATCAACTGCATGGGCGCGGGCTGGAAGGTGTCCAGATTGCGGGAAAAATCAGCCGGAAAACGCACCAGCAGCAGCGCTTTCTGGGTATCGATGGTGGGCTGGATCGCCTGTGGGCTTTTCAGCAGCAGGATATGGGTAAAAGCCTTCGCCCGGGCAAAGCGCTGGGTCAACTCGACGGAATGTTTACCGTTGTCTTCGTTGTAAATCGCGATGGTGGCGTTGGTCACCTCAAGCGTGGCGGCAAAAGGGAACAGAAACACCTGGATGAGCACCGGCAACACCAGAATGGCGCGGGTTTGCGGCTCGCGCAGCAGCGATTGCAGCTCTTTGCGTATTAACGTCCATAAACGGTGAAACATGTTCGCTCCTTAATCCAGACGCCGTTTGGTTTTCATCCACGTCAGCCCAATAAACATCGCCGCCGACGCCAGCAAAAACAGGGTATTGATAATCAGCACTCCCGGAATATTCCCCGCCAGGAACAGGCTTTGCAGCGTGCTGACGAAATAGCGCGCCGGAATTATGTAGGTCACGGCACGGATCACCGCGGGCATGCTGTCTATCTGGAAGATAAACCCGGACAGCATAATCGACGGTAAAAAGGCGGCGTTCAGCGCCACCTGCGCGGCGTTAAACTGGTTGCGGGTGACGGTGGAGATGAGCAGCCCCATGCCCAACGTGCTCAGCAGGAAGAGGCTGGTAATGAAAAAGAGCAGCACCAGTGAGCCGCGGTACGGCACCCCGAGGATAAACACCGAGACCAGCATACAGAGCAGCATCGCCAGCATGCCGAGGAAGTAGTAGGGG
This sequence comes from Enterobacter sp. Lyrl_3, assembly GCF_051948675.1. NCBI lineage: Bacteria > Pseudomonadati > Pseudomonadota > Gammaproteobacteria > Enterobacterales > Enterobacteriaceae > Enterobacter > Enterobacter sp. Lyrl_3. Next base: position 251,898 of record NZ_JAYJLI010000003.1, read on the forward strand.
ATAAGCTTACACAGCAGCAGCTCAAGGCGCGTCACTTCGGTTGAAAGCAGCGCCTCCATGGTGCCGCGCTCCCACTCGCGGGCAATCACCAGCGAGGTCAGGATTGCGCCAATCACCGTCATAATGATGGTGACCGCACCCGGGATAATAAAATGCTGGCTGATGGCGGCAGGGTTAAACCAGTAGCGCATCTGTATGTCGATCAGCGGTTCGAACGTTTCGCCCCGGTCTTCGGCGCGCTGCATCTGCCAGAGCTGCCAGATCCCCTCCACGTAGCCCTGGACAAAGTTGGCGGTATTCGGCTCGCTGCCGTCAGTGATCACCTGGATCGGTGCAGCGGTATCTGCCCGCGCCATGTTGGTGGCAAAATCGACCGGGATCACCACCAGACCGCGGATTTTCCCGGCCTGCATCTTCTGAATAAGCGCTTGCCGGTTGTCGCTGATGGTGGCGTCAATGTAGGGCGAGCCGGTCATGGCGTGGGTGAAATCCAGCGCCTCTTCGCTCTGCTGCTCCAGTAATATCCCGACCCGCAGCTTGCTGGAGTCGAGGTTGATCCCATAGCCGAAGATAAACAGCAGCAGAAGCGGGATAACCACCGCAATCAGCCAGCTGCTGGGGTCACGCACGATCTGACGCGTCTCTTTGATGCACAGCGCGCGCACCCGGCGCCAGGAAATCGCGTTATTGCGCATCGGCATTCTCCTTATCCCAGTCGTGGATGAGGGTGATAAACGCCTGCTCCATGGTCGGGTCCGGCACCTCGTCGTCTGCGGCCTGGGCTTTCAGGTCATCCGGCGTGCCGTGGGCAATCAGCTTGCCGCGATAGACCAGCCCGATGCGATCGCAATACTCCGCCTCGTCCATAAAGTGGGTGGTTACCATCACCGTTACCCCTTTCTCCACCATACTGTTGATGTGCAGCCAGAACTCGCGGCGGGTGAGGGGATCAACACCTGACGTGGGTTCATCCAGAAACAGAATATCGGGCTCGTGCATCAGCGAGCAGGCCAGCGCCAGCCGCTGTTTGAAGCCCAGGGGCAACTCATCCGTGGCGTGGGAAGCGATAGCTGTCAGGCCAAACGCCTCGCTCATGCGGTGGATTTTCTCGTCCTGGGCTCGCCCTCGCAGGCCGTAAACTCCGGAGAAAAAGCGCAGGTTCTGCTCGACCGTCAGGTTGCCGTACAGCGAGAACTTCTGCGCCATATACCCCAGATGCTGGCGCGCCTTGCCGGAGCTGACTTTCAAATCCATATCCAGTACCAGCGCTTTGCCGGACGTAGGCACCAGCAGGCCACACATCATCTTAAAGGTGGTGGATTTCCCCGCGCCGTTTGGCCCGAGCAGGCCAAAAATTTCACCGCGCTTCACCGCGAAATTGACGTTATCGGTGGCGGCGAAATCACCGAATTTTTTGGTCAGGGATTTGGCTTCGATCACCGTCTCACCCGGCGTACCTTCTACCGTGTGCAGGATCGCCCCGAGCGGCGATTCCGAAGTACCCGCACCGCCCAGCAGATCGATAAACGCGTCTTCAAAGCGGGGAGCCGTCTCTTCCATCTCAATGTCAGGCATGCCCGGCGCGTGACGAATATCCGCTTCGGTCGCCTCTTTGGTCAGGATCACGCGCACCGAACGGCCCTGAATCATCCCGTCGCTGACCTGGGGCAGCTTCAGCACCCGTTGCAGCAGTTTGCGGTTCGACTCCTGCGGGCTGTGCATCAGGAAACTGCGTCCGGCCATGCTTTGGGTCAGCTTCGTCGGTTCTCCCTGATAAAGCAGCTCGCCTTCGTTCATCAGCAGCACATCGCGACACTGCTCGGCTTCATCCAGATAGGAGGTGCTCCAGAGGATCAGCATTCCGTCACCGGCCAGCTCGTGCACCATCTGCCACAGCTCGCGGCGTGAAATGGGGTCCACGCCCACGCCGGGCTCATCCAGCAGCAGCACTTTCGGCTCGCCGACCAGGGTACAGGCCAGCCCCAGCTTTTGCTTCATCCCGCCGGAGAGCTTGCCCGCCAGACGATCGGTGAAGGGACCGAGGGAGGTGAAGGACAGCAGACGGGCGAAAGTCTGCTGACGGGTTTCACCGGTCACGCTACGCAGATCGGCGTACAGATTAAGGTTTTCCATCACCGTCAGGTCTTCATAGAGACCAAACTTCTGCGGCATATAGCCGAGCATGGCGTGGAGTGCACCGTCATCTTTAATCGGATCGAGCCCGAGCACGCTGGCCGCCCCTTCATCGGGCTTAAGCAGGCCTGCCAGCATCCGCATCAACGTGGTTTTGCCTGCGCCGTCCGGGCCAACCAGCCCGGTCACATAGCCTTTCTGGATGGTACAGTTCAGCGGCGCGACGGCCGGTTTTTCCATGCCCGCGAAGCGTTTGACCAGATTGTCGAGCCGGATAACCGCGTCATTCATGTCGTTCCCCGCTGTTCACTTTTACGGTGACTGGCATGCCCTGGCGCAGCGCGTCGTCCGCATCGGTGACGATAATGCGCAGGCGATACACCAGGTCGGTACGCAGATCCGGCGTTTCCACCGTTTTTGGCGTGAACTCAGCGGTGGGTGAAACAAAGCCCACTTTGCCGTGATACGGCTTATCGGGACGGCCGTCGGTATAGAGCAACAGTTCGCGACCCGGCTGCATCTGGCCGAGGTTTGGTTCATCAATGTAGGCGCGCACCCATACCGGACGGGTGAGCGACAGGGTTAAAACGGTGCTTCCGGCGTTGAGCATGCTGCCGGGCTCCACGGCGCGGGTCATCAGCGTGCCATCAGACGGTGCCACCAGCGTGGTGTCGTGCAGATCGAGTTCCGCCTGGGCCAGCTGGGCCTGCGCCTGTTCAAGGCTGGCTTTGGCCTGGGCGATATCCTGCGGGCGGTTACCGGTGTGGTACTGACTCAGTTTGTCCTGTGCGGATTTCAGCGTTGCCTGAGCCTGATCGCGTGATGAACGGGCGTTTTCCAGATCGTTGGCCGAAATAGTGCGGCTTTTCCACAGCCCCTGCTGGCGGGCATAGAAATTCTGCGCATAGTCATAGGCCGCCTGCGCCTGTTTGACTGCGGCAGCAGCCTGGGCAATCTCTTCGTCACGATAACCGGCCAGCATCAGATCATATTGCGCCTGGGCGACGGAAACGCCGGCTTTTGCCTGCATCAGCGCGTTCTCGTAGGGCGCTTTATCAAGCATCCCCAGCGTCTGCCCGGTTTTGATGGTGTCGCCCTCATCCACGTTAAGCGACGCCAGCCGCCCCCCGACGCGGAAGCTCATGTTTACGGTGCGAATATCAACGTTACCGTACAGCGTCAGGCCGCGATCCTGATGGCTTTGATACCACAGCCAGCCACCGACGCCTGCGGCAAGCAAAACAACAACCACCAGAATGATGGCGACAGGTTTTTTCATGACTTCAGGCTCCTTTGCGTTAAGCCTTGCAGGATCAGATCCAGATGACAGGTGATAACCTGGCTAATCTGCGCGGCTTTATCCTCATCAAATTGTGTCCAGCCGGTGCGTAACAGAATCGTTTCTCGCCCCAGACGGAAGGCCAGAATCTCACCCAGCAGGGCGTGGGTATGCAAAATCGTAGCGGTATCGTTGGCGTTTTGCCCGGTATAGGCCGCGATCAGCCGGGTCAGGTGCGTGTGCATCGGGGCAATCACCTGGTCATGCACCAGCTGGTAGGCGGCAGTGGGGAAGAGCTGTTCACGGGAGATAAATCGACTCAGGTTCAGCGTGTCGTCGTGCGTCAGCAGGCGGATCATGTTGTGACAGGCGTTGAGGATCAGCTGGCGGATGGCGTCACGATCGGGCGACGGCTGGCTGAGCAGCGCGGTGGCTTCCTCCACGTGCGGGTGAAATTGCGTGCCAATAAAATCGGCGATCCACTGGGCACAGGCGCGGTATAAATCCTCTTTTGAGCCAAAATAGTAGGGGATAGCCGCAATGTTTTGCCCGGCCTGCGCCGCGATATCCCGGGTGGTGGCGTGTAAGCCATACTCACCAAACTGCGCCAGCGCGGCAGCAATAAGCTGGCTTTTGGCCTGTTCGCCTTTAGAGGTTGTCGGGGTTGTATTCATAGCGGCATTAAAAATTAATCAATCGATTGATTAAGATTATGCCTGATTAGCGAAATCGTCGAGGGAAGGTGGAGGGATATTTTATGCGCCACGTCACAAAAGCTGCTACACTCCGCCCCTTCGCGACATTGTGGTTTTTGTCCTCCCCTATTCGTTATATCTCCCTGAAAACTACACCTGTGATGGTCGGGGCGGTTCGGAGTTTTTATGTCTTTTGATTCCCTTGGCCTGAACCCGGAAATTCTGCGCGCGATCGCAGAGCAGGGCTACGTTGAGCCAACCCCAATCCAGCAGCAGGCGATCCCTGCCGTTCTGCAGGGCCGTGACCTGATGGCCAGTGCCCAGACCGGGACCGGTAAAACCGCAGGCTTCACCCTGCCACTGTTAGAGCTGCTGGTAAAAAATCAGCCGCACGCGAAGGGGCGTCGCCCGGTTCGTGCGCTGATCCTCACCCCAACCCGCGAGCTGGCGGCGCAGATTGGCGAGAACGTGCGTGATTACAGCCGCTATCTCAACATTCGTTCGCTGGTGGTTTTCGGCGGTGTGAGCATTAACCCACAGATGATGAAACTGCGCGGCGGCGTGGACGTGCTGGTGGCAACGCCGGGCCGTCTGCTGGATCTGGAACATCAGAACGCCGTGAAGCTAGATAACGTCGAAATTCTGGTGCTGGACGAAGCCGACCGCATGCTCGACATGGGCTTTATCCACGATATTCGCCGCGTGCTGGCTAAGCTCCCGCCGCGCCGTCAGAACCTGCTGTTCTCCGCGACCTTCTCCGACGAGATTAAAGCGCTGGCTGAAAAGTTGCTGCATAACCCGCTGGAAGTTGAAGTGGCGCGCCGCAACACCGCCTCTGAGCAGGTGACCCAGCACGTGCACTTCGTTGATAAAAAGCGTAAGCGGGAACTGCTCTCCCAGATGATTGGTCAGGGTAACTGGCAGCAGGTGCTGGTCTTTACCCGTACCAAGCACGGTGCAAACCACCTGGCGGAACAGCTGAACAAAGACGGTATTCGCAGTGCGGCTATCCACGGTAACAAGAGCCAGGGGGCGCGTACCCGTGCGCTGGCGGACTTTAAATCCGGTGATATCCGCGTGCTGGTGGCCACCGACATCGCTGCCCGTGGTCTGGACATTGAAGAGCTGCCGCACGTGGTGAACTACGAGCTGCCAAACGTGCCGGAAGACTATGTTCACCGTATCGGCCGTACCGGTCGTGCGGCGGCCACTGGCGAAGCGCTCTCGCTGGTCTGCGTGGATGAACACAAACTGCTGCGCGATATCGAACGTCTGCTGAAGAAAGAGATCCCGCGTATTGAAACGCCGGGGTACGAAGTGGATCCGTCCATTAAAGCGGAGCCAATTCAGAATGGTCGCCAGCAGCGTGGCGGCGGTGGACGCGGTCAGGGCGGCGGCCGTGGTCAGCAGCAGCCACGCCGTGCCGAAGGCGGTGCGCCTAAGTCGGGCAATAAACCGCCTCGCCGCGACGGCGAAGGGAAACCGGCAGGAGAAGGGCAGCGCCGTCGCCGTCCGCGTAAACCGGCTAACCCACAGTAATCTGGAAGCCCGGCCGTAAAGCCGGGCTTTTCTTTTTGCGGCGACGAAAATAAAGTGCCACAATAGTGGCTGTTTATACAGTATTTCAGGTTTTCCGATGGCTTTAACCGCGGCGCTGAAAGCGCAGATTGGTGCCTGGTATAAGGCACTCCAGCAGCAGATCCCCGACTTTATCCCCCGGGCACCACAGCGGCAGATGATTGCCGATGTGGCAAAAACGCTCGCCGGTGACGACGGGCGACATCTGGCGATTGAAGCACCAACCGGGGTCGGTAAAACCCTCTCTTATTTAATCCCGGGCATCGCTATTGCGCGGGAAGAACAAAAGACGCTGGTGGTCAGCACCGCTAACGTGGCGCTACAGGATCAGATCTTCAGCAAAGACCTGCCGCTGCTGCGCAAAATTATCCCCGAGCTGCGTTTTACCGCCGCCTTTGGCCGCGGACGTTATGTCTGCCCGCGTAACCTGGCGGCGCTCGCCAGCAGTGAGCCCACCCAGCAGGATCTGCTGGCGTTTCTTGATGACGAACTGACGCCAAACAACAAGGCGGAGCAGGAACAGTGCGCGAAGCTGAAAGCCGATCTCGACAGCTACAGGTGGGACGGTTTGCGCGATCACACCAGCCAGGCCATCGGCGATGATTTATGGCGCAGGCTCAGCACCGATAAAGCCAGCTGCCTCAACCGTAACTGTCACTACTACCGCGAGTGCCCGTTTTTTGTCGCCCGGCGGGAGATCCAGGAAGCGGAAGTGGTGGTCGCCAATCATGCGCTGGTGATGGCGGCGCTGGAGAGCGAGGCGGTGCTGCCGGAGCCGAAAAACCTGCTGCTGGTGCTTGATGAAGGCCACCATTTGCCTGACGTAGCCCGGGATGCGCTGGAGATGAGTGCTGAAATCACGGCCCCGTGGTTCCGCCTGCAGCTCGATCTGTTCTGCAAGCTGGTGGCCACCTGCATGGAGCAGTTCCGTCCTAAAACTACGCCGCCGCTGGCGGTGCCCGAGCGTCTGAGCGAACACTGTGACGAGGTCTACGGCCTTATCGCATCCCTGAACAACATTCTGAATCTGTATCTCCCGGCGACTCAGGAGGCAGAGCACCGTTTTGCCATGGGGGAGCTGCCGGACGAGGTGATGGAGATTTGCCAGCAGCTGGCGAAGCATCTGGAAAAGCTGCGCGGCCTGGCCGAGATGTTCTTAAACGATCTCAGTGAAAAGACCGGCACCCATGACGTGGTGCGTTTGCACCGTATTCTGCTGCAAATGAACCGTGCGCTGGGCATGTTTGAAGCGCAAAGCAAACTCTGGCGGCTGGCCTCAATGGCGCAGGCGTCCGGCGCGCCGGTCACCAAATGGGCCACCCGCGAAGTGAGAGACGGGCAGGTGCACCTCTTTTTCCACTGCGTGGGCATTCGCGTGGCCGATCAGCTGGAAAAGCTGATCTGGCGCAGCGTGCCGCACGTGGTGGTAACGTCAGCGACCTTGCGTTCCCTGAACAGCTTCTCGCGGCTGCAGGAGATGAGCGGCCTGAAAGAAAAAACGGGGGACCGTTTCGTGGCGCTGGACTCGCCGTTTAACCACTGCGAGCAGGGCAAGCTGGTGATCCCGCGTATGCGCTATGAGCCGCTTATCGATAACGAAGAGCAGCATATTGCCGAAATGGCCGCCTATTTCCGCGAACAGCTGGAGAGTAAAAAATACCCCGGCATGCTGGTGCTGTTTGCCAGCGGACGCGCCATGCAGCGCTTTCTGGAACATGTTACCGATCTGCGTTTACTGCTGCTGGTGCAGGGCGATCAGCCGCGCTATCGGCTGGTAGAGCTCCACCGCCAGCGCATCGATAACGGCGAGCGCAGCGTGCTGGTGGGGTTACAGTCTTTTGCGGAAGGTCTGGATCTGAAGGGCGACTATCTGACCCAGGTGCATATTCATAAAATCGCCTTCCCACCCATCGACAGCCCGGTGGTGATCACCGAAGGAGAATGGCTGAAAAGCCTCAACCGCTATCCGTTTGAGGTACAAAGTCTTCCGGCGGCGTCGTTTAACCTGATTCAGCAGGTGGGTCGTCTGATTCGTAGCCACGGCTGCTGGGGCGAAGTGGTGATCTACGACAAGCGTCTGCTCACCAAAAACTATGGTCAGCGCCTGCTGAATGCCCTGCCGGTGTTCCCGATAGAACAGCCGGAGGTGCCTGAAATAAAAAAACGCCCGGCAAAACAGACTGCCGGGCGTCGGAAAAGCATCCGTGCTAAGGGGCGCGGTCCTACTGGTAAGTAAAGGTGGCCTGAACAACGCTGTTGAAGGTACCCGCCGTCACAGGCAGGGCGGTAGCGTAATAGCGTGCCGCCATGGGAAAATCGGCGGTGTGGGTACCGGCGTCAATCACCACGCTAAAGCGGGCTTCGGGGGCAAGCACGATGTAATCCAGACGATCGGCCAGCTCTAATGCCACCCCTTTGGCGGTGCCACTATTGGCGAATTTAAAGGGGTGGTCCGTATCGCGGGGGCCGTCAACGCTGATGGTGGCAACCGTCAGGGTGGGCGGACAATTGGTGAGCTTTAAATCGAAGTTTTTCCACGGGCCGGTGTCGCCGATATCCTTAAAATCACTGGCGACGGCCTGTCCCAGATCCACCACCATGTTCTGGCTGGCGCTGTCTACCTGGCAGGTGGTGTCGTAAATATTCCCTTCGATATTGAGCGTGACGTCGGTCGCGCCCGCAGAGAGGCTCGTCAGAGCGAGCAAAAGGGATAACGTTTTCATCTTCGCTCCGTTACTGGTATTCAAGATCGATGGTGGCAATCGTATTGGCTTTCCCCGCCGTGACGCTGGCATCCGTCTGGTAATACTGCACCGCGAAGGGGATCACATCCGGAACGCCTGGCTCGGCTCTTCCACCCACCGGGATTGGGTAGTCGTATTTAAGATCGACACCGTCAAGCAGCATTCTCACCCCCACGCCCGTGGCGCTGTCGCTGCCGGGCGTCAGGTTCAGGACATCTGCATACTGGCTGTTGATGCCATTTGCGCTGGTTACCGAGGCCGTAAGATTAACCTCTTCGGTACAGGTAGCGGTGATGTTGAAATACTTCCAGGCGGTATAGCTGCCCACGTGGGTAAATTGCGACACCGGGAAATTGCCGAGGGTCACCGTCAGATTTAGCGGATCAATAGAACAGGTCGCCGTTCTTTCGCTGACCGTGGCGGAATAGTGGCTGGTATTACGTGCACCAGAAATCCCCACAGAGTTATAAACCCCGAATCCATAGGGATCCTGCGCGAGCGAAAGGGTACCGCTACCGATATGTGATGCCGTTTTGATTAACCGCTGGGTGTAGCTGAAAGAAAATGTTTGTCCGCTGTCGCTGCTGACCGTCCCAATGGGCGTGGCGGTTGTATCGCATGAGTACCCTTTGCCGCGAACGATCTGCCCGCTGCTGTTCAGAAGCTCAATGCCGATGCCGTCAACATTGGTGGTGTACACGCCCGGCATGCCAGGCACTTCCGTTCCCGTTCCGTAATAGCAGGAAATTAGGGTGTGATTCGTCATCGTGCCGGTACAGCTGCCGTTAACGGTATGGGTCTTTGCCGAACCCGGGATGACGCCGCCAATATCGAGTGTTGTGGGTACAGAAAGCGTGCCCGCATCAAGGGTATAAGGCAGATCGGCGCTGTCACAGGAGGTTGCCGCCTGGGCATGCGGCACCAGACACGCGCTCGTGAGTAAAACCAGCAGTGCGAAGACATATCTACACATGTTCATTTTTTCCTCGGGAAGGGTCATACACACTGCGCCGTGACGTTAAGAACAGGGCCGTCGGCTTTGGTGGGCAGGTGATAAGTTGCCTTGCAATGGCTGTCGGCGGCTTTCCCCCAGCTGACGTTAACCGTACCTGCCTCGTGCATACCGGTGAGGTACACCTGCCCGCCGTCGCCTACGATAAATTCACCGTACTGATGGGCCTGAGATGCCGTTGCGCCAAAGGGGATCGGGCGACCATCCGCGTGTTTTAGTGTCATCAACACCCGACTGCCTACGTGCGTTTCATAATGTGCTCGCACGATGGCGCCGCGCGTTGGCGTCACCGTTTTGGCGGCCTGGTCGATATCGGCATTTTCCGGCAAGGTTTCGGTGTTCAGCGCGAGGGTGTTGTGACGGTATGGCGAAACGTACGGCACAATGGCATAGCCGCGATAATCGGTGTTGATGCCTGTCTGATTGGTGACATTGGTGTCGTCTGCGCCCGGCGCTTCGATCAGCGCAGCGGTCTCACCCATCGGCTGACCAAGGGTGATGCCGTGCGCATGGGCGATCATGCTGCCCTGAAGACCGACATTGAGCTGTTGTTGCTGGTTATCCTGGGAATACCCGGCACTCACTTCGCCGTAGGTGCCTTTATAATCGGCATTCAGACTGGTGCTGTCCCCGCTGCTCTGACTATGGCCCTGCTGAACCCCCCAACTGAGGTTATTACCGGCCAGCGCCGTGCCGTTCAGACCCACGCTTTGGGTTGTTTCGTGCTTCGTGCTGTTCAGGTTGTAGTTCACCCAGGTGTTGCTGAGCCAGCGATCGAGCGGAACGGAGACGTTAAACGCGATCGTCTGCTCGCTGGTTTTCTCATTATTATCATCCCCGCTGTCACGCGTGTTTTTATCCAGTCCGTAACTGAGACCGTAGCTGATGCCGTGCCAGGAGTTGTTGTAGCCGAGGTTCAGTGAGGTCATCCCCTGGCTTGAATTCCAGTAGTTCTCTTTGACCAGGCTTAACGTCAGGGAACCAAACGCCCCGCCCAGGGACTGGTCGACAGTCGCCTCCTCGCGGCTGCGGCGCGTGTCCGACGTTTCCCAGTCGTCATTACGGGTATGGGAATCCAGCGTGTCCTGCAGGGTGTAGAACCCCTTGCTGTTATAGCGATAGCCAGCAATGGAAAAATGGGTACCGGTGGTGGCGAAATCTTTGCTGTAGCGGATGCGCCAGGAGCGCCCGCGAGTGGGGTCCTGATCCTGCATCTCTGATTTGGCGTCGGTGACATCCACCGAAAAGGCCCCGAGATCGCCGATATTCTTGCCGACCCCCAGCGCCAGCGCATCGTAATACTGGCTTGCCTGCACGCCGCCGTAGACCGTAAAGCCGTAAGGCAATCCGTAGATTGCCGTACCCTGCATAAACGGGTTTTTTTCGACGTCGTTGTCATAGCTGCGATAGCGCCCCGCGGTGAGGCTGTATTTAAAGCGGCCTTCACGCTGCAACACCGGCACCGACGCATAAGGCACCACAAAATGCTGTTCGCTGCCGTCCGTCTCTTTCACGGTGACGTTCAAATCGCCGCTTCCGCCGGTGGGGTAGAGATCGTTAATCTCGAACGCGCCGGGAGCGACATAGTTCTGGTAAATGACGTAACCATTCTGGCGAACGATAACCTGGGCGTTACTGTGCGCCGTACCGCGTATTACCGGCGCAAAGCCCTTCATGCTGTCCGGGAGCATGTCGTCATCCGAGGCGATCTGCGCCCCGGTGTAAGAGATGCTGTCAAACACGTCGGAAGGGGAAGAGCTTTGGCCGAATGTGACGTTCCCGCCAAGGGCGATAATATCGCGCTGGGCGTAGGTATAGACCGAAGAAAACTGGCTCTCTGCGTCACCGTCACCGCTGGTTTTGCTCCAGGTGGAGTAGTTACGAAAACGCCACGCCCCGAGGTTAAGACCCGGACGCAGGTTAAGAAACTCGCTGCGCTGATCGCTACCGTTCTCACCTTTGCCGCGGTTTTCCCCGGCGGTGAAGCTGTAATTGAGCAGCAGGGCGTTAATTCCCTCGTCATACTCCTGCGGGTCGACGTAATCACGCGGTACATGAGTAATTGCGGTCTGGGGAATGCTTAACAGCAGCTGCTGCGGATTAACATGAAACGTTGCGCTGGCGGAGGGGATCACGCTCAGGTCAATGCACTGCGCCTTATCGTCCTGCCCGAATTTTTCGGTATTAATACCGAAGCTTTTTAACTGGGCGGCGCTAAGGCACGGCTGCAGGGTTGATTTACCGCTGGCGTCTTTCTTCAGCGTGAACTCAATCTCTTTGCTTGCCACTTTATTATTGTTGACATAAACGTCAACGTGATATTTACCGGGAGCCTGACCGGGACCAATCTCATAAATACTGAGGTCGGTTTTACCCTGGCCTGGGTTATCAATATCCAGTAGCGCCGGGTTGAAATAATCATCGGCCAGCACTTTTTGCACGCACACACCCAACAGCGTGCAGCCCAATGCAATAAGCATTGAGCGTCCGTGCTGTTTGGGTGGTTCGGTGGAGTAGTCCCAGCTCATAATAATATTCGCTATTCCAGACGTTATTTAATCTGTGCGCTATAGGACTGGCTAATACCGCCGTAATCATTGATGATTTTCCAGGTCACGGTGTGTGCTGTAATATTTCCTGGTATCGCGAAATGGGTTTCACTTTTTGGGCCGGCATAGGTGGCTTTATCGACCTTTTTACCGTCGAGCGTTATTTCCTGGAAATTCATATAAAACGGCGTGGGGTTTTCGACAATCAGCTGGTTTCCCCGGGTGTGCCAGGATAATTGCGTGGCGACATCTTCCGGTTTTCCGGTAATACCTGACGGGCGATAAAGCAGCTTAATGCGGGTTTTAATCGCAATCTGCAGCGTATTAACGCTCTCATTGCGCGCAGAAGAGGGGATGGATTTAATATTCAACCAGAACAGCGATTCGCGATCGGCAGGTAAGTTTCCCCCGGTTCTGATGATGCGCAGAACGTTCTCTTGCTTCGCATCAAGGCGAAACAGCGGCGGCGTGATCAGGAACGGCGCTTTCTCACGTGCGTTATCTTCCGTTTCGACCCATGACTGTACCAGATAATCGAGATTGTCCGGGTTGGTGATCCCAATAGAGGATTCTTTTTTACTTTCTGGGTAGACCACGCGCGTGCCGCCAATGGTAATACCCGCATGGGCAACGGAGGCAATCAATAAAAAAGAGGAGGCCAGAAGATATTTTCGCATAGTGACACCGTAATAAAGCAATAACAGATATTAGCCACTGGGGTAGCTAATATCTGTTTTATTAGTTGTAAACGATAGTGAAGGTAGAAGCGGCATTCGCCAGTCCGGCAGACACCGTTCCTCCGGTCTGGATATAACGTGCGCCAAACTGCAGATCGTTTGTTGTGGTACCTGGCGTGAGCGTATACGCAGCAGAGGCCGTATATAAGCTCAGTGGATTTTCCGTTTTATCCAGCAACTGAACACCCACTCCTGACGCCGAACCGGTTCCTGATGTCACAGCAAGAATATCTTTGTTGTTACTGTCAGGCGTCCCGCCGAATGTCACCGAGGCGCTGGTAACCGTTTCAGGACAATCTTTTAACTGAATACTAAAGCGGGTTGTCGAGGTCGTCGAACCACTTCCGGTAAATGCAGATTTAGAAACCTTACCTAATGAAACATTAAGCGGATTGCTTAAACCGTTTACCACAGTACATGCAGAATCAATAATCTCACCTGTGAAATTAATTTGACCTTCACCACTGGACGCAAATACAGAAACGGAAGCACACGCCATCCCGGCGGCGATCCCCGCAATAATCATTTTTTTCATTTAAATCCTCTGAATGAAAGTATGGCACTTCAGGTATTAATCATCACGTGGCTGATTAATTCGGCATGAACTATCGCTGAGAACTATTTTTCGTTCAATTTATCTTCAGACCATTTTTACCCTCGAAGGGCGTTTGTCAGGGGGGCGGGAGAGAAAGGAAAATGATTACCCGCCAGGCATTTATCAGGGCTATAGTATCTGCAAAGAGCCGCAAGGAGAGATGTCGTGGACTATCGTAAAATTATCAAAGAGGTAGGGCGGGGAAAAAATCATGCCCGCGACCTGGATCAGGAAACGGCCCGTGCGCTGTATACCCATATGCTTAACGGCGACGTGCCCGATCTGGAGATGGGCGGTATCCTGATTGCGCTACGCATTAAAGGTGAAGGCGAAGCGGAGATGCGCGGTTTCTATGACGCGATGCAGGCGCAAACGCTGCGCTTAACGCCACCGGTAGCCAGACCGATGCCGATTGTCATCCCTACCTACAACGGCGCGCGCAAACAGGCGAATCTGACGCCACTGCTGGCTATTCTGCTGCATAAGCTCGGGTTCCCGGTGGTTGTTCATGGCGTTAGCGAAGATCCGACTCGCGTCCTGACGGAGACCATTTTCGGCATGTTAGGTATCGAGCCGACCCTGCACGCCGGACAGGCACAGGCAAAGCTGGATGGTCATCAGCCGGTCTTTATTCCGGTCAAGGCGCTCTGTCCGCCGCTGGAAAAACAGCTGGATATGCGCTGGCGCATGGGCGTGCGCAACAGTGCGCACACCCTGGCGAAACTGGCGACGCCGTTTGGTGAAGCGGATGCCCTGCGCCTCTCCAGCGTATCGCACCCGGAGTATGTCACGCGGGTGGGCAAGTTCTTTGAAGATATCGGCGGCAGGGCGCTGCTGATGCACGGCACCGAAGGGGAAGTTTATGCCAATCCGCAGCGCTGCCCGCAGCTGGTGCTGATTGATGCCGCCGGCACGCGACCCGTGCTGGAGCGGGGTGAAGAGAATGTGGATGTGGTGTTGCCGGAGGCAAAAGATCCGCACACGACTGCGCACTGGATTGAGCAGTGCCTTGCCGGCAATGTCCCTGTTCCGCACGCCCTTAAGCTGCAGTTGGCCTGCTGCCTGCTGGCAACCGGAGAAGTGGAGTCTGTCCAGGCGGGGTTAGCCCGTGTGGAACAGGCGTTTTAGGCAAAAAAAAGCCCGTCCAGTGGCGGACGGGCAAGCAAGGGTAACAACAGGGTCAATGAGGGTTGGAGCAGCTCACCAGAGGGTATGGTGAGGGTGGAGCATTAATTCAGTCGATTATTTGTAGATAACCGCGGTACCGCTCAGCTTGTTATTGCCGTTAGCGGAGGTGATGGTGTATCCGCTTGCACCGGCCGCAGCGGCTTTTTCAGCCAGTTTGGCTTCCAGACCGTCCAGCGTGGTTGCGCCATCAGCACTCACCACACCTACTTTATTCATGTTCTGTGCCTGAGCAGAAGAAACGGGCTCTACAGCGAAAGCGCCAAAAGACAGAGCGGACAGGGCAACAGCAGCAACAGCATATTTGATGGTTTTCATAATTAATCTCTCGCAGGTTTTTCTGTTAAGGGGACGATGTTCCTTCGATGTGATAAGTATCACGTTTTTTTTCGGCAGATAAAATCGAAGAGAATTGACGTGGTTGCTCAAAAAAATTGAATGACAAATAACTTATTGAATATTAATAAATTCAGAAGGGCAATTTACAGTTCTTGTCGCTCCGGTTTACAGACGCATGATTCATGGCACATTTTGCTACGCGCCTGTTAAAAAATCGTGAGCGTAAAGGAAATCGCTTGCGCGGTGAACTTCGGTAAAGGAAAGTCAACGTAACTGGCTGTCTTTCGATCCTCTGCGATTATATCCTGAATTTGATTTATTTTTTGAATCTTTATTCTGCTGGCAGGAGACGCATAACCGTACGCCGGGCATGGCTTTACGGCGCGCTTCCGGAATCGTTTCTCCGCACTCTTCACATTCCGTTAAACTTTCCCCGCGCGGAATTTCACCGCGAGCACGGGCAACGGCATCTTCAATGGTACTGTTGATCTGTTCGTTAACGGCGTCATCATTCGCCCATCCGGAAGCCATGGCTTATCCTCACGTTCGGTGTGTATCTTATTAATGTGGGGTCAAAAAACGTACAGTCAAGACGGGGGTTGAGAACTGCATCTGTCAGCCAGATGCAGTGGTTCTCGGAAGGGGAACTTATTTATAGATGGTTGCTGTGCCATACATATGGTTATCGCCGCCAGCGGAATTCACCACGAAGCCTTTCGCACCTTCTTCGCGCGCTTTTTCGGCCAGCTTGTTTTGCAGATCGTCAAGGTTACTTGCACGGCTTACCGAGACGGTGCCTGCGGGGCGCAGCTGGCTGGTATCGGTACTTTCGGTCAGTGACTGAACGGCCATGGCAGAAAATGACGCACTCGCCAGCGCGCCAGCGATAACAACAAGAGTCAGGTATTTTTTCATAATCACATCCTCAGGGGGAAACAACAGGTGATTCCCTTTAAGTTTAGAAGCCTGACGAGTGTGATTTAGCGCAAAAATTTGATGATGATCTGCTTATTTTTTGAACGATATAAATTGACAATTCGCTGACAGATCAGCGACATAAAGGTCACTGATTTATGGCGTTTTTTTGCGCACAGCAGAGAGATATTTACCGTTGCTCCCGCACAGGGTATCTTACGCCGCTGTTTAAAGGAGAATGCCATGACTTCCAAGCCGGGATTACACCCGCGAAATCGCCACCGCAGCCGCTATGACATGAAGGCGTTATGCCAGAGCTGCCCTCCGCTGCAGGACTACATCGTGCAGACCCCAGCCGGTGAGCCTTCGGTCAACTTTGCCGACCCGCAGGCGGTAAAAATGCTGAATAAAGCCCTGCTGGCGCATTTTTACGGCGTTACGCACTGGGATATCCCGGAAGGTTTTCTCTGCCCGCCCGTGCCGGGGCGTGCCGATTATCTCCACTATCTTGCCGATCTTCTGGCTGACGATCGTGGCGGCGTTATTCCTCAGCAGGCCACGGTTCTGGATATTGGGACCGGCGCGAACCTGATTTATCCACTCATCGGCGTGCATGAATATCACTGGCGCTTTACCGGGAGCGAAATTGGCGCTGAGGCGTTTGCCAGCGCGCAGGCGATCATTAATGCCAATCCTGGCTTAAGTCGGTCTATTCGCTTACGCCGTCAGAAAGATGCCGCCTCTATTTTCAATGGCATTATCCACAAGAACGAGCACTACGACGCCACCCTCTGCAACCCGCCATTCCATGATTCAGCGGCTGCCGCCCGCGCCGGGAGCGAACGTAAGCGTCGCAATCTGGGTCAGGCTGAAGATGGCGCGCTCAACTTCGGCGGCCAGCAGCAGGAGCTGTGGTGCGAAGGGGGCGAGGTGGCGTTTATCCTGCGCATGATCGCGGAAAGTAAACAGTTTGCCCGCCAGGTGAAATGGTTTACCACCCTGGTTTCGCGCGGCGATAACCTGCCGCAGCTCTACCGCGCGCTGACCGAAGCCGGTGCCGTGAAGGTGGTGAAAAAAGAGATGGCGCAGGGACAAAAACAGAGCCGCTTTATCGCCTGGACGTTTATGGACGATAACAAACGTCGCAAATAGCACGCCGTCGTAAGCCGGGTAAGGCGAAGCCGCCACCCGGCTCGGTTACAGCGTCGGCTCCTGCGGAGGGAGCGGCGAGGCAGGCGGCGGCAGCACCTGATACGTCTGCACCGGCATACGCACATCCGCCAGATCAAAGTGTTTTTTCACCATGCTGTCGAGGGCAAAACGTACCGTCCACTGTTTGAGCGGCTGGGTGGTGAACGACACGCGCAGGGTAAAGGCGGTGTTGGTCAGCCCGACAATACCGGCAAACGACGGCTCGCCAATCACCAGGCCGCGAATATCCTCCATGGCCATCATCTCATCTACCGCGTCCCGCAGCGCCTGTTTGGCTTTATCGGCATCTTCATGACGATCGACATCGTAATTTGCCACCACCGAGCCAATACCCCGGACGAAGTTGGCGAAGGTGGTAATCGATGACCACGGAATAATATGGTACGCCCCGGTGTCCTGGCGCACGCCGACGGATCGAATCGACATTCGCTCAACGGTGCCGGTCAGCGGCCCGATGGTCACCAGATCCCCGGTGTTCATGCCGTTTTCAAACTGAATAAAGATACCGGTGATAATGTCCTTCACCAGCGTCTGCGAGCCGAAGGAGATAGCCAGACCCAGCGCACCCGCACCGGCCAGTAGTGGCGCGATATTCACGCCGATTTCCGAAAGCACAATCATAATCGTGATGGTACTGATGATAACCGCCAGCGCGTTGCGGAACAGGGTGAGCAAGGTGCGGGCACGCGCGCTTGGCAGCGGCCTGCCGTGAATGTCAGAGACCAGGCGGTTCTCAATCAGGCTGGCCAGCAGCGTCCAGCCTACGGCAGAGAAGAACAGGATCAGCGCGATACGAATTAAAATATCAACGGTCTTTTCCCCCGCGCCGTTGTGCAGCCAGTTCCAGAAATCGAACAGTCCCCAGGCATTGAGCAGCAGCATAATCGCCACACAGACGGTGAGAATGCGCGCCACCTTCAGTGAAACCGAGAGCCAGCCGTTCACCCGTTTTTGCAGCTCCGGGTAATTGCGCTGGACCTGAGCAGACAAGGTAATGGTTTTCGATAGCCAGCGAGAGAGCAGGCCGGAAACAAAGGCCGCGACGCCAATAATGGCCAGGCTTTTAAACGTGGCTCCCATCATAAATTTCAGGCTGTTGCCGGGATCGAACAGCGAGAAGAAGCACAGCACAATGAAGTAAGCGCTGGCCAGCCAGTGCCACACCAGGGCAAAAGCGCGAATAAAGAGGCTAAAGAACGAAAGGGAACGGTCGGCCAGATGCAGCAAGCTCTCGGTGATCGTCTTTTTGTTATGGAAGATGAGGTAGAGCGCCCAGACGGTAATGCAGATCATAATCAGCACATTCGCCAGCGCACCAGACTGGACGTTCACCTGGTTGGAGATAATTGGCACGGCCACCAGCAGACCATAACCAATCAACCCGCTGAGCACGCTCAGACGCAGCGCCCAGTATCTGGCGCTGCTATCCCGAATAGTGAAAGGGCGAAGATCTGGCACGCGTGGGCAAAATATCAGCCGCAGCAGCGCCTTAAAGAACTCAATTACGGCGAAGGCATTCAGAAACAGCGCCTGCTGGAAGGCGATAGTTTTGTTGCCGGTATTCAGCCTGTCGGCCAGCAATTGCCCTGTAAACAACGTCAGCGCCAGCAGCAGTAAATCAATGATAAACGCGGCGGCGATCATCAGCGGCAGATGCAACCAGCTGCTTTTCTGCTGATTCTTCTTGCGACCCCATTGCCCCATTTTTCGGTACAGGGGCCACGCGCACAGGCGCACCAGCCAGTAAAAAATGAAGACGGCGGCCGCCAGCAGTAAAAATTGCGTGGCAGCCGCGGTAAACGTCCGGGGGTTAAAGGGCTTGTGCGAAGAGCCCATCAGGTTGCGATAGAGCTGGGCAAAGCGCGAGGAGAGGGCATCGGCATAGTGGCGGCTAACCTCGGTCACATTTTCCAGCACCGTCTTTTGCTCTTCTACCGGCGGCGGGGTGATGGTTGGAACGGGCTCCTGGGGCGGTGTGGCGGCAATTTTTCTCAGCTGATCGACTAACTCTTGCCGGGAGGTGTCGTTTTCCAGCACATCGGCAAGGGCACTGTAGGCGGCTTTTTTCTCTTCTGCATCCGGTTCCGGTGGAGGCGTTTTTTGCTGCGCAGTGGCCGTTCCGGTGGTGACGCCGGGGATAGCAACGGCTATCGATGGCGCACTAAACAAGCTAAGCAACAACAGCAGGATCCACGGCACGGTGCCCTCCGGTGAAAATGTCGAACAAAATGATAAGTATAGAGGGCAGAGAGCGGAGGGCGTGTTTTGGGAACAATCTGGCGTAAAAAAGCCGGGCATGCCCGGCTTTGTATTTCAGAGGTCTGGCAATCAGGAGACGTGCTGCAGAAACTCCTGCAAACGCTGGCTTGGCGGGTTTGCAATCAGCGCCTGCGGGTTACCGTCTTCTGCGATACGGCCTTTATCAATGAAGATAAGGCGGGACGCCACTTTCTCGGCGAAGCCGATTTCGTGGGTCACGATCACCATCGTCATGCCCTCTTCGGCCAGATCCTGCATGACTTTCAGCACCTCGTGGCGCAGCTCCGGGTCGAGTGCGGAGGTTGGCTCATCAAACAGCATCATTTTCGGTTTAACCGCCAGCGCGCGGGCGATAGCCACACGCTGCTGTTGTCCACCGGAAAGTTCAGAAGGGTAGTGGTGAGCACGTTCTGCGAGGCCCACTTTCGCCAGCAGATCTTTAGCCAGCGCTTCCGCCGCCGCTTTGTTGGCACCGCGTACGCGCAGCGGGCCAAACATCACGTTTTCCAGCGCCGTCAGGTGCGGGAACAGGTAAAACTGCTGGAACACCATGCCCGCTTCCTGACGAATCAGACGGTCATCCACTTTCGGATCATTCACTTTCAGACCATCGACGATCAGATCGCCACTGGTGATCTCTTCCAGCTTATTGATGCAGCGCAGCAGCGTGGATTTACCGGAGCCAGAGGGCCCGATAATGACAACCACTTCACCCTGTTTGATGCTCAGATCGATATTGTGCAGCACCTGGGTTGGACCAAAGTGCTTGGATACGTTTTTAAATTCAATCACAGGATTTTCATCCTTCTTTCAAGACGACGCAGAACGAAGCTCAGAACCAGAGTGATAATCAGGTAGACAACGGCTACCGCACTCCAGATTTCCAGCGCACGGAAGTTGCCAGCAATGATCTCCTGGCCCTGGCGGGTCAGTTCAGCAACGCCGATAACGATGAACAGCGACGTGTCTTTGATACTGATGATCCACTGGTTGCCCAGCGGCGGCAGCATGCGGCGCAGCGCCAGAGGCAGAATTACGTGACGGATGGTTTCGCGACGCGAAAGGCCTAACGCCAGACCCGCTTCACTGAAACCTTTATGAATCGACAGCACCGCACCGCGCGTAATTTCCGCGATGTAGGCACCTGAGTTGATCATAATGGTCACGACGGCGGCGCTGAACGGGTCGATGCGCAGGTCGGTGAAGGCCATTGGCAGGGCGAAGTAGATGAACATGACCTGTACGACAATAGGCGTGCCGCGGATCACTTCGATGAAAACCAGTGCGATGTGGTTTGCAATCCAGCCACCGTAGGTGCGGGCGAAACCGGCGACAAGACCGATAATCAACCCGCCAACCAGACCGAGGATCGAAATCCACAGGGTCATTTTAGCGCCTTCAAGCAAGAGAGGAATGGCAGGCCAGATGGCGCTCCAGTCAAACTGCATGATGTATTCCTGTATACCGTGGTGAAAAACGAAAAACGTAGGCCCGGTAAGCGTGAGCGTCACCGGGCGTTACAAACCTGAATTCAGGTAAAATTATTTAGGCTCGGTACCGAACCATTTTTTGTAGATTTCGTTATACGTGCCGTTCTCTTTCAGGGTTTTCAGCGCGCCGTTAACTTTCGTACGCAGGTCGTCGCTGCCTTTCGGGAAGGCAATACCGTACTGCTGTGCTTCCAGAGACTCACCGACCGCTTTGAACTTACCGTTACCTGCGGTTTTGATGAAATAGAGGATGTTAGGCGTATCGTGCAGAACCGCGTCAGCACGGTTGGTGCCAAGTTCCATATAGGCGTTATCGATGTTCGGGAACTGGCGCAGATCTTTGGTTTTGATGTTCGCTTTCGCGTAATCAACGGAGCCGGTGCCGCTCTTCACCGCCACCACTTTACCGTCGAGATCTTTCACGCTTTTAACGTCGTTATTGTCAGCTTTGACCATCACCAGCAGGCCGCTTTTGTAGTAGCCGTCAGAGAAGTCGATCGCTTTTTTACGCTCATCAGTAATGGTGATGCCTGCCAGGGCCAGGTCTACGTTTTTGGTTTGCAGTGCCGGGATGATACCGCTGAAGTCCATTGGCTTCAGGGTGTAATCCAGTTTGAGTTCTTTTGCGATTGCGGCCCACAGATCCACATCAAAACCAACGTATTTATCACCCTGTTTGAATTCAAACGGAACAAACGCCGTGTCGGTGGCTACAACCAGTTTATCGGCGGCCTGAGAAGAGACCGCAAAAGCCAGGGTAAGTGCAGCCAGTGAAACTTTTAATACAGACTTCATAGCATTTCCTTTTATATCCACGGGGCGATCCCCTGCGAGAACGACAGGCACAATGAAAAAATCGTGCCAACTTTACAAGCTGTTGTTTTGCAAAGGGGAGGATGTCATGCATTGCACAATAAACGTGGCAATGATGTCTGATTGCACCAAGGTGGAGCACCGTTTTGGTGCGCGTCGTTTGGCTCAACTGACGGGGAGATATTTAGCGCAAATAATGATGAAAAAACAATCTTCCGTTAACGGTTGTGTGAGGTGATTATTACATTTCTTTCACTTTTGCAGCGTCTCAGTGGAAAAGTGTGCACCATAAATGTGCAAAACCCTCACCGGAGGCGAGGGTTTGATAGAAAATTCGTATGGATTATTCGATGTTAGATTCGATAAACCACAGGAATTGATCCAGGTCGCGAGACGCGGCGGTGAAGATATCCGCAGTATCTTCGTCTTTAGCCTGGCTAATCGCTTTACGCACGTCGTTAGCCACAATCGCATAACGGTCTGCCAGCTCTTTTAGGTGATCCTGAACGGTGTGAATATCCAGCGGATAGCTTTTCAGTGGCGTTTTGCTGTTAATCACCTGCGTGGTACCCAACGCCACACCGCCTAACTGCACGGCGCGTTCGGCCATGGTGTCCAGGTGGGTGACCAGTGCTGTGCGGAAGCCATCCAGCATTTCATGAACGGCAATAAAGTTTGCACCGCGCATATTCCAGTGGGCCTGTTTGGTGATCAGCGAAAGATCGATGAACTGGATCACCTGGCGATTCAGCAACTCAATCGTTGCTTTTTTGTCGCTGTCCGATACATCGTTACGGGTATAAAGCAGATTAGACGCTTTCGTTTTCACCAGTTTAGCGGTACTCATAATCTCATATCCTCTTGATGTTTATGTCCCAGGTAATTACGGAACTAAGTATAGCACCGGATTTTTTTCCTGCGGTTTGGCTGTGCCTATTGGTTTAATAGCAAGAAGGGAGTTGAATTATTAACTGCTTGAACTGTATGGTATTTTTTAAAATTGACACAGATCAATCTTAATTCTCTATTTCCCATTAAGGGCGAGGGAAATATGACTTTTCGATGACGAAGAATGTAAGAAATTATAAATAATACAGAACTGGCCTTTATTCTGCATGGCACCGAGGCCATGCAGAATATACGGTATTAGCGGATGTCCACTTTCTCAACTTTTGGCTCAGGGCGCATGGTGAGCGTTGACCCCATCGACGCCGCAATAATGGAGCACAGCGCCAGCGTCTGGGTAAATGTGAGGGTTTCCCCGAGGAATACCATACCGGAGATGGCGGCCAGTGCAGGCTCCATGCTCATCAGGGTACCGAAGATGCGCGTCGGCAGCCGCGTGAGGGCAATCATCTCCAGTGAATAGGGCAGAGCCGTTGAGAGGATGGCGACAGCAAAACCCACCGGCATTACTGACCACTGCCAGATAGAGTCTGTCGCCTGAGCCATACCCAGCGGAACAAAGATGATGGCGGCAATGAGCGAGCCCAGCGCGACGGTCGCCGGGCCGTGCTCTTCGCCAGCGCGCTGACCCGTGAGGATATACACCGCCCAGCAGGCACCGGCACCCAGAGCCAGCGCGGCACCCGTCAGGTCGATTTCAGAGACGCTCTGGCCAAGCGGTAAGAGGAACCACAACCCCAGAACCGCTAACACCACCCAGATAAAATCGACAGGCCGTCGGGAGGAGAAAAGGGCCACCGCCAGCGGGCCGGTAAATTCCAGCGCGACGGCAATCCCCAGCGGAATGGTCTGGATAGAGAGATAGAACATATAGTTCATGGCCCCCAGCGCCAGCCCGTAGAAGAGCAGCGGGAGGCGCTGCTCTTTTTTGACGTGCAACCGCCAGGGTTTAAAAATGACCACGAGGATCAGGGTACCCAAAGCGATACGCAGGGCGGTGACGCCCGGTGCGCCTACCAGTGGAAAGAGCGATTTCGCGAGGGACGCGCCACTCTGTATGGACAGCATCGCAATCAGAATTACAGCAACCGGCATCCAGACCGATGACGTGCGGGATATCCCTGGCATCCTTTCTCCTGTCAATTTTTGTCAAATAGGGTAAAAGCCGCAGTGTAATTGAAATATGGCGCAACGGTTGAGCTACTGTTGAAAAAAAACCAGGGAAAATCCGTAAAATGGATAAGCGTTGCTGGTTTTATCGCCTGTCAGATTAGGAATAATCTGGATGAATGTAACGGCGTTGACGCGCAGTATGAGTATTTAGCAACAGAAATCCTTTGTGATTTGAACAAGATAACTGATGCTGGAAACGTTCTGTTACAGGAAAGGTCCCGTTAGACATCACGAATCACAAAGAGTTTCGCAAATTTTTTTGATATATTTAAAACTTACGGATTTACTTGAAGCACATTTGAGGTGGTTATGAAAAAAATTGCATGTCTTTCAGCACTGGCCGCTGTACTGGCTGTTTCCGCAGGTACCGCTGTAGCTGCTACTTCCACTGTTACCGGTGGTTACGCTCAGAGCGATATGCAGGGCGTAATGAACAAAGCTAACGGTTTCAACCTGAAGTATCGTTACGAGCAGGATAACAACCCACTGGGCGTGATCGGTTCTTTCACCTACACCGAGAAAGATCGTTCTGAAAACGGCGCATACAACAAAGGCCAGTACTACGGCATCACCGCTGGTCCAGCTTACCGTATCAACGACTGGGCAAGCATCTACGGTGTTGTAGGTGTTGGCTACGGTAAATTCCAGCAGACCGAAAACCAGGGTCTGAACCGCACTGCAAGCAACAGCGACTACGGCTTCTCCTATGGCGCGGGTCTGCAGTTCAACCCAATCGAAGACGTTGCTCTGGACTTCTCCTATGAGCAGAGCCGTATCCGCAACGTTGACGTTGGCACCTGGATCGCGGGCGTAGGTTACCGCTTCTAATCACTTCGGTGAGCCAGTAAAAAATCCGCCCATGTGGCGGATTTTTTTTAACCTTTTTCTCTATCCCTGTGGGCTGAGGGTTCCCCAGTCATTCACAAACAGAAACAATAACGCTGCCTTCAGAATGACTGAGGGCATTCAGCGATGCCCTGGTCCGGCTGTAAATCGCTGAGGCGTTTCCTGCAGGTCGGGGCGAGGCGCATGGATGCGCCGAGAGGGCGGCTTTACAGGGACGTTACATCCGCCCGTCCCCGATAAGCCGGAAGGAATAAGCCGAAGGTACCGCGAAGCGGCGATTTACCGCCGGGAGCCCGGGTTGCCAGGGTGGTGGCGACTGAGCCACCCTGGCACGTTCACGGGTCATGTTGTTACAGAGTAGCAAGGAACATAAAGTGAACGGAATGACCACCAGAGCTGTATGTTCCCCCTCACCCCAGCCCTCTCCCCTAAGAGGAGAGGGGGCCGTCCGTAGACGCTTTTTGTGTGGGGATCCCTCTCCCGTGGGTGAAGGCATCAGACCGCACAAAACCGCACAGCTTACTTACTCTTTATATCGAAAATATCCGTACCCAAATGGTTATAGTCAACTTTCTGTAACTTGAAGTTGGTAACGTACACTGGGGGAGCTTTCTTGTTTGAGATAAACGGGTAAGCATTTTTGATCTGCTCTGCTGAAATCCCCGTCCACTGCGAGAAGAACGTCAGGAAATCATTGGCCGAGCGGCGCGCGGTGATAATACGATGCTTCTTGTCATCACTCGACAGCACCATAAACGGTACCTGGAAGTTCTGCTGGAATTTATCGTCGTGCGCCAGATACTGCACCTCTTTACCGCGCTCTTTAAACGCCAGCCCGTGATCCGAGAAATAAACCATCGAGAAACTCTCACCCGTATTACGTAGCTGATCGTACAGCTTGCTGAGCAGTTCGTCGGTTTGCGTCATGGTATACAGATAGCAAGAGGTCTCTTTAGATTGCACAAACTCGGCGTATTTCCCCTGCGTGCGGTCACAGGCCTGAGGGTGCGAACCCATCAGGTGCAGGACGATCAGCTGTGGCTGCGTACGCTGCGTGGCAAAAACCTGTGCCGTCATCTTGAGCAATGCTTCGTCTTTGGTATTTTTATCGGCTTCAAAATCCCCGTTTTTCAGGAACTGCACTTCATCGGCACGCTTCGCGATGCTGGCAATGGCGGTATCGTATTCGCCAATTTGCCCCTGATTAGAGAACCACCACGTCTGAAAACCGGCACGGTTTGCCAGCGTGACAAAGTTATCCTGATACTGTGGTTTGCCGTCGACAACGCGGTTCAGGGTCAGGCCGAGCGATTTCTGCGTCGAGCCGCTGGCCGCAATATAATCGGTAAACAGGGTACCGTTGACGGCGCTGGCGAACGGCGTGTTATCCCAGTGTCCGCCGAACGCGCCCATCGCATCGCGGCGTGCGCTTTCGCCGATGACGACCACATAGGTATGGTACTTCGGCTTCACCGCCAGCACGTTCCAGGTGTCTTTCATATTGGAGAGCTCAGCCATGCGCGCCTGCTCGTCGAAAACTTCCTGGTTATTGACGACAACGTCTTTTACAAAGCGGAACACCGGATAGCCGGTATCCTTCAGCTTGAACACGCCGCCCCAGGCCAGGTTTTGCACGGGGGTGACAAAGAAGGTCACTACGCTGAATGCCAGGCACAGCGTCTCTATTTTTCCCCACGCTTTTTTCTCTTCGGGTTTACGACGCACCGCTATAACGCCAAGCGCAAAAATAAAGAGGCCGACCACATAGCTGTACCACGGGAAGATCGTCAGGATCTCTGTCGACTCTTCCATGTTGGTCGAGTGTAGCGCCAGCAGGGTATTAAAGTTTGGCGAACCGTAAGCCTGACCAAACGGGAAATAGAGCGCTGCAATCAGGGAGCAGATGCCCACTAACGTTTTTTGCGCGCGCGGCGCGGTACGCCACAGCAAATGCAGAATGCAGGTAAACGCAACGGCATACAGCAGGCTGAAGGGGTAACCCAGCGCAAAGTTAATCAGCAAGGATTGTAAAAAGTAGAATGCCGTCCACGGACTTAAGGCCCGACTGCGGGTAACAACGGTGTCTATCAGGGTTAAATTCATAGGTCACTATCATGCATAAAAACGCCATGTGCTCACCCTGGCGTCAAGGGTCATAACCTGCCTGACAGTGCGTGGAGAGGGAATGAGGGTCCGCTTCAGCGAGCCGCAAATTGTGCAGGGCTGCAAGAAGATAGTGCGAGCGCTAAATAATATCAACCGTTGCTAAGCAGATGTTTTGCGAAGAGGATTGCAAATCCGTAAAAAAAACCGGGAATAGGGCGGCCGGAGGCCAGTTTACATCGGGAATATGACGGCAAAATGAAGCGGCGTACCGCAACGCCGCTTAGTGGGAAGGTTTGTCGTCCTGATGCGGCTTGTTGTTAAACATATCGCACAGCATGTTCAACAGCATTAAGCGCACCCTGAAGGGGGAGTGAGTAAACACGGTCATACACCTCTTGAATTCGTTCATAAGACCTCCTGATTTTTGATCCCTTCGATCCGTGAAGGGTGACTGCATTACATACAGATATAGCACAGGCTATATTGTATAGCTATGGCTATTTCGTTAATTTTTTGTGCTTGTAGAGGTATGGTTTACAATGTGCGCTCTCGATACCGGGCGCTGGAAGCGTCACCCCACTGAGGAAGTACAATGAACCGTCGCGCAGGTAAGCCAACAATCAGAAAAACGACGCAACTGGTGAATGTGGAAGAGCACGTTGAAGGTTTTCGTCAGGTGCGTGAAGCCCACCGACGTGAACTGATTGATGATTATGTTGAGCTGATTTCCGATCTGATTCGCGAGGTCGGGGAAGCACGTCAGGTTGATATGGCGGCCAGGCTGGGGGTTTCGCAGCCAACCGTTGCGAAGATGTTAAAACGTCTGGCCTCCGTCGGCTTAATCGAAATGATCCCGTGGCGCGGCGTCTTTCTGACGCCGGAAGGGGAGAAGCTGGCGCAGGAGAGCCGCGAGCGCCACCAGCTGGTGGAGAACTTCTTGCTGGTGCTGGGCGTAAGCCCGGAGATTGCCCGTCGGGATGCGGAAGGAATGGAACACCATGTCAGCGAAGAGACGCTGGTGAAGTTTCGTGAGTTTACGCTTAAATATGGTTCCTCCGCTGAATGAAAATCCCTGGACTGCAGGCCCTCACGCGCGATCGCTTCTTTCATCTCTTATTGATTATTGGTGCAGGTTTAAGCCTTTTTGTACCATTTGCGCCCAAGGCCTGGCCTGCGGCGATTGACTGGCGCACCATTATTACCCTGAGCGGGTTAATGATGCTCACCAAAGGGGTGGAGCTGAGCGGCTACTTCGACGTGCTGGGGCGCAAAATGGTGCGCCGGTTTGCCACCGAACGCAGGCTGTCGTTGTTTATGGTGTTCTCCGCCGCGGTGCTGTCGACCTTTCTCACCAACGATGTGGCGCTGTTTATCATCGTGCCGCTGACGCTCACCCTGCGTAAGCTGTGCGAGATCCCGGTGAGCCGGCTGATCATCTTTGAAGCGCTGGCCGTCAACGCGGGCTCGCTGTTAACCCCTATTGGCAACCCGCAAAACATTCTGCTCTGGGGACGTTCAGGGTTATCGTTCGCCGCCTTTACCTGGCAGATGGCGCCGCTGGCGCTGGTGATGATGGCGTCGCTGCTGGCGGTCTGCTGGTTTGCCTTCCCGGATAAAAAACTGCAATACCACAGCGGCACAACCGGCCCGCAGTGGCAGCCTCGTCTGGTCTGGAGTTGCCTGGGGCTGTATATCGTCTTTCTGTTTGCGCTGGAGCTGCGGTATGAACTGGCGGGCGTGCTGCTCGTGGCGGCTGGTTTTGTCGTGCTGGCGCGACGCGTGCTGGTGAGCGTGGACTGGACGCTGTTGCTGGTCTTTATGGTGATGTTCATCGACGTGCATCTGCTTATCCAGCTCCCGGTGCTGCAACACGTGCTGCATAGCGTCAGCGGTCTGTCTCAGCCGGGGCTGTGGCTGACGGCGATTGGCCTCTCGCAGGTCATCAGCAACGTGCCTTCTACCATTTTACTGCTCAACTACGTTCCGCCGGACACGCTTCTGGCCTGGGCGGTTAACATCGGCGGGTTTGGTCTGCTGCCCGGCTCGCTGGCCAACCTGATTGCCCTGCGGATGGCGAACGATCGCCGCATCTGGTGGCGTTTCCATCTCTGGTCGATCCCCATGCTGCTCTGGGCTGCGGCGATCGGTTTCGGATTATTCCTTCTCATATAGTGCGCAATTTGTCAGTTTTTCCTGGCAAACGTATAGCAACGTCCTAGCTTTAGTGAACGGCATAGTGTGATGCCGCTCACTGACAGGACCGTTGCTGAACTATGGCTGAAGATCAAAACACGCCTGCTGACGAGCAGGACAAAAACAATAATGAGCGTAAGCGTCCGGGCAAAAAACCGTTAATTATCCTCGGCATTGTCGTGGTGGTAATGGTCATCGTGGCGCTGGTCTGGTGGTTTTTAACCCGTAACGAAGAGACAACTGACGACGCCTTTACCGACGGCGATGTGGTGACGATTGCCCCTAAAACGGCGGGTTATGTCACGGCGCTACATGTGCGTGATAACCAGCGCGTGAAAAAGGGCGATCTGCTGGTGGTTATCGATCCGCGTGATACCACCGCCCAGCGCGATCAGGCTCAGGCCCAGCTTGGCCTGGCTATTGCGCAGCTGCATCAGGCCCAGGCACAGCTGGCGCTCTCAAAAGTGCAATACCCCGCCCAGCGCGACGAAGCCAAAGCGCAGGTGCTGAAAGCGCAGGCAGACCTCGCCAACGCGCAGGCGGAGTATCGCCGCCAGCGCGGGGTCGATCCGCGTGCCACCACCCAACAAAGCATTGATTCCGCCAACGCCCAGCTGCGTAGTGCACAGGCCGCTCTGGCAAGCGCGCAGGCCCAGCTGGAAGTGGCGGAGCAGGTACAGCTGCAGATCCGCCAGCAGGAGACCAACGTCGAAGCGCGTGAGCGCCAGGTCGATCAGGCTAAAGCGCAGCTGGAAACCGCTAACCTCAACCTCTCTTACACCGAAGTTCGCGCCCCGTTCGACGGGTTTGTCACTAAGCGCAACGTGCAGCCGGGTACGCTGGTACAGGCGGGCACGGCGCTGTTCTCGCTGGTCTCACCCAACGTCTGGGTGGTGGCCAACTTTAAAGAGTCTCAGCTTGAGCGCATGAAGCCAGGCGATAAGGTGGAGGTTTCAGTCGATGCCTGGCCAGATATGGCGCTTGAAGGCCATGTCGACAGTATCCAGCAGGGCAGCGGCTCGCGTTTCTCGGCGTTCCCGTCGGAAAACGCCACCGGCAACTTTGTTAAAATTGTCCAGCGCGTGCCGGTGAAAATTGTGATTGATAAAGGGCTGGATCCGAACAAACCGCTGCCGCTGGGGCTGTCGGTAGAACCGAAGGTCACCGTGGAATGACGGATCACAGCCACGACAACTGGAAGCCCGCCAGCAATCCGTGGGCGGTGGCGATTGTCGTTACGCTGGCGGTGTTTATGGAGATCCTCGACACCACCATCGTCAACGTGGCGCTGCCGCACGTGGCGGGCTCGCTCTCGTCCAGCTATGACGAGTCCACATGGGTATTAACCAGCTACCTGGTGGCTAACGGCATCGTCCTGCCCATCTCGGCGTTTCTCAGCCGGGTGTTTGGCCGCAAGCAGTTCTTCCTGATTTGCATCGTGATGTTTACCGTCTGCTCGTTCCTGTGCGGGATCGCCACCGAGCTGTGGCAAATCATCTTGTTCCGTGTGATGCAGGGCTTTTTTGGCGGCGGCCTGCAGCCCACGCAGCAGTCGGTGCTGCTTGACTACTTTAAACCGGAAGACAGGGGCAAAGCGTTTGGTCTCTCCTCCATCGCCATTATCGTTGCGCCGGTACTCGGCCCGACGCTCGGGGGCTGGATCACTGACAACTACTCCTGGCGCTGGGTGTTCTTTATCAACATCCCGGTGGGGATAGTGACGGTGCTGGCGATCTACCAGCTGCTGGAAGATCCACCCTGGGAGAGTAAAGCCAAAGAGAAGCTGACTATCGACTGGACGGGGATCGGCCTGATCGCGCTTGGCCTCGGCTGTCTGCAGGTGATGCTCGACCGGGGCGAGGATGATGACTGGTTCTACTCGAACTTTATTCGCACCTTTGCGGTGTTAACGTTGGTCGGCATCATTGGCGCCATTTACTGGCTGATGTATGCCAAAAAACCGGTTGTTGATCTGCACTGCATGAAGGACCGCAACTTTACCATCTCCAGCCTGCTGATGGCGGGGATGGCGATGATCCTTTACGGCAGCTCGGTGGTGATCCCGCAGCTGGCGCAGCAGGATCTGGGCTATACCGCCACCTGGTCCGGGCTGGTGCTGTCGCCCGGCGCAGTGTTGATTGTCTTGACCATCCCGCTGGTCCTGAAGCTGATGCCGGTGGTGCAGACGCGCTGGATCATCGCCTTTGGCTTTACCTGTCTGGCTGTGTCGTTCTTCTGGTCGCGCACGCTCACCCCGGATATTGACTTCGAAACGCTGGTGCTGTTCCGCAGCGCCCAGTCGATTGGGCTGGGGTTCCTGTTTGTCCCGCTGACCACCATTGCGTTTATTTCTATCCCAAGGCGGCTGAACGCGGATGCCGCAGCGCTGTTCACCATGTTCCGTAACGTTGCGGGCTCGATTGGCATATCGCTTTCCACGGCGGCCATCACCGAGCGCTCGCAGGCCCACAGCGCGCACCTTGCGTACCACGCCTCGCCGTTTAACGAGCAGTTCCAGCAGGCGATCCGCGAAAGCGCGCAGGCGATCCAGAACTTTACCACTCAGGTCGGCGACCCGACCGGCATTGCCACCGGGCGCATGTACCAGACCATGATTGAGCAGTCGCGCTTCCTGGCCTATATCGACGTGTTCACCATTCTGAGCGTTGTTGCGCTGGTCCTGATTCCGTTTTGTTTGTTGCTCTCGCCGGTTAAGAGCGAGGGGAGTGCAGGAGCACATTGATGATACACAGACGTTTACACCCCCTGATGATAATGATGCTGTTGGCAGGTTGCGCCGTGGGGCCGTATTACCAGCCGCCTGCACCGCCTGCCGTCACGCACTGGAACGATAAAGGCGACAGCACGGTGAAATCACAAACCACCTCCGCTGCGACTAACCCGCGCTGGTGGAAAACGTTCGGCTCGCCGCAACTCGACAGTCTGATTGAACGCGCCATCGCCGGGAATTTGTCCCTGCAACAAACGGTGCTGCGCATCGCTGGTGCGCGTGAACAGATTAACCAGGCGGGCGGGGCGTTTTATCCGTCGGTCAACGGCAATCTGCAGGCGACGCGCCAGCAGCTCGGCCTGGAAGGTGAGTTGAAGTCTCATGGGGTCTACGACCAGCTTGATAACGTCGATCCGGAACTCAGGGGTGCGTTAGGACCGCTGACGCAGCCGATCAACCTCTACCAGGGCAGCTTCGACGCCCAGTGGGAGATTGACCTCTGGGGTAAAGTTCGCCGTCAGGTTGAAGCTGCTGAAGCGCAGCAGAAAGCCGCTATTGAGCAGCGTAACGACGCGCTGGTCTCCCTTGAAGCCGAAGTGGCGCGCGCCTGGCTCCAGCTGCGCGGGGCGCAGAGCATTATTGCCACGCTGAACACCCAGATTAAAAGTGCGCAGCAAACGCTGGATCTGACCGAAAGTCGCCAGCGGGGCGGGCTGTCTCCGCAGATGGACGTAGAAAATGCGCGGGCGCAACTGGGCAACCTTGAAGCACAACTGCCGCAATATCAGGCGCAGGAGCGGCAGGCGATGAACGGCCTGGCGATCCTGCTCGGCAAGCCGCCGGGGGCGTTGGATGCGGAACTGCAGTCCGCCCAGCCGATGCCTGCGCTGCCGGATATCGTGCAAACGGGTATTCCATCCACGCTGGCGCGACGTCGTCCGGACGTGCGAGAAGCGGAAGCGAATCTCCATGCCGCCACAGCGCAAATTGGCGTGTCGGTGGCCGAGCTGTTCCCGAGCTTTACTCTTTCCGGGCAGTTTGGCCTGCGTAACAGCGAATCCAACTGGCTCACCGACTGGAGCAGCCACTTCTACAGTTTTGGTCCGCAGGTCTCCATTCCCATCTTCCAGGGCGGAAGACTGGTCTCCAGCGTGAAAGTGGCGCGTGCGCAACAGGGGGCGGCGGTGCTGGATTATCGCCAGACGGTACTGACCGCGCTGGGGGATGTTGAGAATGCGCTGGTGAGTTACCGCACCGATCAGCAGCGTGAAGCGGGTCTGGCGAAGACCATCGATGCGCTGCAAAACGCCTTCGACCTGGCCAGCGATAGCTACCGACAGGGGATTGCCAGCTTTATCGACGTGCTCGACGCCCAACGTCAGCTGGCACAGGCCGAGCAGCAGCGTGCCCAGGCGCAGGTGCAAAGCGCGCTCGATCTGGTGGCGCTCTATAAGGCGCTTGGCGGCGGCTGGGAGCCCTATCAGCAGGTGCAGTTACCGGATTACGCCGTCTTTGGCGATGCCCCGCGCGGATAATATTCAGAGGATTGGGCAAGAAACGGACAGGAACGCCACATTCGCGTTGGCCAGGGCGCGGGTATAACTATCAGGCACCCATCAAACGACATGTGAGGACTATCTTATGCGTTATCAAAAACTGGGCAATACCGGTCTGTTTGTTTCTGAACTGTGCCTTGGCACCATGACCTTCGGCGGTGAAGGTGGCATGTGGGGCAAGATTGGCCAGCTGCAGCAAAGTGAAGCCGAGCAGCTGGTGGGCCGTGCGCTGGATGCCGGGATCAACTTCATCGACACCGCGAACGTCTATTCCGAAGGCCGCTCGGAGGAGATCACCGGCCAGGCACTCAAGAACCTGAAAATTCCGCGCGAAAACGTGGTGGTGGCCACCAAAGTGTTTGGCGAAACGGGCACGGCGGGGGTGAACTCACGCGGCAGCTCACGCTATCACATTATCAGCAGCGTGAAAGAGAGCCTGCGCCGTATGCAGCTCGACCATATCGATCTCTACCAGCTTCACGGTTTCGACCCCGCAACGCCGATGGAAGAGATGCTTTATGCTCTGGATAACCTGGTGCAGCACGGCCACGTGCGCTACATCGGTGTCTCTAACTGGGCCGCATGGCAGATTGCCAAAGCGCTGGGCATTTCCGAGCGGCTGGGTCTGGCCCGTTTCGCGTCGCTGCAGGCCTATTACACCATCGCCGGACGTGATCTGGAGCGCGAACTGGTGCCAATGATGCAGAGCGAAGGCGTCGGGCTGATGGTCTGGAGCCCGCTGGCGGGTGGCCTCTTGAGCGGGAAATATGGCCGCGACGGGCAAAGTGAAGCCGGTGGCCGTCGTCTGGAGTTTGACTTCCCGCCGGTGGAAAAAGAGCGCGCCTTCGATTGTGTGGATGTGATGCGCACTATTGCCGAAAGCAAAGGCGTCTCCGTCGCGCAAATCGCCCTGGCGTGGCTGCTGCATCAGAAGGTGGTGACCAGCGTCATTATTGGTGCCAAACGCGTCGATCAACTGGATGACAACATCGCCGCAACCGGGATCCGTTTAAGCGAAGACGAGCTGAAACAGCTTGATGCCGTCAGCGCACTGCCGCGCGAATATCCGGGCTGGATGCTGGAGCGGCAGGGGGAATATCGTCGTAATCAGCTCGCACAGCAATAACCCTCCTTTCCCCGGCGGCGCGTCGCTTGCCGGGGCTTTTTTTCCCCGCTCTGCTCACAAAATTCGATCCTCCTCTTTGATCGCTTTTACATCTTCGCCTATATGACTAGTCATGAAATTTAAATGACTAGTCATATAGGGAGAGACCATGAATCAATCACTGCCAGCCAACTTTTTATGGGGCAACTCGGCATCCAGCATGCAGACGGAAGGGGCATGGAATGAGGGCGGGAAGGGGATGTCGGTGTACGACATTCGCGAAGCGGGGGAAAACATCTCCGACTGGAAAGTGGCGACCGATTCCTACCACCGCTACCGGGAAGATTTCGACCTGATGCAGGATCTGGGCATGAACTGCTACCGCTTTCAAATCTCCTGGAGCCGGGTCTGTCCGCAGGGCGACGGCGAGTTCAACGATGAGGGCATCGCCTTTTACGACCGCTTTATTAACGATCTCATCGCCCGCGGTATCGAGCCGATGATCTGCCTCTATCACTTCGATATGCCGCTGGCGCTGGCGCAGGAGTACAACGGCTTTAACGATCGTCGCGTCATGGATGCCTTTATCCGCTATGGCAAAAAGATGATCGACTGCTTCGGCGACCGTGTGAAGTATTGGCTGACCTTCAACGAACAGAACATCTTCCATATGCCGGAAGCGTTTCGTATTTCCGGCTACATGAAAGGTGAGAAAACCCTGCGCGAGCTGTACGAGTTGCAGCATCATACCATGGTGGCGCACATGACGCTGACCGAATACCTGCACCAGACAAAACCGGGTCAGCTGATGGGCGGTATGCTGGCACACCAACTGGTTTACCCGGCCACCTGCAAACCGCGCGATATCTTCTGCGCCCAGCAGTACGACGAATTCCTCAACCAGAACCTGCTGCGCGTCTTTGCTGGTCAGGGCTATAGCCCGGCGGTGATGGCGGTGGTGGAGCAGGAAGGGTTTGGCGATATCTACCGTGCCGAGGATCTGGCGCTGTTCGCAAGAACCCAAAACGACTTTATGGCCTTCAGCTACTACGCCAGTAAAACGCTGGACAGCGATGCCATTCCGCAGGGAACCCCGGTGAACAATTACCTGCTGTACGGCGATAAAAATAACCCGTACCTGAAAGCCACCGAATGGAACTGGCAGATCGATCCGCTCGGTTTTCGCACCATCATCACCCACTACGCCAACGACTGGCGCATGCCGGTGTTCCCGATTGAAAACGGCATTGGCGTGATTGAATCCTGGGATGGCGTGAACCCGATTGAGGATACCTACCGCATCGACTATCACCGGGCGCATATCGAGGCCATGAAAGCCGCCATGTTCGAGGATGGCGCTGAGGTGATGGGGTATCTCGGCTGGGGTCTGATCGACATTCTGAGCTCCCAGGGCGACATGCGTAAGCGCTACGGCGTGGTCTACGTCAACCGTGAAAACCACGACCTTAAAGACCTGAAACGCGTGCCGAAGAAGAGCTACGCGTGGTTAAAACAGGTTATCCATACCAACGGACGCGAGATGTAAGCCGTACGCTGCCGGGCCGTTTTTGTGACTGATTGATGGGAACTATCCGCTATGTCTGAAACAAAAATTACACCGCATATGCAGTCCTTTGTCGATAAATTTGTTGAGTTCTCAGCGCGCCTGGCAAACCAGGTGCATCTTCGCTCCCTGCGCGATGCCTTCGCCACGGTGATGCCGATTTTCATCCTCGCCGGACTGGCGGTGCTGGTGAACAATGTGGTGTTCCCATGGATTTTTGACGGCGACACGCTCACGCACTTCAAGGTATGGGGCGAGGCGATCATCAATGGCACGCTGAATATCGCCGCGCTGCTGCTGGCGCCGATGATTGCCTGGTCGCTGGCGCGCAACAAGGATTTCGACAATCCGGTCTCGGCAGTGGTTATCGCTGTCAGCAGCTTTATTATCATGATGCCGATGCGTCTGCAGCTCACGCCCGTCGGCAGCGACACCACGGTGAATGTCACCCAGGTGCTGACCTTCGCCAACATTGGCTCGACCGGGATTTTCGCCGGGGTGCTGATTGGCTTGCTCTCCACGGAGCTGTTTATCGCCATCTCGCGGCTTAAGGCGCTGCAAATATCACTGGGGGAAAACGTGCCGCCGGCGGTCAGTAAATCGTTTACCGCCCTGATCCCGACCATCCTGACGCTCTCACTGTTTGCCGTTCTGGCCGCGCTGCTGGCGAATGTATTGCATACGGATCTGATTCACCTGATCACCACCTTTATCCAGCAGCCGCTGCGGCTCATCAATACCAGCCTGCCGGGGACGATTTTTATCTACAGCTTTGGTAACTTCCTCTTCACGCTGGGTATTCATCAGTCGGTAGTTAACAGCGTGGTGCTGGAGCCGTTCCTGTTGATTAATACCAATGAGAACATGCTGGCCTTTGCCAACGGCCAGCCGATCCCGCACATCATCAATAACATCTTCGTGCCGACCTTTGGCATGGTGGGCGGTACCGGTAGCACCATTTCACTGCTGATCGCCATCTTTATCTTCTCGCGGCAACAATCGGCGAAACAGGTGGCACGTCTGTCGCTGGCGCCGGGTCTGTTCAATATCAACGAGCCGGTGATTTTCGGCCTGCCGATTGTGTTTAACCTGCCTTTAATGATTCCGTTTGTCCTGTTGCCCGCCATTGGCATTTACTTCGCCTGGCTCTGCACCACGCTGGGATTAATGTCGCGCTGCGTGGTGATGATCCCGTGGACCACGCCGCCAATTCTGAGCGCCTGGCTGGCAACGGCGGGGGACTGGCGGGCGGTGGTGGTGCAGTTGGCAATCATCGTATTTGGTGTATTCTTCTACCTGCCTTTCCTCAAAATTGCCGAGCGAGTGGCGTTGAAAAACAGCGGGATAGAACATTAAACAGAAGGAAGGACGATGGCGGCGAAGTACATCACCATAGCGCGTGAAATCAAAAAACGCATCATCAGCCAGCAGTATGCCGCCAATGAACCGCTGCCGGACCAGTTTGCGCTGGCGGCGGAGTTCAATACCAGCCGGATGACCATTCAGCAGGCCATGCGTCAGCTGATCGTTGAAGGGCTGGTATATACCCGTCAGGGGCAGGGGACGTTCATCCGCAAAAACTTCCTTCAGCTGTCGCAGTGGGATCTCTCCGGCAGCGACTACTTTGGCGCGACCAAAACCTGGGAGCATCTGGGCACGGTAACTAGCCAGGTGGTGCATTTTGAACTGCGCTTCCCGAACGAAAAAGAGCAGGCCTCGCTGATGATCAATGCCGATACGCCGGTCTATGACTTCATTCGTCTGCGTTTGCTTAATGGTGAGCCCATGTCGCTGGACGCGACCGTAATGCCGCTCAACCTGGTGCCCGGCCTGAACAAAAGTCATCTTGAAAGCTCGGTGTTTCGCTATGTGCAGGAGACGCTGGGGCTGAAAATTATGGGATCGTACCGCGTGGTGCGGGCGCTAAAGCCGAATGCGCTGGATATGCAGCATCTGGTCTGCGAGGAGAGCGACCCGGTGCTGGAGGTGGAGCAGGTGATTTATCTGGAAGATGGCACGCCGCTGGAGTATGCGCACTGTCATTATCGTTACGACCACGGCGGGATTGTGATCGTGAATAACGGATAAAAAAAAGCGGGCATCGAAGCCCGCTTTTTTCGCTGTATCGCGATTAGTTCAAACGCACCGGCATACCGGAACGGTTCTGCACAGCCTGGTCAACGATAGTCGTTTCCACGTCCGGCTGAGAGGTCACGGACTGCACCGCGCTGGTCAGCGTAATCGGCACGATTTCGTTATTGTTGATCTGGTCTTCGCTGGTGGACAGCGGGTTGTGCACTTCAATGTAACGGCTGCCATCCGGCTCAGAGGTCGCTTTAACCGGTTCGTTGATGAACTGGACGCGGGTACCTACCGGCACGTTTTCGAACAGGAATTTGATGTCGTCGTTACGCAGACGCACGCAGCCGTGGCTTACGCGCAGGCCGATACCGAAGTTAGCGTTGGTACCGTGGATGGCGTACAGGCGGCCGATGTACAGGGCGTACAGACCCATTGGGTTATCCGGGCCTGCCGGAACCACGGCTGGCAGCGGTTCACCTGCCGCGATGTATTCCGCGTGCATTTTCGCCGTTGGGGTCCAGGTTGGGCCTGCTTTCTTACGTTCAACTTTGGTGGTCCAGTTCAGCGGGGTATCTTTACCCAACTGACCGATACCGATTGGCAGCACGATTACCGTGTTGGTGCCTTTCGGATAGTAATACAGACGCATCTCCGCGCTGTTAATCACGATACCTTCATGAACGGTATCCGGCAGGATCAGCTGCTGAGGGATGTTGAGAACGGTACCTGCTTTTGGCAGGTATGGGTCAACGCCCGGGTTCGCTTCCAGCATGTTAGACAGGCCCAGCTGGTACTGTGCTGCAAAATACTCCAGCGGCTGAGTGTTACCCTCAGGCACCGTCACCACCTGGTTTTGACCCACCAGACGGCTACCGTCTGTCGGCAGCGGATAAGTCACCGCAGAAGCGGTTTTGCAAAAACCTACTACGGCTAACGCCGCCGCAAAAAGCGTTGTTAATTTCATGTTCATGTTGTGCGAGGTATCTAAGCCATTCAGGCGTGAGTTGATAAGTCTGAATCTGTGATGGGAGCGCATTATATGTGCATTCCCGCTAACAGGGAATTCAGATGTGTACGAAATCACATTTTTTTCGATTTTGTTAAAGTTTAGCGGAGCGTCGCAACACAGGATCTCAATTCGGAATTGTGGCATAATGCCGTGTTTATCACACTTTTCGCAGGAATCTCCCCGTGTTAGTTACCAGCAACGTCACTATGCAGTTTGGCAGTAAGCCGCTGTTCGAAAACATTTCCGTCAAATTTGGCGGCGGCAACCGTTACGGCCTGATTGGTGCCAACGGTAGCGGTAAATCCACCTTTATGAAGATCCTCGGCGGTGACCTGGAGCCGACGCTCGGCAACGTGTCGCTCGATCCCAACGAGCGCATCGGTAAACTGCGTCAGGATCAGTTCGCCTTTGAAGAGTTCACCGTGCTCGACACCGTGATCATGGGGCACGCGGAGCTGTGGGAAGTGAAGCAGGAGCGCGACCGTATCTACGCGCTGGCCGAAATGAGCGAAGAAGATGGCTACAAAGTGGCCGATCTGGAGACGCAATACGGCGAAATGGACGGTTATTCTGCAGAAGCGCGTGCGGGCGAGCTGCTGCTGGGCGTGGGCATTCCGGTCGAACAGCATTACGGCCCAATGAGCGAAGTGGCACCCGGCTGGAAGCTGCGTGTGCTGCTGGCGCAGGCACTGTTCTCTAACCCGGACATTCTGCTGCTCGATGAACCGACGAACAACCTGGACATCGACACCATCCGCTGGCTGGAGCAGACGCTCAACGACCGTGACAGCACCATGATCATCATCTCGCACGACCGTCACTTCCTGAACATGGTGTGTACGCACATGGCGGATCTGGATTACGGTGAGCTGCGTGTGTACCCGGGCAACTACGACGAATACATGACGGCGGCCACCCAGGCGCGTGAACGTCTGCTGGCGGATAACGCCAAGAAGAAAGCGCAGATTGCGGACCTGCAATCCTTCGTCAGCCGCTTTAGCGCCAACGCCTCTAAATCCCGTCAGGCAACATCGCGTGCCCGCCAGATTGACAAAATCAAACTGGAAGAAGTTAAAGCTTCCAGCCGTCAGAACCCGTTCATCCGTTTCGAGCAGGACAAGAAACTGTTCCGTAACGCGCTGGAAGTGGAAGCCCTTACCAAAGGTTTTGATGAAGGCCCGCTGTTTAAAAACTTCAACCTGCTGCTGGAAGTGGGCGAGAAGATCGCCATTCTGGGTGCCAACGGCGTGGGTAAATCCACCATGCTGAAAACCCTGGTCGGCGAACTGCAGCCGGACAACGGGAGCGTGAAATGGTCCGAAAACGCGCAAATTGGTTATTACGCGCAGGATCATGAATATGAATTTGAAAACGACCTGACCGTCTTCGACTGGATGAGCCAGTGGAAGCAGGAAGGCGACGATGAGCAGGCGGTGCGCAGTATTCTGGGGCGTCTGCTGTTCAGCCAGGACGACATCAAGAAGCCTGCCAAAGTGCTCTCCGGTGGAGAGAAGGGCCGCATGCTGTTCGGCAAGCTGATGATGGAAAAACCGAACATTCTGGTGATGGACGAACCGACCAACCACCTGGATATGGAATCTATTGAATCGCTGAACATGGCGCTGGAGATGTATCAGGGCACCCTGATCTTCGTTTCTCACGACCGTGAGTTCGTCAGCTCGCTGGCAACCCGCGTGATTGAAATTACGCCAGAGCGCGTGGTGGACTTCACCGGTAACTATGAAGATTATCTGCGCAGCAAAGGTATCGAGAACTAAAAAAAAAGCCGGGTGGCGGCTTCGCCTTACCCGGCCTACGTTCTGTTCCCTCTCCCCGTGGGAGAGGGTTAGGGTGAGGGCATCAGGCCGCACTACATCACCCACTCACTCCCTTCAATCCCATTCACAAGCAGCCTGCGTTTTTCCCCCGCCGGTAATGACACCTTCAGTGCTTTCCACGCCGGACGATAATCTCCGCGCGCAGTGATCTTCAAATTGATGGTTGCCCCATCGCACACCATTTCCCACTCTACCCACAGCGCATTGCCGTTCTGATAGCCCCAGCTTTCACCGTCATCTTCAAACAGCAGACCGGTGCTGGTGCCCACGCCTTTGACCGGGAACAGCTTCAGCTCGCGGGTGTCGTCTTTTTCCGCGCTGACGTGAGTGATGCGTTCGCTGAGCGGCAGACCGGCACCGGCGCGCACCAGCAGCGGCAGTTTTTCCAGCGGTGCATCCAGAGCGATCCACTGCCCGCCCGCGTACCACGCGTGGGTGTAAAAATCGTACCAGCCGGTTTCGTTATCCGGCAGCCAGAGACGGCGCTCTCGCTGTCCGGCCTCCACCACGCTTGCCACCAGCAGGTCCCGGCCCAGCAGGAACTCGTCGCACTCTTCAAAGGTCTGCGCATCGTGTTCGTG
Source organism: Enterobacter sp. Lyrl_3 (assembly GCF_051948675.1). Taxonomy (NCBI): domain Bacteria; kingdom Pseudomonadati; phylum Pseudomonadota; class Gammaproteobacteria; order Enterobacterales; family Enterobacteriaceae; genus Enterobacter; species Enterobacter sp. Lyrl_3. The sequence goes on from NZ_JAYJLI010000003.1 coordinate 293,123, forward strand.
GTCGAGGAAGGTTGGGCGCAGCATCGGTTCGTCATCGGCATGCGCCTGCCAGAGCAGGGTGTAGAGATACGGCAGCAGACGATAGCGCAGCTCAATGGCACCGCGAATAGCGGGGGTGACGCCCGGATACATCCACGGCTCGTTCACCGTGTGGTCATCGTTCCACGAGTGAATGGTAAAGCGCGGGTGCATCACGCCGTTCTGCACCCAGCGGACAAACAGCTCGGCGTCGGGTTTGTCGCCAGAAAAACCGCCCACGTCATGACCAACGTTAAACAGCCCGGACAGGCTCATACCCAGCCCCATGCGGATGTTATAGCGCAGGGTTTCCCAGTTGGTGCGGTTATCGCCGCTCCAGGTCTGAACGTAACGTTGCATCCCGGCGCAGCCGGAACGGGAGATCAGATACGGGCGCTTTTCCGGGGCAAACCGCTGCTGCGCTTCCAGCGAGGCGCGCATCATCAGCAGCGGCATCACCGGGCGGATGTGTTTGATGGCGATCTCCTTGCCAAAACCATGGCAGCGCGCTTCGCCGTCCCACACTTCGTATTCGTTGTTATCGTTCCAGGTGGAGTCGATCCCCATCTCCAGCAGCTGCGTGGTGACTCCTTCCTGCCACCATTTCACCGTCTGCGGGTTGGTAAAGTCGAGGTGGGAACCTTCGTCATCCCAGAAGCTGGAGCGTTCTGGTGCGTCGGTTTCTGAATCACGAATGAACAGGCCGTTTTCCGCCACTTCGCTATAGCGCGGGTGGTCCTGCAGCAGGCACGGCTTGATATTTGCCGCCAGCCGCAGCCCCGCGTCGTGGAATGCCTGGGTCATCACCTTCGGTTGCGGCACTTTGTCGTAGTTCCAGTTAAAGACATAGCGCTTGCCGTTGATCGAGGTATAACCCGATGAGAGCTGGAACGAGTCGCACGGGATCGCATGCTCTTCGCACAGGCGAATAAAGTTCATCAGTTGGTTTTGTGCGTCCGGCGCGTCGGTATAGTGCATGGTCGACCCGCTGTAGCCCAGGCTCCATTTCGGCCCGAACAGCGTTTTCCCGGTCAGGCGCACAAAGGCTTTGGTGACATCCAGCACCCGTTTGCCGGTAAAGAGGTAGTAATCGATATCACCCGCTTCCGCCTGCCAGCGACGGTAAGCGGTGTGGTAGTTATCAATCTCGTTGCCCAGATCCAGCCAGCAGCTGCTCAGGTTGTCGTAGAACAGGCCGTAACTCACGTCATCGCGGCGGGTAAGGGTAAACGGGATGTGTTTGTACAGCGGGTCGGTGCTGGCCGCGTTGTAGCCCATGGCGTCGAGGTTGCGCATCTCGAAGCGCTTACCGTTGCGCTGCAGGTCGCCCGCTTTCTCACCCAGGCCGTAAAAACGCTCGTCCTTGCGACGGCTCAGGTAGTGTGCCACCCCGTCGCCGTGAGCGTTCAGCAGATAGGCGCTGGTCGGACGGTCATTGACCAGCGGCTGCCACTCACCAGCGTCATTGCGATAATGCCACTCCAGCCACAGCGGCTGATGAACGGTCACACGCAGCTGTTCGGTAGCAATTGTCAGCCCCTCATCCTGCTGGCTTAGCGTCCAGGCAGGGCAGGTGAAGCCGCTCAGATCGTCGCGACGACGGCCTTCCCACGGCACATCTTCTTCCGGAGCGATGCTCCAGGTGCGGTCCAGCGCCAGTTCACCTTTACGTTTGATCAGTACGCGGAACAGGTTCTCTTCCAGCACATACAGGCACAGGCGGTGCTGGTTATCCACCAGCAGTTCCAGATGGTTGGCCGACTGCTTATCGACGGTCCAGTTTTTCAGGGTTTTCATATGCAATACATCCACTATCAGGCGCGCTTGGCGCGACGTTCAGCAATAAATGCCACCAGGAAAACAGCGCCAATCAGGTCAAAGAAACCCATGGCAATAAAGAGCGGGTTGAAGCCGATTTTGTCGGCGGTCACACCAATCAATAGCGAGAACAGGAAGCTGGCGATCCACGCCGCCGAGCCGCGCATACCGTTAACGGTCGCCATCTGGCCTTTATCGAACGACTCCACCACCAGGGCGCTGAGCATGCAGGAGATGATCTGATGCCCGAAACCGCCGATGGAGATCAGCACGATGGTGATGTACGGGTCGCGGGTAATGGCGACGACGGCCAGAGAGATCATCAGGAACGCGCCGGTGACGGAGCTTGCCACCACGGAGTTGACGCGGGAGCAGCCAAACAGGCGGGTATACAGACGGGTGAGGTAACCGCTTGCCACGCTGCCGAGATCGGCGGCCAGGAACGGCAGCCAGGCAAACATCGCGATCTGCTTCAGATCCATGCCGTGCTCTTTGGCGAGATACAGCGGCACCCAGAAACTCAGCACTGCCCAGGCCGGTTCCGCCATAAAGGCCGGGATGGCGATACCGTAAAAACGTTTATTTTTTGAGACGGTTTTCAGCGCGGTCAGGAAGGGCAGTTTTACCGCAGGCGGTTCGTTATCCTGCTTGATAAACGCCAGCTCGTCTTTGCTCAGGTTCGGGTGCTGCTCAGGATTGTGGTAGAACGCCCACCACAGGATCACCCACAGCAGCGCCAGCACGCCGGTGAACATAAACGCGCCCTGCCAGCCAAACGAGGCGTGCGCGAAGTAGATGATAGGCGGAGCCAGCATCGCGCCAATGGAGAAGCCCACACCGGCCCAGCCGGCTGCCACAGGACGTTCCGATTTCGGGAACCATTCACCAATGGTTTTGGCGTTTGCGGGCGTGGCGGCGGCTTCAGAAGCCCCCATAAAGAAGCGCAGGATGGCAAGGTGCAGCCAGCTCCCGGCACCCGCGTGGAAAATACACATCAGCGCCCAGATCCCGGCGCAAATCATAAAGCCAATCTTCAGGCCGATCACGTCGATCAGCCAGCCGCACAGAGGCTGGAAAATGGTGTAGGCGATCTGGAATGCCCCGACGATCCAGGAGTACTGCTCGGTGGTGATCCCGAGGCTCTCTTTCAGTTCCGGGGCGAGGATGCCGAGTGAGTTTCGGGTGATGTAGTTAACGGTGACGCCAAGTAAGAACAGCACCAGCACATACCAGCGCAGGTTTTTAATGACGCGACGGGTTTTGCTTGCCGCAACGGTGTTATTAATGTCCTGACTCATTTTACTCTCCACAAGACGGACGGTAAGGGGACGGAAGTTCAGGTGTCACACAGGTTTATGACGTTGATTGTTATCTGTTTTACCGCTTCAAGTTGCTATACAACTAGTATGGAAGTTGTGTGACAAGTTCACCTTAAGGGAGAAAATGAGAGGGCAATAGTGGATTTTGTGCAAAATTTCTCATAACTGAGCGACATCATTTGGCATCATGGCTTTGACATCAGCTATTGCCTGATATCCACGCTATGAAAATTTTGTCATTTCGCAAATGGAGCCAGATCACAAAATGGACAAAAGGCTAAAAATCACCGAAATCGCTGCCCGGACTCAGCTCTCCATCAGCACCGTTTCGCGGGTCCTTGCCGGGAAGGCGAATACCAGTGAAAAAGCACGTGCGAAGGTGCTGGCATGCGCGCGCGAGCTGGGGGTGCTGGACGGAATGGCTGCGGGCCGTTTGCTGCTCAACAGTCTCGTTGTCTTCGCCCCACAGCGCGCCTTTGACGAGCGGTCTGACATCTTTTACTACCGTGTGATCCAGAGCGTAAGCAAAGGCCTGGCCTCGTACGATGTTCGCCTGCGTTACTGCGCGCTGGAGGAGAACGACAGCGACGCCCAGCTGTTTCTGGCGCGAATGAACGAGCCGGACACCCAGGCCGCCATCCTCCTCGGGATTGACGATCCGCATATCCACGACCTGGCAGTGGATGTCGGTAAACCCTGCATGCTGATTAACTGCCGCGACCGGCATATGCGCCTGCCTGCCGTCGCGCCGGACCATCGGGCCATTGGCGAGCGGGCGGCGGACTATCTGTTTGAAATGGGACACCGTGAGGTGATGAATGTGTTGTGCCTGCGGCGTTACACCATGGAGCTGCGCCTTGCGGGGATCCGCGATGCATGGCAGTCACACAACCTGAAGTTCAACGATAAACGCGATTTGCTGGTGGCGCCGAGCTTCAGCGCTCGCGAAACAGAGCAGCTGGTCACCGACTGGCTGAGCCGCATGCAGGGGAAAGACTTGCCGACTGCGTTTCTGGTGGGTGGTGACTTTATGGCGGCGGGCACCATCAGCGCCCTGCAAAAACAGGGGTTACGCGTGCCGCAGGATATTTCGGTGATGAGCATTGACGGCTTCAATCTGGCGGCCATTCAGGATGTACCGTTAACCGCGGTACATGTTCCACGTGATGAGCTGGGCACCGAAGCGGTACATATGCTCCAGCAGCGGCTGATGCGCCCGGAGGCGCCGTCAGGCACGCTATTGCTTAACGGCACCCTGACCGTACGGGAATCGGTCCGGCGGATACGTCAGGGGAAACGACGCACCGCCGTTGAGCGGGAAGGGCTGTACGACAGTTAAGCCATGCCCAGCGCACGCTTGCCGTGGATATTGAGATCGGCCACGGTAAAGCGATCCTGCCAGGTTTCTTCATAATCCTCGCGCGGGAAATCACCCGGCGATGCCCCGGTTTCCAGCGCCGCTTTCACCTTCTTCGCGTAGGCGAGGTTCTTCTCGCACATCGGCGCGGCAGGAATGTACATCACGTTGCCCCAGCCCTGTTGATCCTCAACCGGCGCGACGGAGTGGATCACATCGCAGTGCCACCACACCGAATCGCCCGCCTCCAGTGCCGGAATGCTGGTGAGCGCTTCGATAAGCAGCGGGTGCCATTTCTCTGACACCGGCAGAACGCGCCCCGGCGCGACGCCGCACAGTTCGTCCTCCGGCACGTCATCCAGCAGCGGACGCAGGAGAATATAAGCCATCGCTTCCGGGATTGGCACCACGTGCAGCAGCCCCTGGCCCGGGATCATGTCCGACAGCGCCGTCCAGCCCTGGAAGGTGCGGAATACCGAACATTTGGTGGTGTTATCCACGGTGTACTCTTCCACTTCAGTACGGTGCGCAGCATTCCACGGATCGTATTTCTCTACGTTGCCATCAAAGACGCGGGCGAAAACCTGCTGATAGGCGGGCAGCAGCCAGCGCTCCAGCGCACCGGAATCGGTATGCGCGCCCAGCCCTTTCGAGGTGGTGCCCGGTGGACGACGGCGGATGCGATCCGGGTAAATCACGCTGACGTCCGGGTCGAACCACTGTTTGCCGTTGCTCTCGAATGTCCACAGACGGTTCAGAAACGACTGCACCTGCGCCATCTCTTCACTCTGGCGCGCCTGCATTTGCGCCTGTGACCAGTAGATAGGGTAAATCTCCGGGCGAGACGCCGTTAAGGTACCAAAGAAGTTATCGCCGGGTCCTTTATAGACTTCATCAAACTGGTTGAGATCGAGGTAATCGAGCATCGACTGATCCCATGCCAGCGCCTGCTCGCGCGGGAAATGACCTTTTATTACCGCGCAACCCCGGCGTTTGATCGCCTCGCGCTGCGCGGATGTGATGGTGCCATCTTTCACATCCGCAAACGGGATCACCGGCCAGACGGGCTCGCCTTTGTTTTTCAGGGCGTTAATTTCCGCCACGCGGGTCGCGATGGTATCGCTGAGCTTATCGAACACCGCCTGCACATCGCCGATTTGCGCCCGTAGCTCGCGCTTCATCTCACGGATTGCGGCTTTGTGATCCGCCGGCAAAGTTTCACTGGTAAACGTCATAACTGCCTCGCATCTTTCATTCGAAAGTAAAAGTGTCTACAAGTGATACTTTAAGTTAAAAATTGGTTAATGCAAGTTTAAAAAGTTGACGGGTAGCACAGGATGGAAAAAGAGTGATGGGGGCCGGAGCGCGGCTCCGGCAGGAAGGGAATCAGGCGTCGAACGGGGAGTGGTGATCCAGCACCGCCTGAATAACGTTCAGCGCGCCCTGGTGGTTGTTGTCGTCGGTGCTGTAGCGGCTTACGTCTCTGATGCTTTCGGCTGCGTTGCCCATTGCAAAGGAGTATTTCACCAGCTTCAGCATCTCTGCGTCATTGCCGCTGTCGCCAATACCCACGCACTCCTGCGGGGAGACTTTCCAGCGTTTCAGCAGACGGCTGATGCCATTGGCTTTGTGCAGGCCGGGGATAATCAAATCGACAAAACCAAAGCCGCTGGTGACAGGCTTCATAATGCCGTCCAGGGAGACATGCAGTTTATCGACCAGATTCGGGATATCGCTGTCCGGCAGGTTCAGGGAGAACTTAAACAACACGTCGTTAATGTCGCGGTAGTCGCTGATACGCTTTAAGCGGTGATAGTGCTTTGACATCAGCGCCACGAACGCCTCCGGGGCCTGGTCGCTGACGTAAGCGCTGTCGAGACCGCAGGCCACAAAGTTCAGCCCTTTGTCTTTCAGCAGTTCGCCAATAACGATTTGCGACTCATGACGCGTCAGCTCGCCGTGGAAAATTTGTTCACCGTGATCGAAGACCAGCGCACCGTTTTCCGCCACGAAGGAGATCTGATCTTTCAGTTCCGGGAAGAAGGAGATGAGCTGGTAATACTGGTTACCGCTGGCGACAACAAATTCAATATTACGGGCTTTAAGCTGCTCAAACTGTGCCTGAAAGCGGTCACGATCGTACTGCTTGGCATCATCAAGGAAAGTTCCGTCCATATCGGTGACGATAACTTTAACGGTCATACTGTGCTCCTGGGTCACTGCGTTTTGAAACATTCTAATAACAAGGTGACGGAGAGCACAAATTTAATTTCGAATGAAAGTAGAAAAGCCGGGTGGCGGCTTCGCCTTACCCGGCCTACGGGGAGAATTGTAGGCCCGGTAAGCGCAGCGCCACCGGGCGTTTTTTTACAGCGTATGCTCCGTACGCGCAATGATATCGTCCTGTGCATCCGGCGACAGGGCGGTGAAGAACGCCGAGTAGCCTGCGACGCGTACCACCAGGTCACGGTACTGGTCCGGGTGTTTCTTCGCGTCCAGCAGTGTTTCGCGTGAAACGATGTTGTACTGAATATGCCAGCCTTTATGCACCTCGAAGAAGGTACGCAGCAGCACCATCAGCTTTTGACGGTCGCTGTCGTTTTCCAGCGTTGACGGGTTCAGCTTCTGGTTTAACAGCACGCCGCCAAGAATCGCTTCGGTTGGCAGTTTACCCACGGAGCCGATTACCGCCGTTGGACCGAGGTGGTCGGTACCGGAGGCCGGACTGGCGCCTTCCGCCAGCGGGGTGTGCGCTTTGCGTCCGTCCGGAGTCGCCATTGTCGCTGCACCAAACGGCACGTTTGCGGAGATGGAGGATGTGCCCGCGTAGTAGTTACCGCCAATGGGGCCACGGCCGTAACGCGGGTTATGATACTGCTTCAGCTCGTCAATGTAGGTCTGATAAGCACGGGTCAGCAGCATGTCCACACTGTCGTCATCGTTGCCGTACTTCGGCGCACCGTTGATCAGACGCTGACGCAGCTGCTCGTGCGTCAGCCCGTCGAAGTCATCCGCCAGCGCCGCCGCCAGCTGCTGCTGACCGATGACGCCCTGCTCGAACACCAGTTTCTTCACCGCCGCCAGGCTGTTACCGAGGTTGGCAATACCTACCTGCAGACCGGAGACCCAGTCATACTTCGCGCCGCCCTGCTTGATGCTTTTCGCCCGCTCGATGCAGTCATCCACCAGCGCCGAGCAGAGGATATCGTGGACATTCTCTTCCAGCATGGTGTCTACGACATACTCAATCTCGATGGATTTACGGGTGTAATAGCGGATCTGGGTATCCCAGGCCGTCATCACCTCGTCGAAATTGCCGAAGTTACCGGCAGAGAGTGCTTTCTCCTGCGGCAGGAACACTTTCCCGCTGGTGGCATCGCGGCCGCCTTCCAGCGCGGCGAGCATCACGCGGGCGAAGTTGATAAAGCTCATGCCGGTGCAGCGGTAGCCCCATTTGCCGCCAACGGCGGTTTCGATGCAGCCGATGGCGGCATAGTCGTACGCATCTTCTTTTTCTACGCCGAGCTTGATGAATTCCGGGATCACGATTTCATCGTTGTTGAACGCTGGCATGCCGAAGCCGCAGCGGATCACCTGCACGCAGGCGTCGAGGAAGTCGTTGCTCATCCCTGCGTGATAACGCACGCTCAGGTTTGGCTGGGTGGAGCGCAGACGACCGCAGGACTCCAGAATCGCGTAAGAGAGCGGGTTGACGGCGTCCATTGGCTCACCGTTGACCAGCTTCTGACCGCCGATGGTGACGTTCTGGTACAGCGGGCTGCCTGCGGAGGCTTTGGAGTGCGAGCCGGAGCGGATCTTGTTCACTTCCAGCAACTTCAGCCAGCAGCTGTGGAGCAGCTCGATGGCGTGCTCGCGGTCGAGGCTCTGGTTCAGCTCTACGTCGCGACGGTAGTACGGGTAGAGATATTGATCCATGCGGGCGAACGACACGGAGTGGCCGTTGGACTCAATCTGCAGGATAAGCTGAATGAAGTAGCACAGCTGCAGCGCCTGCCAGAAGGTTTTTGGCGGTTCATGGGCAATCGCGTCACAGTTTTCCGCTATCGCCAGCAGCTCGTCGCGGCGGCTGACGCGGGATTCGGTAGCCGCCATTTCACGCGCCAGGGCTGCAAAACGTTCGATATGCAGACTTACCGCCTCCAGCACGATATCAATCGCTTTCAGGAACTGATCGCCGTGCAGGTCGTCCAGCACCGTCAGGTTGATGCGCGAGCGGCGCTCGGCCACTTTAGCGCGCAGGCCGTCGAGCCCTTTTTCCAGCACCAGCGGGAAGTTTACCGCCAGGTGGGCATCGCCGGAGGTCATGTTGCCTTCGGCTTTGATAATGCCGGTTTCCAGCAGGCTTTTCTGCTCGTCGGTGAACATGCCGTAACAGCGATCCTGTACCGTCTGGCCGCGCCACCACGGGCAGATCTCATGCAGAACGCGCTTATTCTCTTCGCTGACCGCAAAGCCTGCGCCGGGACGGTCCGCCAGATCGTCAATCTCTTTCTCAATCCAGGAGACGGTATATTCCGGGAAGATCGGCGCGGCGCGCACTTCGCTTGCCTGGTTACCAACGATCAGCTCATCGTGTTTGATCCAGATGGTGCGCTGCGCGAGATGATGTGCCAGCGCCAGCGCGCGACGCACCGGGATCGGTTTATCCATATGCTGCTGGTACATTTCAGTGTAGTGCTGCGCGCGCTCGGTACAGACCGGCGGCTTCACGATATGCACCAGGGCCATTTTGTGCGCTTTAATGCGCTCGCTGAGGGTGTTGAGATTCAGGGTAGTCATCGTTTTATCCTCGTAAGGTCGCGGTTAACCCTTTCTGGCAGGCATACTGCTGTGCAAAGTCCAGTAGCGCAGGGTTATCCAGCGGTTTGTCAGGGGCAGAGTAAGGTTGGCCGAGCAGGGTGTATTTGTTCATGCCCAGCGTGTGATACGGCAGAAAGTGAATGTCGCGAACGTTCAATTCGTCGGCGGCGAAATTGGTAATGGCGGTAACAGAGGCTTCATCGGCGTTAAAGCCCGGGATCAGCGGCACGCGAATGATGATTTTTTTCCCGGCCGCCGCCAGGCGTTTCAGGTTGTCCAGGATGCGTTTTGCCGAGCCGTCCGTCCACTGTTTGAACACCTCTGCATCCACATGCTTCAGGTCGGCGAGGAACAGATCGACATACGGTAGTGAAGGCGCGATGTAGTGCCACGGCACGTGAAGGCAGGTTTCGACGGCGGTATGAATACCCTGATCATGGCTGGCTTTAAACAGCGCCAGTGCCAGATCGGGGTTCATAAACGGCTCGCCGCCTGAGAGGGTGATTCCGCCGCCGCTGCGGTCATAAAACGGCTTATCGCGCAGGACGGTCGCCATGATCTCCTCCGCCTGACGTTCTTCACCACACACGGTGAGCGCCTGTGTCGGGCAGCAGTCGGTAAGGGCGTTAAGCGTCTGTTCGTCTAGTTTCTCTCGGTGGATGACCAGACCGTTCAGCGCACGTTCGATACAGCCCGGTGCCGCCTGCTGGCACAGATCGCAGCCGTCCAGGCACAGACGTGCATCAAACAGCACGTCCCGCGTGCGGGCCCGGCTTTCCGGGTTCTGGCACCAGCGACAGCCCAGCGAGCAGCCTTTCAGGAACACCACGGTACGGATCCCGGGGCCATCGTGGGTAGAGTAACGCTGAATATTGAAGATCATGATTTTGCCTCTCATATTGCATATGAAGATTAAATTACTTTCGAATGAAAGTTATCTTGATGCAGGTCAACTCCTGAGCAGGTTTTGTCGTGATAGGGTAAGTGCAGGCTAAAATTGAGGGCGACATCATGGAACTTTATCTCGACACTTCTGACGTTGCGGCAGTGAAAAAGCTCGCACGCATCTTCCCGCTGGCGGGCGTGACCACCAACCCCAGCATTGTGGCGGCAGGCAAAACGCCGCTTGAGGTTCTGCTGCCAGAACTGCACGACGCGCTGGGTGGCAAAGGCCGTCTGTTCGCGCAGGTGATGGCCACGACCGCCGAAGGCATGGTGGACGATGCGCGTAAGCTACGTTCCATCATTAACGACCTGGTGGTGAAAGTGCCGGTGACGGCGGAAGGGCTGGCGGCGATCAAAATGCTGAAAGCAGAAGGGATCCCGACGCTGGGGACCGCGGTATATGGTGCCGCACAGGGGATGTTGTCCGCGCTGGCGGGGGCAGAGTATGTCGCGCCTTACGTTAACCGCGTGGATGCGCAGGGCGGAGACGGGATCCAGACCGTTGTGGAATTACAGCAGTTGCTGACGCTGCATGCCCCGCAATCAAAAGTGCTGGCGGCGAGCTTCAAAACCCCGCGTCAGGCGCTGGATTGCCTGCTGGCCGGCTGTGAGTCCATTACGCTACCGCTGGACGTGGCGCAGCAGTTTATTACCTCTCCGGCGGTGGATGCGGCGATCGTGAAGTTTGAGCAGGACTGGCAGGGGGCGTTTGGACGGACGGCTCTCTGACGCTGTTGCCTGGTGGCGCTGGCGCTTACCCGGCCTACGTTCGCGCCGTTGTAGGTCGGGTAAGGCGAAGCCGCCACCCGACTTTTTTTACTGGCTGCACACCTCACACCCCGGACTACGCATCAGCTTCATCTCGCGGAACTGGCAGGTCATTGCGTCATACATCACAATTTTCCCCGCCGCTGGCGTACCGTAACGGGTCAGCACTTTGATCGCTTCCATCGCCTGTAGTGACCCGATCACGCCGACTAACGGCGCCATTACGCCCGCCTCGACGCAGGTGAGCGCATTCTCACCGAACAGGCGGCTCAGACAACGATAGCACGGTTCGCCTTCAGCATAGGTGAAGACGCTGATCTGTCCTTCCATGCGGATTGCCGCGCCAGAAACCAGCGGCGTTTTGTGGGTAAAACAGCCGGCGTTTAGCTGGTTGCGGATGGCAACGTTATCAGTACAGTCCAGCACCAGATCGTGCTTTGCGATTTGCGCGTATAACGCCTCGTCATCCAGCATCGCGTTAATCGGAGTGAACTGAACGTGGGGGTTGATGCGCGTTAACGCTGCGCGGGCAGAGTCCACCTTCGGCTGGCCGAGTGTCGCATCGCTGTGCAGCGTCTGGCGCTGCAGATTTGACACCGACACGGTATCAAAGTCCAGCAGCGTCATCTTGCCCACACCCGCCGCGGCGAGGTATTGCGCGGCGGCGCAGCCCAGACCGCCCAGGCCGACGACCAACACGCTGGCCGCCTTGAGCGCTTCCTGGCCTTCAAAATCAAAACCGCGCAGCACAATCTGGCGGTTATAGCGCATCATCTCTTCATCGCTCAGTTCCGCCGCCATCTTAGCCTCCGAACAGGTGGTTAAAGCGCTCCACCTCAACCCATTCGCCTGCTTCCACATTGCCACGCTCGCGCTCCAGCACGATAAAGCAGTTGCCCTGGCTGAAGGAGCTGAAAATGTGCGAGCCCTGATGGCCGGTGGTGCTCACCTCCAGCTCGCCCTCCGCGTTGCGCGTCAGAATACCGCGCTGGAAATCAAGACGACCGGGGGATTTCTTAAGGCGCGTAGCGGCACGCACGCGCTGGCGTACCGGCAGCGGACTGGCACGGTTACCCGAAAGCTTCGCCAGCAGCGGGATCACCAGCTGGTAGAAGGTCAGGGCGGCAGAGACCGGGTTACCCGGCAGGCCGCAGAACCAGCTGTGCTGAAGCTTGCCAAAAGCGAACGGTTTGCCCGGCTTGATGGCCAGCTTCCAGAAGGCGATTTCACCCAGCTCTTCCAGGATGGTTTTGGTGTAATCCGCTTCACCCACCGAAACACCGCCGGAGCTGATCACCACGTCGGCCGCGTTGTCTGCCTCAATAAAGGCGGCGCGCAGTTTTTCCGGGTCATCAGGAATAATGCCAAGGTTGATCACTTCACAGCCCAACTGCTCCAGCATCAGGTGTACCGCCAGACGGTTGGTGTCGTAAATCTGCCCGTCCTGCAGCGGCTGGCCCGGAAGCTGCAATTCGTCACCGGTAGAAAAGAGCGCGACGCGCACCTGACGGATCACCTCAATGTCCGCGATACCGAGCGAGGCCAGCACCGGCAGTTCACCTACCGTCAGCTTCTGCCCCGCAGCGAATACCGTTGCGCCAAGAGCAATATCTTCGCCGGTGCGGCGGATGTTCTGGCCTGCTTTGACGCTGGCGGTAAAGCGCACGCCGTCAGCGGTCTGTTCGGTCTCTTCCTGCATCACTACCGCATCGCAGCCTGCAGGAACCGGCGCGCCGGTCATGATGCGCACGCAAGTGCCCACAGGCCATTCTCCGTCAAACGGTTGACCGGCGAAGGCTTTTCCTGCGACAGGCAGCGCCTGACCCGTCTGGAGATCCGCCAGGCGTACCGCGTAACCGTCCATCGCTGAGTTATCAAACCCCGGCACGTTAAGCGGGGAAATGATGTCGCGTGCGGCAATACGACCAAAACAGCGCGCCAGCGGCAGCGTCTCTACGTCGTGCAGCGGGGGAAGTCGGTCAAGCATCTGCGTGAGTGCCGTCTCAAGCGGCATCAGTCCGGCGGTAAAATCCATGGTGGGCTCCAGCACAGTAACAACGAAAGCGCTCATTATGGCAGAAAAGTGCGGCTAACTGTATGACCCACCATGAGTACCCTTTACATCGCAGTTGCGTCTTTCTATATTCAAAAATTATCTGAAGAATCATCAACGATAATGATATTTATAGAAAAAGCCGCCATGCAGGCTGACAGGTGAGGCGAAATGGTTAATGCGGTAATCGCAATTCATGGCGGCGCCGGGGCTATTACCCGTGCACAGCTCAGTCCTGAGCAGGAGAAGCGCTACATTGATGCGCTCTACGCCATTGTCGAAACGGGCCAGCGAATGCTGGAGGCGGGCGAAAGCGCGCTGGATGTGGTGACCGAAGCGGTACGTCTGCTGGAAGAGTGTCCGCTGTTCAATGCGGGGATAGGTTCCGTGTATACGCGTGACGAGACGCACGAGCTGGATGCCTGCGTGATGGATGGCGTCACTCTGAAAGCAGGGGCCGTGGCGGGCGTGAGCCATTTGCGCAACCCGATTCTGGCGGCGCGACTGGTGATGGAAGAGAGTCCTCATGTGCTGCTGACGGGCGTTGGGGCGGAGAACTTTGCCTTCGCACACGGGATGGAGCGGGTATCGCCGGATCTTTTTTCCACTGACGAGCGCTACCAGCAGCTGCTGGCAGCCCGTACGGCGGGCATGACCCAGCTGGACCACTCCTCACCGCTCAATGAAACCACCAAAATGGGCACGGTTGGCGCAGTGGCGCTTGATAAGGCTGGTAATCTGGCGGCGGCCACCTCAACCGGTGGCATGACCAACAAGCTACCGGGCCGGGTTGGCGACAGTCCGCTGCCGGGCGCCGGGTGCTATGCCAATAACGCCACGGCGGCGGTCTCCTGCACCGGGACCGGCGAAGTGTTTATTCGCGCGCTCGCCGCATACGACATTACCGCCCTGATGGATTACGGCGGGCTCAGCCTGAGTGAGGCCTGCGAGCGTGTGGTAATGGAAAAGTTGCCCGCGCTGGGCGGTGAGGGTGGACTCATTGCGGTGGACCGTGAGGGTAACGTAGCCCTGCCGTTCAACAGCGAAGGGATGTACCGCGCCTGGGGCTATGCCGGTGATGAACCCAGCACCGGGATCTATCGTGAATAAGGGGGCAACGCGTGCCGCACAGTGAAGAGCTGGATAACCGCGAAGTGCTGGCTGTCCATCAGCTGAATATTGCGTTTCAGGAGGAGCGGCAGTTCATCCCCGCAGTAGAGAATTTATCGTTCTCACTCAATCGCGGCGAAACGCTGGCGATTGTGGGGGAGTCCGGCTCCGGGAAATCGGTCACCGCGCTGGCGCTGATGCGCCTGCTGGAACAGACGGGCGGGCAAATCAGCAGCGAGAAGATGCTTCTGCGCCGTCGCAATCGTCAGGTCATAGATTTAAATGAGCTGAGCGCAGCACAGATGCAGGGCGTGCGCGGGGCGGATATCGCGATGATCTTCCAGGAGCCGATGACCTCGCTGAACCCGGTCTTCCCGGTTGGAGAGCAAATTGCCGAATCCATCCGCCTGCATCAGGGGCTGAGCGGCGATGAAGCACTTCTGGAAGCCAAACGGATGCTGGAGCTGGTACGTATCCCGGAGTCGCAGTCCATACTCGGCCGCTATCCGCATCAGCTCTCTGGCGGGATGCGTCAGCGGGTGATGATTGCCATGGCGCTCTCGTGCCGTCCGGCGGTATTGATTGCGGACGAGCCGACGACAGCGCTGGATGTCACCATTCAGGCGCAGATCCTGCAGCTTATCAAAGTGCTGCAGCAGGAGATGGAGATGGGGGTGATGTTTATCACCCACGATATGGGCGTGGTCGCGGATATTGCCGATCGCGTGCTGGTGATGCACCAGGGCAGGGCGGTAGAAACCGGCACGGTAGAGCAGATTTTCCATGCGCCCGCCCACCCATACACCAAAGCGCTGCTGGCGGCGGTTCCGCGTCTGGGAGCGATGAACGGCAGCGATCTTCCGCGCCGTTTCCCGCTGATTTCCCTTGAGGCGGCGGGCCGCCAGGAAGAGGAAACCGAGCAGGACACCGTGGTACCCGGCAAGCCCATTCTTGAGGTGCGGGATCTGGTGACCCGTTTTCCTCTGCGCAGCGGCATTTTCAACCGTGTAAAGCGTGAAGTGCACGCGGTTGAAAATGTCAGTTTTGATTTATGGCCAGGCGAAACGCTGGCGCTGGTGGGGGAGTCGGGCTGCGGCAAATCCACCACCGGACGCGCGTTACTTCGGCTGGTTGAGTCGCAGGAAGGGAGTATTACCTTTAACGGCGAACGTATCGACACCCTTCCTGACAGTAAGCTTCAGACGGTGAGGCGGAATATCCAGTTTATTTTTCAGGATCCGTATGCGTCTCTGGACCCGCGCCATACGGTGGGGTATTCGATTATGGAGCCGCTGCGGGTGCATAACCTGCTCGACGGCGAAGCCGCACAGCGTCGGGTGGCGTGGCTGCTGGAGCGCGTGGGTCTGAAGCCGGAACATGCCTGGCGTTACCCGCATGAGTTTTCCGGCGGTCAGCGGCAGCGAATTTGTATTGCCCGCGCGCTGGCCCTCAACCCAAAAGTGGTGATCGCAGACGAATCTGTCTCGGCGCTGGATGTCTCTATCCGCGCGCAAATCATCAATTTATTGCTCGACTTACAGCGGGATCTGGGGATTGCCTTTCTCTTTATTTCCCACGACATGGCGGTGGTGGAGCGCATCAGCCATCGCGTGGCGGTGATGTATCTGGGGCAAATCGTCGAGATTGGTCCGCGGCGGGCGGTGTTTGAGAACCCGCAGCACCCGTACACCCGTAAGCTGATGTCTGCAGTACCGGTTGCCGATCCCGAACACCGTCACGGGCAGCGCGTGCTGCTGCAGGATGAGATGCCGAGCAATATTCGTAAACGGGGTGAGGTCATGGAGCGGGTCACGCTGCGTGAAGTGGGCCCCGGCCATTTTGTTGCCCCTCCGCGTCAGGACAATGCATTTTCGCGGTTATAACGTACAACAGGCAGGAGAACACAATGGTTAAATTTGTTGCTCGTACATGGCTGTTAGCCGCGAGCGTGACGGCAGCCCTGGCCGCCTCTCCCGCGTTCGCTGCCAAAGATGTGGTGGTTGCCGTCGGCTCCAATTTCACCACCCTTGATCCCTATGACGCCAACGATACGCTGTCGCAGGCGGTCGCCAAGTCGTTCTACCAGGGGTTGTTTGGCCTGGACAGAGAGATGAAGCTGAAAAATGTGCTGGCAGAGGGGTACACCGTCTCGGATGACGGGCTGGTCTATACCATTAAGCTCAGAACCGGCGTGAAGTTCCAGGATGGCACCGATTTCAACGCGGAGGCGGTGAAGGTTAACCTCGACCGCGCCAGCAACCCGGAAAACAGCCTCAAGCGCTATAACCTCTATAAAAATATCGCCAGCACCGAGGCGGTCGATCCGACAACGGTAAAAATTACCCTGAAAGAGCCGTTCTCGGCCTTTATTAATATTCTGGCGCATCCGGCGACGGCGATGATCTCCCCTGCCGCGCTAAAAAAATACGGGAAAGAGATTGGGTTCCATCCGGTCGGTACCGGCCCGTATGAGCTGGTGACCTGGAACCAGACGGACTTTGTAAAGGTAAAGAAATTCGCCGGCTACTGGCAGCAGGGGCTGCCGAAGCTCGACACCATCACCTGGCGTCCGGTGGTGGATAACAACACCCGCGCGGCGATGCTGCAAACCGGCGAAGCGCAGTTTGCCTTCCCGATCCCGTACGAGCAGGCGGCGATCCTGCAGAAGAACAGCAAGCTGGAGCTGGTGGCCAGTCCGTCCATTATGCAGCGTTACATCAGCATGAACGTGACGCAAAAGCCGTTTGATAATCCCAAAGTGCGCGAGGCCATCAACTACGCGATTAACCGTCAGGCGCTGGTGAAAGTGGCCTTCGCGGGCTTCGCCACCCCGGCCACCGGCGTGCTGCCACCGGCTATTGCCTATGCGCAAAGCTATCAGCCGTGGCCATACGATCCGGCGAAAGCCCGTGAACTGTTAAAAGAGGCGGGCTTCCCGAACGGCTTTAGCACCACGCTATGGTCATCCCATAATCACAGTACCGCGCAGAAGGTGCTGCAGTTTACCCAGCAGCAGCTGGCGCAGGTCGGTATTAAGGTGCAGGTCACCGCGATGGATGCCGGGCAGCGTGCAGCAGAAGTGGAAGGGAAAGGGCAGAAAGAGAGCGGCGTGCGGATGTTCTACACCGGCTGGTCGGCCTCTACCGGTGAGGCTGACTGGGCGCTGTCGCCGCTGTTCGCCTCGCAGAACTGGCCGCCGACCCTGTTCAACACGGCATTCTACAGCAACCCACAGGTGGATAAAGATCTTGCCGATGCGCTGAAAACCACCAAACCGGATGAGAAAGCGCGCCTCTACAAAGACGCACAGGATATCATCTGGAAAGAGTCGCCGTGGGTACCGCTGGTGGTGGAAAAACTGGTTTCGGCGCATAACAAAGCGTTGACCGGGTTTTACATCATGCCGGATACGGGCTTTAGCTTTGACGATGCGGATTTAAAATAACACTCATGCTCAATTATGTTTGTAAACGCCTGCTGGGGCTTATCCCGACGCTGCTGATTGTGGCGGTACTGGTGTTTTTGTTTGTCCATCTGCTGCCGGGCGATCCGGCGCGTCTGGTGGCCGGGCCAGAGGCGGATGCCACCGTCATTGAACTGGTGCGCAAACAGCTTGGTCTCGACCAGCCTCTGTACATGCAGTTTCTCCATTATATTTGCAACGTGCTGCAGGGCGATTTTGGTATCTCGATGGTGTCGCGTCGCCCGGTATCGGAAGAGATTGCCAGCCGCTTTATGCCTACGTTCTGGTTAACGATTGCCAGCATGTGCTGGGCGATGGTGTTTGGGCTTGGCGCCGGGATTGTCGCTGCCGTCTGGCGCAACCGCTGGCCGGACAAGGTCGGCATGGCGCTGGCGGTGACCGGGATCTCTTTCCCGGCTTTTGCGCTGGGGATGCTCCTGATGCAGATTTTCTCCGTGGAACTGGGCTGGTTGCCCACCGTCGGGGCCGATACCTGGAAGCACTACATCCTGCCGTCCATGACGCTGGGCGCGGCCGTCTCCGCGGTGATGGCGCGCTTCACACGCGCGTCGTTCGTTGACGTGTTGAGTGAAGATTACATCCGTACCGCACGGGCGAAAGGGGTGAGCGAGAAGTGGGTCATCCTCAAGCACGGTTTTCGTAACGCGATGATCCCGGTGGTGACCATGATGGGGCTGCAGTTCGGCTTCCTGCTGGGGGGCTCTATCGTGGTGGAAAAGGTCTTCAACTGGCCGGGGCTGGGGCGCCTGCTGGTGGATTCGGTCGAGATGCGCGACTATCCGGTCATTCAGGCGGAAGTTCTGCTCTTCTCGCTGGAATTTATTCTTATCAATTTAGTGGTGGATGTGCTGTACGCCGCCATTAATCCGGCCATCAGGTATAAGTAAGATGCGATTGTTGAACTGGCGTCGTCAGGCCATTGTAAACGCTATGCCGGGGCTGAAGCCGGACCATATCCGCACCCCATGGTTTGAATTCTGGCGGCGCTTTCGTCGCCAGCCTGTTGCCATGACGGCGGGGCTGTTTGTACTGCTACTGATTGTGGTGGCCGCCATTGCGCCGTGGGTGGCACCGTATGATGCGGAAAACTACTTTGATTACGACCGTCTGAATGACGGACCGTCGATGATGCACTGGTTCGGCGTGGACTCTCTGGGGCGCGATATTTTTAGCCGCGTGCTGATGGGCGCGCAGATATCGCTCGCCGCCGGGGTGTTTGCGGTGCTTATCGGTGCGGTCATCGGTACCGTTCTGGGCCTGGTGGCAGGGTATTACGAGGGCTGGTGGGACCGGATCATTATGCGCATTTGCGACGTGCTGTTTGCCTTCCCCGGCATTTTGCTGGCAATTGCGGTTGTCGCCATTATGGGCAGCGGCATGGCAAACGTCATCATCGCCGTCGCGGTCTTTTCGATCCCGGCGTTTGCCCGCCTGGTGCGCGGCAATACGCTGGTACTGAAGCAGCAGACCTTTATTGAATCCGCCCGCAGTATGGGGGCCAGCGACGCCAACATCCTGTTCAGCCATATTTTGCCGGGTACGGTGTCGTCGATTGTTGTCTATTTTACGATGCGTATTGGCGTGTCGATAATTTCCGCCGCCAGCCTGTCGTTTCTGGGATTAGGGGCCCAGCCACCGACGCCGGAGTGGGGCGCGATGCTCAACGAGGCGAGGGCAGATATGGTGATTGCGCCGCACGTGGCGATATTCCCGAGTCTGGCGATTTTCCTGACCGTGCTGGCGTTCAACCTGCTGGGGGATGGGCTGCGCGATGCGCTGGATCCGAGGATTAAGGGGTAGGGCAGTGGAATGTGCCGGGTGGCGGCTACGCCTTACCCGGCCTACAAAACAGGCGCTGGGTGTTTAAACCCGGCTCCCCCACAGGTCATACTCGTCGGCGTTTTCCACTTTCACGCGAATGATGTCACCCGGCTTGACGTTGGTTTCCCCGTTCAGGTACACCGCGCCGTCGATTTCAGGGGCATCCGCCATGCTGCGGCCAATCGCGCCTTCTTCGTCAACTTCGTCGATGATGACCATAATTTCGCGGCCCACTTTCTCCTGCAAACGTTCAGCAGAGATCTGCTGTTGCAGTTGCATGAAGCGGTTCCAGCGCTCTTCTTTTACCTCTTCCGGCACCTGATCCGCCAGCTCGTTAGCGGTTGCGCCTTCAACCGGGCTGTACTTGAAGCAGCCTACGCGGTCCAGACGGGCCTCTTTCAGGAAGTCGAGCAGCATCTGGAAGTCTTCTTCGGTTTCACCCGGGAAGCCAACGATGAAGGTCGAACGCAGGGTCAGATCCGGGCAGATTTCACGCCACTGCTTGATGCGCGCCAGCTGGCGGTCAACGGAGCCTGGGCGTTTCATCAGCTTCAGGATACGCGGGCTGGCGTGCTGCAGCGGGATATCCAGGTACGGCAGGATTTTGCCTTCGGCCATCAGCGGGATGACGTCGTCAACGTGCGGATAAGGGTAAACGTAGTGCAGACGCGTCCAGATGCCCAGTTTAGCGAGCTGTTCGCACAGGCCGACCATGCTGGTTTTCACCGGCTCGCCGTTGTGGAAACCGGAACGGTGCTTCACATCCACGCCGTAGGCGGAGGTATCCTGGGAGATCACCAGCAGCTCCTTCACGCCCGCATCGGCCAGACGTTTGGCTTCTGCCAGCACTTCACCAATTGGGCGGCTCACCAGATCGCCACGCATGGACGGGATAATGCAGAAGGTGCAGCGATGGTTGCAGCCTTCGGAAATTTTCAGGTAAGCGTAGTGACGCGGCGTCAGCTTCACCCCCTGTTCCGGCACCAGGCTCAGGAACGGGTTGTGCTTAGGCTTGGGTACGTAGTGATGAACATGTTCCAGCACCTGCTCGTAGCTGTGTGGACCGGTGATCTCCAGCACCTTCGGGTGCACTTCACGGATCTGGTCCTCTTTTGCGCCCAGGCAGCCGGTCACAATCACTTTGCCGTTTTCCGTCAGGGCTTCACCAATGGCTTCCAGGGATTCCTGAACCGCGCTGTCGATAAACCCGCAGGTGTTCACGATCACCATGTCGGCGTTGTCGTAGCTTGGCACCACGTCGTAGCCCTCGGTGCGAAGTTCGGTCAGGATGCGTTCAGAATCCACCAGGTTTTTCGGGCACCCTAATGATATAAATCCAATCTTAGACATTTTTTTGTACAATCAGTTGCTCACATTGCCGGGGATTATATAGATGCCGCAACTTTATAGCTACATCAGGTGGTCAACAGATCGCCAGGACAAAGGTACAACCAGAAACAGGCAGCTTGCAGCCGCGAAAGTATATGCGGCTGAAGCTGGGCTGGAAATGGTTGAGATCGAAGATCCTGGCGTCAGTGCTTTTCGTGGCAAGAATACCAACACAGGAAAATTAGGGGATTTTATAGATGCAGTTAAACAAGGAGCTATTGCCTCTGATTCCTGGCTATACGTGGAAAATCTGGACCGCATTACAAGACAGAATGTAACTACTGCACAGAAACTGTTTATTGAATTGTTAGAGTTAGGTTTGACACTCGTCACAGGCATGGATAAGCGGGTATATACACTTGATTCTGTAAACAAAAATCCAACAGAATTAATGATTTCACTACTGCTGTTCAGCCGTGCCAATGAAGAATCAGAAACGAAATCAAACAGGACTATAGGCAATGTTGTTGCTTTGGTCGAACGTCATCAAGCAGGATTGCCAGTAAACATTAAGTCAGTTGGTCGCCATCCGTTTTGGATAGATGATTCAGGTTCGCAATATGAAGCGGTTAAAGAACATCCGGTTTACTGGAGTATCGCCCGCGAAGCTATAGACATGTTTTTAGATGGGAATGGCATCTATACAGTAAAGCGTTATCTCGATGAAAAATATCCTAACGGTTTAAAGGGTAAGGAGTGGGATTATCAAGTTTTAAAGAAAATGCGTGATAATCGTGCGTTGATTGGGGAAAGGACTATCAATGTCGGTGGTGCTACTTACAAACTTGATAACTACTATCCGTGGTTGTGTAAAGATGAAGCAGAGTTTTTAACGCTGGCTGAACGTAAGCAACAAAACAACTACAAAGCTAAGAAAGACAAAACAGAAGAAATCAAATTGTTGTCAGGGCTACAGGTGTTGCGGTGTAGTAAATGTGGAGGAACGATGCATTCCTTCATGAATCATGGTAGTGCTCGCTACATCTGTACGAATGGGGTTCACCTACAGAAAAACTGTTCTGGCTGGTCCATATCAGCTCAATTAGTTGAACACTGTACAATGATTTCACTCC
This sequence comes from Enterobacter sp. Lyrl_3, assembly GCF_051948675.1. Classification (NCBI taxonomy): domain Bacteria; kingdom Pseudomonadati; phylum Pseudomonadota; class Gammaproteobacteria; order Enterobacterales; family Enterobacteriaceae; genus Enterobacter; species Enterobacter sp. Lyrl_3. The sequence continues at coordinate 315,099 of NZ_JAYJLI010000003.1, forward strand.
TGATCGGTTACATGGACAAGAGTCGTAAGGATGGTATTGACACTACTGCTATAGAAGAAGAAATTAGTAGAAAAGAAATATTGATAACTGATCTGGAGTCTCGCATAGCAAACATGGCTCAGGCAATAGCTATTGCTCCTGATGTTAGTGCACTAGCAGTTCAATTAAATACTTTTGATTTAGAACGTAAAAAGACTGTTCTGGAAGTTGATAAGTTGAAAGAACGCTTACATTCATTGAAAGGTAAAGGATCTTTAGAAGTAGATATTACTGATTTCCTGATGCTTATTCAGTGGTCGGTGTTTACAAATATGGAGGATGCTGACAGAAACAAAATAAGGAAAATTATTAGCTCTATAATCGAAAGTATTATTGTTGAAAAAGCAGATGGATGTATAACTATAAAGATAAAGTGTCATCATAAAGATGAATGGCTAGTGTTTGGTGGAGTCAACAGAAAACCTTTTTGGGCTTTTACTATCGAGTATTCCACTAATGATGCAAAAGAAATTGAAGGTGGAGACTCTTCAAATTTTGTTAGTAACCCGCTCTTTCAGAAGGCAGTAGAGCAACTGGATAGCATCAAACAGAGTTATCTAAAGCTTTTCGAGACTGCCAACACTATGTTAGGAGTCGTTGGTTATAGTGATATTCGAGGGGCATCATTCTGGCCTAATACCGGACAGTATGAACGTGCGAATGTTGAGTATGAGGGGATAACTTATAGCATTGCGATGAATGGCCGGGTTTCGAAGGCAATAACCGCAGCATTGGAAGCGACTGGATTGTCGCGTAAAGACTTCATAGAGCGTTATAAGGTATGAAGCCAAAGAACTTGTAGTGTTGCAGGTTCATCATAGGATGTTTTTTTAAGTCGGCAATGGCCGCATCAAAACTGAGAACTCTCGAAATTTTTAATAAGTGTACTACTAAGAAAGTACAAAGATACTCTTGAAACCATCGAAGAATGTATCAGTTAGAAAGTACAAAGATAGTGCCTAAATGATATATGATTTTTTGACTTGAATGGTAATGAGATTGTCAAGAAAAAGTTGCAACTTTTTCTTGATTGGGGCAATTTTGCCCGTTAACATATAGCCAATCAAACATTAACAGCACCCCTAGGAGGTTAACCATGAGATGACTTTTAATTTAGAGGAGTAACGATATGTCAAAGAAAAATAGTAAGATACCTTCCGCAATTGTTAATGAAATAAAGCATCTATTCAATGAGTTAGCTGCTTTTAGCGTTAGGGTTCGACGTAAGCAAAGTAGTACAAAAGCCTACATACAGGTTCTGGATGAATATCAGGGAAATGAGAGGATTCACACCATTTACCTAAAGGACGATAAAATACGTTATCGCGGCCTAAATGTAGAAAGCGGCAATATAACAGAAGTCGATATAGAAAATAACGAAGTAAAATTTGCGATGTATTCGACATTAATTATGAAACTTCCTGTAGCTTTTGAGGCGGTGAACCAACTTCTTTCACTTGTTGATAAGCATGGTCTTGTAGTTGTCGCAACTCCTAAATACTAATAACTAAAACGACGAAAGGCCGACTCACTGGAACGAATCGGCCTTTCTAAATTAATCAATATGGAGCGTGTAGAAATGATTAATCCTACACCTATTTATAACAAGTTTAAGTACGTATCTGCTGAGTGTGGGTCAGGTAAAACATATCAATTATGTGAGAATATCAATAAAGTACTTAACACAAAAGGCAGTGCTGAAAAGTTTATTATCGTACAAAATACACAGAAACTCGCTACAGATACAGCTAAAAATTTTAACAACTGCAAATTACTGATTAGCGATTTAATGCCCAGGAGTAAAAATGTCATTAATACAGTACTGGATTTCCTCAAAGCACCAGTTGAGCGGGTTCTTATAATTAGTGATAAAACATTTTTTAGAATACCAGTTGAAATGTTAGAAGGTTGGCAGATTTGGCTTGATGATGTGACTAATTTTCATTCATTCAAAAATGTTAATGACGATAATCAGCGAATCAAAAATATTATATATCATGATCTTATGCAAGAACATGAGGTTGTCGATGAAGAAAAAAGACAGTACTTAACAGCGAAAAAGAAAGCAGTAAAAGGGGATTTAATGAACAAAATCGCCCAAGAGCTTTCTGTTATAGCTGAGAATGATATTTTCATCATGAACAACGATTACTTTGTCGATCCAGAGAAAGTGCAATTGAGCATTCTTGGATGGAAAGATCTCAGTAAGTATCTCGGATTACCTGTTACTTTCATGGGGGCAAACTTCGAAAATTCATTGATTTATAAGGCAAATCAAGGGATGTTTGAAGAAATCAGTCTGGATGATCTGCAACAACGAAAAGTACCTTTAACTGAACGCCTCAAAGTATACTATTTCTCAGAAAATATAAAATTATCAAAGGCATGGAAGGAAAGAAATCCCGGTCAACTCCAGCGTGTTTATGCTTACCTCTCTGAAATACTCGAAGGTCAGGAATACTACTGGACGAACAACAATACCGACAAGCTGAAGCTGCACAAGGCTTACAGAATAAGCCCTGATGCGAGGGGGCATAACGACTACAAAGATCAACATACATGCATCTGGTTAGCCTGTATGCGTCCTGACGACACAGAAGCGAAACTGTGTGAGTTGCTATTAAAGATTACAGGTGAAGACATCCATCAGGCGAGAGAGTACGAAAACCTTCACCAGTTCGCTTTAAGAGGGATATCACGTCAGTTTAACAGTACCGAAACTCAGATTGTCTATGTGTTCGATAAATGGCAGGCTGAATCATTGAGTACAAATATTGAACATATTCCGGGAGTGCTGGAAAACGTGGAACCGGGTGTGCCGGGAAGGCCAAAGGGAGCCACAAACGCTAAGAGACTGCCTGCATTGAGTGATACAAAATCGAAGCGTTTCAGTCGCTGGAAAAAGGAGAATCCGGGGCTTGAGTTAGTGGCATTCAAAGCATTTCTTGCAAGTACTGTCAACGCGGATCTCAGTACTGACGATACTACGGCTATGTGGGGCAGATACCAGAAAGCAGTACACAAAAGAGACGCAAATTCAGTCCGAAACACCGACATGAAAAGCAGCAGCATGTCCAAAAATAACCCCTTATAATATACACTTAGATAAAAAAGGGACATCAACCAAAGAGCGAAAGCGAATTAACTGCCTGAAAGCAGGAGCGGCGAAGCAAGCGAACTGTTTCGGGTAGTTAGTGAGAGTGCTCACGTAGTGAGTACTTGATAGTTATCCCATTGTTTATATAGATAAAACATTTAAACAGCACCCGCTTTGCGTGTACTGTTCGCTGGATTCGGTTCTACTGCTTCGTTCCTTTCAGTCACTGGCAGAGCGAACCAATCGCGTTTTTTATTCTGTCAGTAAGTACATAACTGATTGTTATTTCATTACTTATTGTACTAATAATTCCTTTGAGTACTTAGTGGGGTATCTGCTGTTTCAGCTAATGGAAAAGCCCTGTCAGTACTGCTCTGAGCGAAGCGAACCCGATACGATCAATCCCTTTCCATGATGGTGTTTCCGACAAAACGCACAGGAAGCCCCGGAACGAAATTTTAACTAAATGCAGGTACTCCCAATCCATAAGCAATCAAACAGCCTTAGCGGCTTTCTGAGGGCGTTTAAATGTCAAGCCCAAGGACTTCAGATGCTTTCGAAGTACTGACCAACGTCTGATCGTTTTTACCTATTGATTTGCTTGCGATTAATAGATTTTGATAGTTTTTATCGATCGAAAATTGATTTATCGATCGTTTTTATCGATCTATTTGTTGTGAAGTGATATTCTGATTACCTTTGATACACAACCTTTGAGGGATTTTATGGCCGGGATTGTTGTTTTCATCATTTGTGTGACCCTTGCAGTACTTACTTTCAGGAAAGTTTCAAACTATTCCAGAAATAAAGGTCGGGGAAAGTTCCGTATTTCGATTGCAGCGTTAGTCATGAGCTTTATTGTTTTTGTTGTCTCAATAGGAATTGGTTCCGGTGTTGTTTCACAAGATAAAAGTACTGATATTAATGCTAAGGCTTCAACGACTGGCAGCACGGAAACGAAAAAAGTCGATATTTATAAATGCGATAAATTTGATGCGATAACCCAAACTCGACAAGGAACAAAACATAATTCTGGTTACTATTCAGATAAAAGTATTTTAGTTGAATATACAATCTCAGATGATAAGTTGATCAGTCGAATGCCAATTCCAGGTGATAAAGATATTACTGATACTGCTAAATTTAATGAAATCGCAGCAGATGGATCACGCAAGTATGGGAATTCATCAAGTAACTATTTTGTATCGGTGCTTAATGATAGTACCATAAAAGTAATTCTCGTTGATTTTAACCATAATGGAACAATTACACAGATTTGCTCGAAATAGTAATCTTGTATCAGGGGGAAGAAATGATGATAAGAATATTATCAGTACTGTTAACGGTAATTCCATTAACTACACTTGCGGCTACTATTCCCGATGGGAAAACAGAAAAACCCTTTATTGTCGGTAATGAAGTTATTTGTTTGAAAGAAATACAGAAGCAAATCACCCCTTATCTCAGGTTATTTGAAGAAGAACGCGGAGTTAAGTACCAGTATAATGTTAAATCTGGTTTATCGTACAAGAATACTGTAGGGCTGCGATTACAGATCAACCGTGTGGATTCGGGATTAGACGTGCGTGTTGCAGATCTTGATTACTACTGGTTACAGGAACGCGGCAGCATGTGCCATCCAAAGTATATGGTACTAAATCGCCTCAACTGAACATAAGTAATGAGGCCATCAATTTGGCCTCATTGATTTTAACTATCTGCAATGATAGTAATTTGACTCTGATAGAATACAGAAAGTTTTTTTCCTTTATCTTTATCGATGCTTCTTACAAAAGATAAAATTCCTTTTATTATTTCATGCTTGTTTGGAATTTCTGTTCTTACAAGATCATAGATTCTTTTTCTGTAGAGACAATAATTCTTTTTACTGATCGTGATCTTAGGGGTGACAGTTAAACCTGTAACTTCTCTTCGTACTTTTGGACCTAAAAACTTTTCTTTTTTGACGTTTATAGTAAACCCTTCGTCACAAATGATATCTTTTATTAAGTAAGATGCTTTCTGTAAGATTAGTATCTTATTTCCTGATATGCAAAGGTCATCAGCGTAACGTGTATATGTCAAAGCACGTTTTTTACAATATGTAGATATACGGTGATCAAGTCTTAAACAAACAAGATTAGATAAAGCAGGAGAAGTTGGAGCCCCCTGGGGTAAATAGCCTCCTTTTGTACAAAAGGATGTAAGTATGAAAGCTATGTTATTGTTATATCCGATATTTTTAAATAAAGTATATATATGAGAAGCTTGGATGTTTGTAAAGAAATCTTGTAAGTCAAGATTTAATACATATTGATTCCCTTCATGTGGCTTAGCATTGTCAAGAATAGATTTATTTCTGACAAAACCTTTCGCATATACTGAAGGAGATAATTTGTCTAAAATATATCTTAATACCCATCTTTGTATTGCTTTTAATTCTTTTAGTGGGCTTTCAATGTGACGAATACCACCAGTTTTTTTCTTCATTTCAATACGGTGGTAGTATCTATCATTATTGACACTAAACTTAGATATAACTTCTTTAGGGAGTCTGAGTGACTGTGATAAGTCATCCAAATTCTCAAGAATTGGAAGGGATAGCAGTTGCTGAGTGTACTTTCCTTGATGATTATTCATTTTATTTCATCATAGTGGAGAGGCAGTTTCGTTCTGGTTAAAAAGTGTGTGCTAGTTTTTAACGACTACAGCGGGGAAGGAGAATGAGCAGACATACCTGAACAAGGTATGGATGCTCATAATCCTTCCGTAAGGCGGATGTACGAGTCCCCCAAATCACGGCGGGCGGGAATTGGGGGACTCGATCATCACGCTATCTCTGTGATGAACTGCGGGAACGGAGAGACTCTCCATCCATTGTGACTCAACTAGCGGACCAGCAAGCCACCTGCTTAAAAACTAGCACACCTCAAAATTCTATGATGAATCCTCATCAGTGTCTAGCATATTGTTTATTCATGATTTTTGTTCGTAGCTCTGCCAGAGATGATTTTAAATGGAAACTATTGATTATTGAATCATAACCAACTTGAGTTATGGTAAACAATCCTTCTTGTTGGTTAATCATTCCTGCCCTTATGAGAGCGTGTGTCGCCGCTTTACAGGCAATATTATCTCGATGATCAAACTTTCTTTTCATGATAAGTTCCATGGTTTTGTAAACTGAAAGTAAATTCAAATCATCAAAGAGATAAATTAAAAGAAGAACATGCTTTGAATATAATAAAATATTATCTAGTTCTTTCTTTTTTCTTCCGCTTGGGAGTGTTTCCTTAATTTTTCCAAGTACTGCTTTTACATGTTTTGGGTTCTTTTCATCAAAATTTTTGGGGATATCATAAATTTCTCCACCATGTGCTCGAACAAGCCTGACAGGTCCATGATTTATAAAGCTTTTTCCTGATTTGAACTCTCCCATTCTCATCACAAGCATTTTTTGTGCTAAGGCTTTATCCATAGAAAATGCACCTAGTTCAGCAAAAGAACCTGGGCTTTCAGGTATTAGGACTATCAGATCAACAGAGTTTGCTAGTTGTGTTTCAAGCGAAAGGAGGCTATTTTTCCCTTGCCCTTCAAGAAGGTCTTCGAATAAATCTTCTGGATAGGTAAGAGTTATACCTTTCTCTTGAGAGAGAAAGGTAGAAAATTTATACCGAAGACTTTTCTTGTCGGACTTATCTTTTCCGCATAAAAAAATCGTTTTTTGGGAATCATCAAATCCGTTTATCAATAACTCCCTAATTTCATCGATAGTTTGATGAATATGTAGATCGGGGAATCTGTTGATGATGCTTTGCTTGGGAACTTTCATCTTTGTTCTTTTATTCCTAACAATGGCACTCCACGTAAGTAACTTCTTATCTTATTATAGAAATAGTGTTACCGCATCATAAATTTCATAGTTTAGTTAGACCTCTATAACATAAAATCGTCATATATCAGTGGGAAATGTCATGCGTGAGGCCTTGGAATAGTACTTTGTCTTGCCGTTAGAATTACTGCTCGTTTAGAGGTCGAAAAACTGAGGACAGATCTACTCTTTGTTTAGGGAAAAGTTAAAGGGATCGTTTACTGAGATAAAAGTACAGTCAGTTTTTTTCCGCCTGATTTAAAATCTCGTTCGCCTAATCAGGTTCAACCCCGCCGACAAAATGCCGTGTACTCAGATCTCAGTACCGAACTTTTCACTAACTCGGTATCGCCTAAAATCTGAACGATTGAAAATCTCTTTTGGGTAGTCCCTTGTGATACTCCGCTTTTGCGTCTCGTTTAGTATCATTTAGATATTGAATGCATTTAAATGATACTGTATCATTAAGTTAATTCAAATGATACAAATTGGTAGTGAGGGCAGGAAAATGATTTTTGGTTATGCAAGAGTCTCAACGAAGGATCAGAATCTTGAACGTCAGTTAGCAGTACTGGAACCTGTTTGTGACAAAATCGTCACCGAGAAAGAATCAGGAAAGTCCACCAGCGAACGGCCTGAACTATTGAATCTGCTTTCACACCTCCGCGAAGGTGATACGCTCATTACTCATTCTATTGATCGACTTGCTCGTAATACCCGCGATTTATTGGAAATGATTGATAACCTCGTGGCTCGTGGGATTACTGTTCAGTTCCTCGCAAACTCAATGAGCTTCGACAACTCCCCACAATCCCGCCTGATCCTCACCATGATGGGAGCCGTTGCAGAATTTGAGCGGGGTATGATCGCATCTCGTCGCAACGAAGGAATTGCCCTTGCTAAAGAGGCTAAGAAGTACAAAGGCAAGCAAAAGAACAAACAATTGCACAGTAAAATAACTGAGATGCTTCAAGCAGGGAAGAACACACCGGATGAGATCGCAAAGTTGTGCGATTGTGGGAGGGCCACTGTGTTTCGCGTGAAGAAAGAAATACTTGCCAGTACTGGCAGTATTGAGAACTGATATAGCAGAAGGGGGCAAAGGATGTGAGCTAATTGTTAATTGACATTCAAATCCTTTCGATATCTTTTAATGTTTGGTATTTTTTAATCTCTAATGATTTGTCTAGAAATATATTAAAAGTACTGATAACATTGATTGACGGGAGCTAACTCGCCCTGTATTTCATATAAGATTATACATAATTTCCGTTTGGGTTAATGTCATGGAAAAGATTAAAAAACACTCTCTGCATCTTCTTATGGTTATTGTTATCATTCTTTTGCTTGCATTGATCTATATAATTAATAATAATAGTATTTTTGTTATTGAAAGTAGCTTTACTGATTCAGTTCAGGCTATGAGTGGTGTTTTATCATTTGTAGGTGGGATGTTGGCAGTAATTGTTTCAATCTATATATCACGAAAAGATACACGTGAGAAGAAAGAAGAACTTGATTTAAAAAGAAGAACTATTGTTTCTTATCTTTATTATACCATTTGTGAGTTAGATCAGGTTTTTAACGATTTCGAAAGAAACTTCCATTCTTTGATTTTTAAAAGAGAAGTTTATATTTCCGATTCTATATACAACTATCATTTTAACCAATTAGTTCAGGCATCTGAGAAGCTCAACGAATATGAAGTATCGGATATGCCACATTATAAGATCTTGATAATGTTTGTTACTGTCAAAGAAAATATAGAAAAAACAATTTCATTTGCTAATGACTTCAAGCAAGTTCATAATGAAAAAATGGTCTTCGATAGTGATTTTCCTGTGGTTCAATATCATTACCAGTCAGATTTTCGAGAAATGATTATTGCTATGGATACTGTCCGGTTAGAAACCAAAAAGATGAGTGGCTACTTAGGTGTTAAATATCCATAATAATTTATCTGATATAATTTATTTTCTTGTAAAATATATATGTTTGTTTAAGTAAATACCTGCATATTAACTTATGCGGGTATTTTTATGGCAGAACTAAGTGAAAAAGAAACAAAACTACCTCAACAAGTACTGGATCTTGTCTACGCAGATAAGCCACTCATATACGATAAAAAGAATTCATCCTGAGAACTGTGCCGTTGGTGCAATTGGTACTTTCTTCACTCCCGAAATGCCCTCATGGGATTTCATCATTGATGCAGGATGCACTGGACGTTGCATTGAGCTTTGTGCGTGAATAGGGCTGCTATCATTCGATCAGTACCAACGTAACCGACCAGAACAAATTACATGTGTAGAACTGAATCCCGAATACGTCATGATTGGGCAAAGGGTACTTCCAGACGCTGAATGGATCGTTGGTGACGCTCTCCAGTACTCAACTAATTGAATCGCCACTGATAATTTAGACACTTCCGAGCCGTTGATAATACTGGTTTTCATATTCAGTTGGTGGCATCTGATCGCTGGAACCATGCCGACGCTTACTGTTATAAAACATTTCGATGTAATCAAAAATATCGCTGCGGGCTTCTTCCCGCGTTCCGTAGATCTTTTTCTTTATCCGCTCGCGTTTCAATAACTGGAAAAAGCTTTCTGCAACCGCATTATCGTGGCAGTTACCACGACGGCTCATGCTGCCCTCCAGGCCGTGTGATTTCAGGAACGACTGCCACTCATGGCTTGTGTACTGACTGCCCTGATCCGAGTGAACCAGCACCTGTTTTTGGGGATTACGCCGCCATACAGCCATCAGCAGTGCGTTCAGGACAATGTCCTTTGTCATCCGGGATTGCATGGACCAGCCGATAATTTTGCGTGAGAACAGATCAACAACCACGGCAAGATACAGCCAGCCTTCGTGGGTCCTGATGTAGGTTATGTCCGTTACCCAACGCTCATCCGGAGCATCCGGATTGAACTGCCGCTGGAGCCTGTTGGGCGACACGATACTGGCCTCGCCTTTACGTGCCCGCGGGCTCCGGTATCCGACCTGAGCCTTTATCCCGACACGTTTCATCAGCCGCCAGACCCGGTTCACTCCGCACTGTTGCCCGCTGTCCCGCAGATCCAGATGGATCTTGCGATAACCATAGACGCATCCCGATTCCAGCCAGAACTGTTTAATCTGTCCTGTTAGTCTCAGGTCTGCCTGATGGCGTTGTGAATGCGGCTGCTGAAGCCAGGCGTAAAAGCCACTGGGATGAACATCCAGCACCCGACAGAGCAGGCGAACAGGCCAGCAACAGGTGTTGTCACGGATAAAGGCGTACCTCAGTCGGACTGCTTTGCGAAGTACGCCGCGGCTTTTTTTAATATGTCCCGTTCGTCGGTAACCCGCTTCAGCTCTTTCTGGAGACGGCGGATCTCGGCCTGAGCATCTGACTGTTCTTTATTAGTGGAAGATTCCGGACCGTACTTCTTTATCCAGGCGTAAAGGCTGTGGGTGGTGATATCGAGACGTGTTGCAACGCTGGAAACAGAATGTCCACGATCAACAACCTGTTTGACTGCTTCGATTTTAAACTCTTCTGGATAACGCTTACCGCTCATGGGCACCTCTCTTTAAGCCATCTTAAATGACTCTGAGGTGTCTGTTAAACCCGTGGCGATTCAAATGAACGCTACGATGTTGTCTATGCACATCCACCATTTGGTAAGATCAAAAACCTCAGAGGCTGTTATAGGCAGTTATAGGCAGTTATAGGGTAGGGAATGTGAGTACAGGTGATTGAACATACAAGTGCCATTGGGCCAATTACTACAAGTTCTATTGGTTATGGTTGATGAAAAATTAAAAAGCCCCAACTGGGGCTTTTTAATTAACCTAAGCTATTCTTCTTAAACTTCATTACTTTTTTGTTGTACCGTATTTCACAATTGTCAAATCTTTTCCTTGTTATAGTTTCAATTTCATCACATTTTTTTCTAACTGATGCTTCAGTTGGATTGGAATCCTTCATGATGTATAAAATTGTTTTGACAGTACTATGTTTGTCCTTTGTATTTGCACAGGCATAATATAGATTATAGATATTTTCTTTTTTTACAAAGTCTTCAGTATTTTTGCGGTATTTATTAAAGGAAATTTCTAATTCTGAAAATTCAGAAATACTTTTCACGTAGTTTTTCAATTTTGGCGTTCCAAGTTCATCAATTTTTGTTGAACATGCCTCGTTGAAAATTGATTGCAAGTTCTCAATTTTCACTATCAAACTTGTAATTTCTTGTTGAGATGGCAAAGGTGGAAAAGTACAGAGTTTTTCAATATACCAATTACTCGTCATTCCCTTTTCACCACGGGTATGACGCAATACATCAATATATAAATCCCAATTTTGTGTTCTTTGGGCTTGATAAAAATAAGTAAGTACTATGTCGGGGAAGCCCTTATATAAATAATTGATTTTATTTTTTATGTTTTGAGTTTCTTTAAATAAATTAGCGTACGTAGAAGATAACGATAAAAAATTATCTTTATAAGAAATTAGTTTCTCTATGCTCTCACGCCTGTCAAGCTCAGCATCAATACGTTTCCTTTCCTGTATATATTGCGTATGCCCACCGAAGTACTTATCTCCACAAATGCCTCCGATTAAACCTTCATGTCCAGTATCATCAACACCAAGATATCCATGCTGATGTTTTTGACCACAGTTCCCATGCTCGGTTTTTACCTGGCATTTCACACTCTCACTAAGATGATAGCGTCCTACAAGAGAACGAAAGTTTTTAACAGTAATTTCTAAATCAGAAGAAAAATTAGGGCGTGAAGTAATTTGTTCTATTGTTGCAAAAGATTCTGAATTATCTGCCATTACATTTCCTTATCTTTGCGTACTGTTTGGATGAACAGCTTGTGGGAATATACACCCCTTGTAAGGTTCTTTCAATGGCGTACGAAGTCTAAGGTTATAGGTGATGTGTGCAAAAATGAACCAAGGTGGGACGAGGTGGCACTGATACTACAAAAGGTTTAGATATCAACATAGATGTGTTGAACGGTACAAATGTAATTTGTGAGTATTATAAAATGTGATTTTAAGCAAGTGCAACGCTACATATAGTGTCTACCATTAATTATGGCACCATATGGTGTATTTCATGTGGCGAGTGACATTATGGGTAAAAACCAACATGTAGTGCCTCACAACGGACAATGGGCTGTCAGAGGTGCAGGTAACGGAAAAGTGACTTCAACTCACCGTACTCAGCAAGAAGCTATAGATGCTGGGCGAGTTATTTCTCGAAATCAGGGGAGCGAATTAGTCATACATCGCCCTAACGGACAGATTCGAGATAGCGACTCACATGGAAAGGATCCTTTCCCTCCTAAAGGTTGATGCTCCTTATGAAAAAAGAGGCTAAGAGCCTCTTTTTTTCGTCTTTTCAATAGATAACGGTGAATGGGTCTTTATCAGGCGGATTTTATTTCTTGATTATTAGGGCAGCCCAGGGAGACAAAGCCGATTTTCGGCGGGTGCGTAACATTGCTCATAGGTTAAAAATTCATCAATTATGGAGTTATCAGGGCGGGATTTTACAGCGTATCGCGGGGGATTAATACACTCTTTGCAGTGCAGATGATGCCCGCGCAGGTTGTAACATTGTAAAGAATGTTAATCAGTTAAGAATAATTGATCTCAGGCATTAAACTGTACAAAAAATAACCTTATTCTGACTGTGCACAGGGGCTGACAGAGGAGGAATGAGCATGTCCGTTGACAGACTGAAACGCGATCTGCTGAACAAGCTGATCAACGCCCGAATCGACCTTGCCGCATATCTGCAGCTGAGGAAGGCGAAAGGGTATATGTCAGTCAGCGAAAGCGAACATCTGCGTGATAATTTCTTTGAACTTTGCAATTTCATGCGTGAAAAAGCACCCATCCTGAAAGCGGAATACGCCGAAAGCGAATGTATTGCGCTGCGCCGCGCCGCCGAGGTGCTCTCCATTGCCGGGGTTTGTTTGATGAACGGACGCCATGACTGCCCGACTTTTATCGCTGTAAACGCGGAGAAGCTTGAAAACTGCCTGACAACGCTCTCTCTATGCATCATGTGTCTGAACGAGCACGCGAAGCTTGAACAGCACTGATTCCGGGGGAGGCAACTCCCCCTTCTGATTAAGCTTTTGTAAAAGTGATAACGTGCCTGGACGTAGTGGCTAATCTTTATGCCATATGCCGATAAAGGAGCGCGTTATGCACCGATCCTCGCTGATTTTCCTGCCTGCGTTGTTATTTCCGTTTTCGCTCCTTGCTGCACCTGATGCGGTTAAGGTTGAGGTATTGCAGAACAAACTCGAACACCCCTGGTCGCTGGCGTTCCTGCCGGATAACAAAGGGCTGCTCGTGACGTTGAAGGGCGGCCAGTTGAAACACTGGCAGGCCGGGAAAGGGCTGTCAGACCCGATAACAGGGGGGCCCAAAGTCTGGGACAACGGACAGGGAGGACTGCTGGACGTGGTGCTGGCGCCGGATTTTGCCACCTCGCGCCGCGTCTGGCTGAGCTACGCCGAGGCAGGCGCTGACGGCAAAGCCGGAACGGCGGTGGGTTACGGGCGCTTAAGCGACGATCTTTCCCGCCTTGAGGCGTTCCAGGTGGTGTTCCGTCAGATGCCGAAACTCTCCACCGGTCACCACTTTGGCGGAAGGCTGGTATTTGATGGCAAAGGCTATCTGTTTATTGCGCTGGGTGAAAACAACCAGCGCCCGACGGCGCAGGATCTGGATAAACTCCAGGGGAAAGTGGTGCGCCTGACGGAGGATGGCAAAGTCCCGCCGGATAACCCCTTTGTGAACACCGCCGGTGCGCGGCCGGAAATCTGGTCTTATGGCATTCGTAACCCGCAAGGGATGGCGATGAACCCGTGGAGCGACACGCTGTGGCTTAATGAACATGGCCCGCGTGGCGGGGATGAGATCAACATCCCGGAGAAAGGGAAAAACTATGGCTGGCCGCTGGCGACCCACGGTATCAACTACAGCGGATTAAAAATTCCTGAGGCGAAAGGTGAACACGTTGAAGGAACCGAAAAACCGCTGTTTGTCTGGAAAGTCTCACCCGCCGTGAGCGGAATGGCGTTTTATAACAGTGACGTGTTCCCGCAGTGGAAAAACAAGCTGTTTATCGGGGCGCTGAAAGAGAAGGATGTGATCGTGCTGAGCGTGAACGGCAACACGGTGACCGAGGACGGGCGGATCCTGGGCGACCGGAAACAGCGCATCCGCGATGTGCGCGTCGGTCCGGACGGCTATCTGTATGTTCTGACCGATGAAACGGACGGGCAGTTGCTGAAAGTCAGCCCGTCCGGGAGGTGATCAGCTTACCGGAATCATCACCACGTTACGGTAGGCCGGGCGTTCGCTCAGCTGTTTAAGCCAGCGCGCCAGGTGAGGGCGCGGCGTCCACGTCAGACCGAGGTTGGTCAGGTTCCAGACAAATGGCGCAACGGCAATGTCGCCCACGCCGAAGTCGGCACCCGAGAACCAGGCGTGTTTCGCCAGCTCATCGTCCATCATCGCAAACAGATTTTCACAGGCGTCCTGCGCCGCATGAATGGCGGGATAGTCGCGCTCGGCTTCGGGGGTTCTGACCAGCCCCATCAGGATCACGCGGTGCGTGGGGGAGAGCGTCTGGTTGGCCCAGTCCATCCATTTTTCTCCCTGCGCGCGGCGGGCCGGATTTTCTACCCACAGACGGCCTTGTCCATACTGGGCGGCCAGGTAGCGGACAATGGTGTTGGATTCCCACAGCGTGGCGTCCGTCTCATCATCGCGCAGCAGCGGCACCAGGCCGTTCGGGTTCATCGCCAGGTAGTCGGCGTCTTTATTAACCCCATACTGCAAACCCGCCATTATCTGGTTAAACGGTAAATCCAACTCCTCCAGCGTCCAGAGCACTTTTTTGACGTTGGTCGAATTATTCCTTCCCCACAGCGTAATCATAATTACTCCCGATAAGATGTGAATCCGAGTCAGCTTTTCGCCATGGTGAGATAAACCTAACAATTACGCAACAGAAGAGAAAAAAATCGCCTTAATCAAAGCGTATCTGAATGTTATTGCATAAACTTTAATAACTTTACCCTCGTTGGGTTTCATTAACCGTTTTAGTGCGCTATTACTCATCGCTTCTTGCGACACGGTGATGTGACGTAATTTTTGAATGGACACTCGGGTGGCATTTATGACGCGAAAAATGACTTCTCTGCGCAGCCTGGCGGCAGGCTCCGCGCTCCTTTTCCTGTTTGCACCAACTCTCTATGCGGCTGAGCAGGCTGCGCCCGAAGCGCCGCCGGTAGATGCGCGTGCCTGGATCCTGATGGATTACTCCAGCGGTAAAGTGCTGGCGGAAGGCAATGCGGATGAGAAACTCGACCCGGCCAGCCTGACCAAAATCATGACCAGCTACGTGGTTGGCCAGGCGTTGAAGGCGGGTAAGATCAAGCTCGACGATATGGTCACCATCGGGAAGGATGCCTGGGCGACCGGCAACCCGGCGCTGCGCGGGTCATCGGTAATGTTCCTGAAACCGGGCGATCAGGTTTCCGTTTCCGATCTGAATAAAGGGGTGATTATCCAGTCCGGCAACGATGCCTGTATCGCCCTGGCAGATTATGTTGCGGGAAGCCAGGACTCGTTTATTGGCCTGATGAACGGCTATGCGCAAAAGCTGGGTCTGACCAACACCACCTTTAAAACCGTCCACGGTCTGGATGCGCCGGGCCAGTTCAGTACCGCGCGCGATATGGCGCTGCTCGGCAAGGCGCTCATCCACGATGTGCCGGACGAATATGCCATCCACAAAGAGAAAGAGTTTACCTTTAATAAAATCCGCCAGCCGAACCGCAACCGTCTGCTGTGGAGCAGCAACGTCAACGTTGACGGGATGAAAACCGGCACCACGGCCGGGGCGGGTTATAACCTGGTGGCCTCCGCGACCCAGGGTGACATGCGTCTGATCTCGGTGGTGTTGGGCACCAAAACCGACCGTATTCGTTTTAACGAGTCAGAAAAACTGCTGACCTGGGGCTTCCGCTTCTTTGAAACCGTGACGCCGATTAAACCGGATGCCACGTTCGTCAGCCAGCGCGTCTGGTTTGGTGACAAGAGTGAAGTGAACCTGGGGGCCGGTGAAGCCGGGTCGGTGACCATTCCACGTGGTCAGCTGAAAAACCTGAAAGCGAGCTATACCCTGACCGATCCGCAGCTCACCGCGCCGCTGAAAAAAGGCCAGGTGGTCGGGACGATTGATTTCCAGTTAAACGGTAAGTCGATTGAACAGCGTCCGCTGATTGTGATGGAAGCGGTCGAAGAGGGCGGCTTCTTCAGCCGGATGTGGGACTTCGTGATGATGAAATTCCATAGCTGGTTTGGCAGCTGGTTTAGTTAAGTCTTCCCGCTTTTCACCCTCTCCCGGTGGGAGAGGGCCGGGGTGAGGCATCAGACCGCACCCCTCTCAATACATTAACTTCACCTGCTGCGCCTTCGCGTAGGTCACGTATTCTTCATCCGGGCGGCAATCGCTGACGATGGCATTGAACTGTGCCAGCTCGCCCATCCGTGCCGGACGCACCTTGCCGAACTTGCTGTGATCCACCACCAGCACATGGTACTGCGCGGCGCTTAATGCCCAGTGTTTTACCGGCAGCTCTTCCAGGTTAAAACAGGTTGCCCCCTGACGGGTACTCACACCCGCCGCGGAGTAAAACGCGATATCCGGGCACAAATTGCTGAGCGTGTCCTGAAGATTGAGCGGCTTAAAAATGGCGTTGCTGGCGTGGAACTCACCGCCGCAGAGGATCACCCGGCACTCGGGTTTCTCCTGAAGGGCCAGGAAGGTGTTCAGCGAGTAGCACACGGCGGTAAAGGGGATGCTGCTGTCGATGGCTTCGATTATCCACGGCGTGGTGGTGCCGCAGTCAAAAAACAGCGTCTGGTGCGGTTGCACCAGAGAGGCCGCCAGACGGGCGGCTTTGCGTTTCTCTTCAACCAGGCGCGTCTTTTGATCGCTGATCAGATAATGACTGGCGCTACGTGGCTCCAGCACAATATAGCCGCCCAGCAGCACGACGGGCGCGCTCTCGCTGTTCAGGTCACGGCGAATGGTCATCTCTGAAACGCCGAGGAGGGTAGCGGCTTCCTTAAGATGAAGCTTATCACTGCGCTTCAGCGCCTGTATCAACTGAGCTATGCGGTCATCGCGGCGTGTTTCCATAGATCCTCAGGATGAAAAAGTGAGCCCCCGCAGGGCGGGGGCTCAAGTGTAACCTGTCATACCGGGGTTAGTCACGTATCCAGCCTTTGCGGATCGGGATAGCGAAAAGGGTGCGATAGAGAGACGAGAGTCCGCGATACAGCGCCAGCCCGAAGAGGTTCCACAGGATCGCCGCGCTGACGCAGCCGATCAGCCCCACCAGGAAGCCGCCTACCATATCCAGCGGCCAGTGTACGCCCAGATACACGCGAGACCAGGCAATGGCGACCGCAATGGCCATCAGCAGCGCACCTGACCACAGGCGATGCCAGAACAGGAAGGCCAGCGCAAAAGCAAAGATCACCGTACCGTGATCGCTTGGGAACGAGTCATCCGGCGCGTGGTGCAGGAAGGTATAGCCGACGTGTTCGACAAAAGGACGATCGTGCGGGAAGGCGAGACCCAGAACATAGCTGACCAGCACGCTGACCCCCAGCGTCATCGCCACTTTGATCACCAGCTGACGCTGCGCGTTGACCTGGCTGCGCGGTCCCCACAGCCAGAGGATGGCCGCCAGCACAGGCACAATACTGATCAGATCTTTTGCCAGGAAAGTGGCCAAATCGATCATCCACTCAGGCGAGGCCGGGGTGGCGTTGATCAGATAAAACAGCTGGTAATTCAGATTCTCTAACATAGCGTTTTTACTCTTTAGCAAACCAGGCAGAAACGAGGCCGTAGACCGCTACCTGGGAAAACCAGACCCACCACCCAGCCCACAGGTTGTGAGAGAAAAAATGCGCCCCGCGCATGACCTGGCCAAAGCCCATCGCCAGACCTAACACCACGCCGAAGGCCACAAAGCTCCAGGCGAGACGCGGACGTTCGCGCCAGAAGGCAAAGAACAGCCCCATCACCATAAAGCCGCTGGACGCATGGCCGCCGGGGAAGCAGCGGCCAGGACCGCTGTCTGCCGGAGCGGAACTGAACAGGGGGTAAGAGACGGCCTTACCGCCATACTCCACCAGATCCCACGGGCAGCTGTGATGGCTCAGGCTTTTCAGTACGCCAACCACCAGCGTGCCAAGCCCCATCAGCAGTGCGGCAGTGACCAGTCTCGCATTGCGCTTCCAGGCACCGTAAAACAACGCACCCACCGCCATGGCAATGGCGATGTACTTCGCCAGCCGGTGGTTCAGCAGATCCAGCATCGGGTTTTTCTGCAGCGGGAAACGGTTTGTTGCCGCGTCATACCAAAAGCCAGTGATCCATTTATCAAGCGTTTCGCCACGAGAAAGCCAGGTAAACACCACGGCAAGGGCGATCAGCACTAAAAGCTGATAACCATAAAAGCGCACAGGCAGGCGGTAAAGTTGTTTTGTCTTATTTGTCTGTAACTTAGACAATTCTGAACGAGGGGATATGCGGGTCATAGAGTTGGTTGGCAGCGTGAAATATGGCTATCATATTGGTGTCAACTTAAGGAAACCTTAAACAACGACGATAAATGCTTTATTTCTGTTTCTTCTGGATAATTTGCTATCTCAGACAGCGGCAATTCATTACACTCATCGCGATTTTTTCATCATAAAGAGATTGCATGTTAAACCGTTCTTCTTCGGGTACACGTCTGGGTCGTCAGGCGTTACTTTTCCCTCTGTGTCTGGTGCTTTACGAATTCTCTACCTATATCGGCAACGATATGATTCAGCCCGGCATGCTGGCCGTGGTGGCGCAATACAACGCAGGTATTGAATGGGTGCCGACCTCTATGACCGCCTATCTGGCTGGCGGCATGTTTTTACAGTGGCTGTTAGGGCCGCTGTCGGATCGTATTGGCCGCCGTCCGGTGATGCTGACGGGCGTGGTGTGGTTTATCGTGACCTGTCTCGCCACGCTGCTGGCGCAAAACATTGAACAGTTCACCCTGCTGCGTTTCCTGCAGGGGGTAAGCCTGTGCTTTATCGGTGCCGTGGGGTATGCCGCCATTCAGGAGTCCTTTGAGGAGGCGGTGTGTATCAAAATCACCGCGCTGATGGCGAACGTGGCGCTGATTGCTCCGTTGCTGGGGCCGCTGGTGGGCGCCGCGTGGGTGCATGTGGCACCGTGGGAAGGCATGTTTGTGCTCTTCGCCGTGCTGGCCGCCATCGCGTTCTTTGGCCTGCACCGCGCAATGCCGGAAACGGCCACCCGACTGGGTGAGACGCTGTCGCTGAAAGAGCTGGGACGGGATTATAAAGCGGTGCTGAAAAACGGCCGCTTTGTGGCAGGCGCGCTGGCGACGGGCTTTGTTAGCCTGCCGCTGCTGGCGTGGATCGCCCAGTCACCGGTCATTATCATCAGCGGTGAACAGCTCAGTAGCTACGAGTACGGGCTGCTGCAGGTGCCGATTTTTGGCGCACTGATTATCGGTAACCTGGTGCTGGCGCGTCTGACATCACGACGCACGGTGCGCTCGCTCATCATCATGGGCGGCTGGCCGATTGCGGCGGGCCTTACCGTGGCCGCGGTGGCGACGGTGGTATCATCTCATGCCTATCTGTGGATGACGGCGGGGTTGAGTATTTACGCCTTCGGTATTGGCGTGGCGAATGCCGGGCTGGTGCGTCTGACGCTGTTTGCCAGCGAGATGAGTAAAGGCACCGTTTCGGCGGCGATGGGGATGCTGCAGATGCTGATTTTTACCGTCGGGATCGAGGTGAGCAAGCACGCTTATGCGCTCGGCGGCAACGGTCTGTTCAGCCTGTTTAACCTCGCCAACGGCGTGCTGTGGGTTATCCTGATGGTGATGTTCCTGAAAGACAAACGCGTCGGGAACGCCCTGCAGCCATAATTCTTATTCCCTCTCCCGGTGGGAGAGGGGCAGGGTGAGGGCACCAGAGCGCACGGAATCAATTAAACGGTGCTTCTCTGTTGAGCACCTTATCAATCACATTCAGTACGCCTTCCTCGTTATTATGCGGCGCTTCAAACCGCGCCGCTGCCTTAATATGCGGTCTGGCATTCGCCATCGCAAAGCTGAAGCCTGACTGGCGCAGCATCTCCACATCGTTCCCGCTGTCACCGAAAGCCACCACCTCGCTGTCGTCAATGCCCCAGCGCTGTTGCAGGATCCGCAGGCCGTTGGCTTTATGCACGCCGGGGATAATCAGGTCAATACTGCCGTGGCCGGTCGTGACGGGCACCATAATGTCGTTGAGTTTTTCGTGCAGCATGGCCTGTATGCGCGGGATTTCATCATCAGAAACGTTGAGTCCGAACTTGAAGAAAATATCGTTCAGGTTGTCGAAATCACTTACCATTTCGAGGCGATGATAGTACTTCGCGGCGATAGCTTTGAACTCATCGTCATAGGCTTTGAGCGTATAGGCACTGCCTTTGCCGCAGGCGATAATCTCAATGCCGGGAACGTCGTTTAGCACGGCAGCAACGGTGTCGAAGTGCGTTTTCGACAGTTCACCGTTAAAAACATCTTCCCCGGCGCTGACCACCCAGCCGCCGTTTTCGGCGACAAACGCAATCTCATGCGCAATCTCCGGGAAGAAGGAGATCAGCTGGTAATACTGGTTACCGCTGGCCACCACAAAGCGAATACCTTGCTCCTTCATACGCGCATACTGCGCCAGAAAACGTTCGCGATTGTAGGTTTTCGCGTCGCTCAGGAAGGTGCCATCCATGTCGACTGCAATCAGTTTAACGCTCATATCCCTTCTCCAGTGTCGTTTGTTCTTTTTCCGGCTTCGCCACGGCGCGCGCCACCAGCGCCGCAATCATGACCAACCCTAACACCACCAGCATGGCGCTGCGCAGCCCGTAGTGCTCACCCAGGAAGCCCAGCAGCGGCGGCCCGACCAGGAAGGCCAGATAGCCTGTGGTCGCCACCACGCTGACGCGCGTCGGGGCGTCCGGGCCGGTATCGCTGGCGGCGGAGATGGTCAACGGGAAGCCAAGTGAGGCACCCAGTCCCCAGAGGATCACCGATACGCCGGCAATCCAGTCCACATCCACGAAGATGATCATCGCAATGCCCAGCCCGCCGAGCAGGGCGCTGGCGCGCACCACCGCCACGCGGCTGTAGCGGTCAATAAACCAGCCGCCGGTAAAGCGTCCGACGGTCATCCCCAGCGTAAACCCGGCGTAGATCAGCGAGCCAGAGGTCGGGCTAAACCCATGTCCGTCTACCATCAGCAGCGGCAGCCAGTCGTTGGCGGAGCCTTCAGCAAACGCCATCGCCAGCACCACCACGCCGATCAGCATCAGCTGGAAATCACGGTAGAACGGCAGCCCTTTTTCCGCCGTTTTATGTTCATCAGAGGTGTTTTTGCCCGTGCCGTCCGGAATGGCGCGGATGCCGGTCAGCACCGGCACAACAGAGATCAGCGCGGCCAGCAGGATATGCAGATTCGCGCTCACGCCGGAGGCCGTCAGCGCCATGCCCACGCCCGCACCGGCCAGCGTGCCAAGGCTGTAAAAGCCATGCATCATTGGCAGCACGGTTTTATTCATCTCGCGCTCGACCGCAGCCCCTTCAACGTTAATGGCCACTTCCGCCGCGCCAAAACTGCCGCCAAAGATCAACAGACCCAGGGCAAACATGACCGGCGAGGCATACCACAGCGCCACGCTGAGCACCAGCATCCCCAGTATTGCGCAGCACATGGTGGTGCGGATCACCGCCCGGGTACCAAAGCGCTTCACCAGCCACGCCGAGCAGAGAATACCGCTCATTGAGCCTATCGACAGGCCAAACAGCACAATGCCCATCTCAGCGGTGGAGACCGACAAAATATCGCGGATCGCCGGGGTACGCGTGGCCCAGGACGCCATCAGCAGACCCGGAATAAAGAAGAACATGAAAAGCGCCCACATGCGCAACCGCAGGGCCTTACGGGATGAGGTCAGAGTCATTGAGATAAGCACCAGAAGCACAACAGTAGCGACAACACTAGCAAG
Source organism: Enterobacter sp. Lyrl_3 (assembly GCF_051948675.1). Taxonomy (NCBI): domain Bacteria; kingdom Pseudomonadati; phylum Pseudomonadota; class Gammaproteobacteria; order Enterobacterales; family Enterobacteriaceae; genus Enterobacter; species Enterobacter sp. Lyrl_3. The sequence continues at coordinate 337,273 of NZ_JAYJLI010000003.1, forward strand.
TTTGTGTACATTTGTACACAAATCAGATGAGGCATGTATGAGCAGACCACCAAACGACCCGCATCGCCGGGAGAAGATCCTGCAGGCGACGCTGGACACCATTGCTGAGCACGGTATTCATGCCGTCACGCACCGTAAAATCGCCAGCTGTGCCGGGGTTCCGCTGGGGTCGATGACCTACTATTTCGACGGCATGGAGTCGCTGCTGGAAGAGGCTTTCACGTGGTATACCCGGCAGATGTCGCAGCAGTACCGTGATTTCTTCGCGGGGGTAACCAGCCCGGAGATGGCGTGTGAATCTATCACCACGCTGATCCACAGCTCGCAGGTGACGACGCCGCACAACATGGCGCTGATGTACCAGCTCTACACTTTTATGCACCGCAGCGCGGCGCTGAAAACGGTAATGCAGGACTGGATGCAGATGAGCCAGACGACGCTTGAGCAGTGGTTTGACCCGGTCACCACCCGCGCGCTGGACGCCTTTATCGAAGGAATGACGCTGCATTTTGTCACCGACAGAGCGCCGCTAACGCGTGAGGAGATCCGGGCGATGGTGGGAAGGATTGCAGGCGAGGGGGACCGCTAGCCTGCAGGCCCGCCTCTATTTCTGAGTGATTTTTTTCCCGCTGACATCCACGACGGCTTCACCGTCCTCTTTCGTAAATGCCCCTTTCTGCGCATCCGGCAGAATATCGAGGACCACTTCAGACGGGCGGCACAGACGGGTGCCCAGCGGCGTCACCACAATCGGACGGTTAATCAGGATCGGGTGTTGCAGCATAAAACCGATAAGCTGGTCGTCAGTGAACGTCTCTTCGGCCAGGCCCAGTTGCTCATAGGGCTCCACGTTTGTACGCAGCAGCGCCCGCACCGAAATGCCCATCTCGGCAATCAGTTTGATCAGTTCATCGCGTGACGGCGGATTTTCCAGATAGAGAATGATCTCTGGCTCGGTGCCGCTGTTGCGGATCATCTCCAGCGTGTTGCGCGAGGTGCCGCAGGCGGGATTGTGGTAAATGGTGATATTGGTCATATCAGTGGCTCATTACAGTGTGAAGGAGAGACGTAACGCCAGCGCGGCGAGCGTCACAAACAGAACCGGCAGCGTCATTATGATGCCCGTCCGGAAATAGTAGCCCCAGGTAATGGTCATGTTTTTTTGCGCCAGCACGTGGAGCCAGAGCAGGGTGGCGAGACTACCGATAGGCGTGATTTTTGGCCCCAGATCGCAGCCAATCACGTTGGCGTAAATCATCGCTTCTTTAATCAATCCTGTTGCCGTGCTGCCATCAATAGAGAGCGCGCCAATCAGCACCGTGGGCATATTGTTCATTATGGATGACAGGAAGGCGGTGATGAACCCGGTTCCGAGGGTAGTTACCCATAAACCGTGGGTGGACAGCGCATTCAGCACGCCTGAAAGGTATTCGGTTAGCCCGGCGTTACGCAAACCGTAGACCACCAGATACATCCCCAGTGAGAAGATGACGATCTGCCACGGTGCGCCGCGCAGCACTTTTGCGGTATTAATCGCGTGTCCGCGTTTTGCAACGGCGAATAAAATCAGCGCGCCAGCTGTTGCAATGGCGCTGACCGGAATGCCGAGAGGCTCAAGCACAAAGAAGCCGACGAGAAGAAGCAGTAGCACTATCCAGCCTGTTCTGAACGTCGGGAGATCGTCAATGGCCCGGGCGGGCTCCCGGAGTTTCGCAAGATCATATTCCGGTGGAATTTCCTTGCGAAAGAACAGATGCAGCATCACCAGCGTGGCAGCAATCGCGGCGATATCAACCGGGATCATCACCGAGGCGTATTCGCTGAACCCCAGCTTAAAGAAGTCTGCCGACACAATGTTAACCAGGTTCGAGACAATCAGCGGCAGGCTGGCGGTATCGGCGATAAAACCTGCCGCCATCACAAACGCCAGCGTGGCCTGCTTGCTGAACCCCAGCGCCAGCAGCATGGCGATGACGATAGGTGTCAGGATCAACGCTGCACCGTCATTGGCAAACAGCGCCGCAACGGCCGCACCCAGCAGCACGATATAAGTAAAGAGCAAACGCCCCCGACCGTTTCCCCAGCGGGCGACATGCAGCGCCGCCCACTCGAAAAAGCCGGACTCATCCAGCAGCAGGCTGATGATAATAACGGCGATAAACGTCGCCGTGGCATTCCAGACGATATTCCACACCACCGGAATATCGTTAAGGTGGATCACGCCGCTGGCCAGCGCCAGCACTGCGCCAATCGTCGCGCTCCAGCCGATACTGAGCCCTTTGGGCTGCCAGATGACCAGTACCAGCGTAAACAGAAAAATTGCCCCTGCCAGAAACATCGTTTACTCCGTTATATCTGTTTTTATGAATGTGTTTAACATGACCCAGGAAGGCTATTCTTTAGCCTTGCACGCGTTTCATCCCGCAGGCAGTTCCAGCTGTTATCGATGACGGTAGCTGCCCACGCAGGCATGTTCGGAGACAAACGGTAATAGACCCACTTCCCCTCACGACGGTCGATAACCAGCCCGGATTCGCGAAGTAAGGCCATATGGCGCGAGACTTTCGGCTGTGACTCCGTGGTTGCGGAGCAGAGATCGCAGACGCATAGCTCACCGGCTTCACGCAGAAGCATGACGATGGAGAGCCGCGTTTCGTCGGAGAGGGTTTTGAAAAGCTGGAGCGGGTGGAGCATGGTTGAACCCTGCGGATAGTTAATACATATTTGTTTAATCATATATGTTTGAGGCGGGGGAGGGAAGAGGGGGGATGATGGAGCAGAGAATTTCAGGCAACAAAAAACCCATCAACCTTGAACCAAAACGGCGGGGTTGATGGGCTCCACAAATTGGGGACATCAAAGAAAAGCAGTGGCACTAGTTATGACTGCCCCCTGATAAAAAAGTTCTGCGCGTAACGAAAATTTTTTCGTAACGCGCAAAGTTAAGATTTATCCGAGTCCAGGCCAGATGATGATGATCAGCGTACCTGCCAGCGTAAGCAGTACGTTAGCGATAGCGTAGGTTCCTGCATAGCCCAGCGCCGGGATGTTGCTGCGGGCGGTATCACTGATGATTTCCATTGCTGGCGCACAGGTACGCGCACCCATCATCGCCCCGAAGAGCAGGGCGCGGTTCATGCGCAGCACGTAGGCGCCGAACAGGAAACAGATCACCACCGGTACCAGGCTGACGATAAGTCCGGAAACCAACATTTGCCAGCCGACGGCGCCCAGGCTGTGGCCAATGCCGCTACCGGCGCTTAAGCCGACACCCGCCATAAAGACCATCAGACCGAACTCTTTCACCATGTTCAGCGCGCCCTGTGGAATGTAACCGAAGGTTGGGTGGTTCGCTCGCAGGAAGCCCAGCATGATCCCGGCAAACAGCAGCCCGGCGGCGTTACCAATGCCAAAGCTAAAGTTGCTGAACTGGAAAGTAATCATCCCAATCATCAGGCCAACAATAAAGAAGGCGCAGAAAGCCAGCAGGTCGGTGACCTGGCTGTGAATGGAGATAAAGCCGATGCGGTCGGCGACGGTTTTCACGCGGCGTGCGTCGCCGCTGACCTGCAACACGTCACCTTTATTCAGGACGACATTATCGTCGATAGGCATCTCAATCTGGCTGCGGATCACGCGGTTCAGGAAGCATCCGTGGTCGGTCAGCTTCAGCTGCGCCAGACGACGGCCGACGGCGTTGTGGTTTTTCACCACGATCTCTTCGGTGACGATACGCATGTCGAGCAGGTCGCGGTCGAATACCTCTTTACCGTTACGGAAGCTTGGGTCCAGCCGCGCGTGGGCATCCGGGTAACCCACCAGCGCGATGTCGTCGCCCATCTGCAGCACCGCATCGCCGTCCGGGTTCGCCAGAATGCCGTTACGGCGGATACGTTCGATATAGCAACCTGTCTGGCGGTAAATCCCCAGCTCGCGCAGATTTTTACCGTCCGCCCAGGCGACCAGCTCTGGCCCGACGCGATAAGCGCGGATCACCGGAAGATAAACTTTTCGTTTGGAGTCCGTGTCCAGACCACGCTCGCGGGCGATTTGCTGGGCGCTGGTCTGCAGATCCTGATGCTGCAGTTTCGGCAGGTAGCGCGCGCCCACAATCAGGCTCACCAGACCAATCAGATAGGTCAGGGCATAGCCCAGGCTCAGGTGATCGAGTGCGGTAGAAAGCTGTGACCCGGCCATACCAGAATGGCGCAGGGTATCGCCTGCACCCACCAGAACCGGTGTCGAGGTCATGGAGCCTGCCAGCATACCGGCCGTTAACCCGATATCCCAGCCAAACAGTTTACCCAGCCCTAACGCGATCAGCAGCGCACTGCCGACCATCACCAGCGCCAGCATCAGATAATTTTTGCCGTCGCGGAAGAAAATGGAAAAAAAGTTAGGACCCGCTTCCACACCAACACAAAAAATAAACAGCATAAAACCTAAGTTAAGCGCGTCTGTGTTAATGCTGAAATGCTGCTGACCTAATAATAAGGAGACGACTAAAACGCCAATGGAATTACCAAGTTGTACTGAACCCAGGCGCAATTTACCCAGGCAAAGGCCCAGCGCCAGTACCACAAATAATAACAGGATGTAATTCCCATTTAACAAGTCTGCGACGTTTATATTCACGGAGGCTAACTTCTTGTTTACCAGTAAGTTGTTGAATGAAAGGACATTTTGGGCTACTGTTTTCAGTGCCAGGGAATACTTCTACACTCCCTGCGGCCAAAAAATTCCCTAAGACAATAGCAGCTGGATAGTTTAATCGCATTAGCTACCAACGGCTACTCATTATCGCATAACCGTATGCGGGTTTTGGCAAGGATTGCCGCATAACTTTATCCGATCGGGTGTCCACGCGACGAAACTTTATTTGATAGAGAAGTCAGGAGGATAATTTGAACATTAAAGGAAAATGGGCAGGGGCGATAAGCTGTTTCTTACTGTTCACCGTTGTCTGTATGTCATTAGCGTTTAATGTTAAGGGGGCATTCAGAGCCTCCGGGCATCCGGAACTGGGACTGCTCTTTTTCATTCTGCCTGGCGTGGCCGCGAGTTTTCTCTCGCGCGAAGGCGAGGTTGTTAAGCCGCTGTTAGGGGCAATGCTGGCGGCACCGCTGTGCCTGGTGCTGATGCGGTTGCTTTTTGTGTCCACACGAAGCCTCTGGCAGGAGCTGGCCTGGCTGCTGAGCGGCGTATTCTGGTGCGCGCTCGGTGCGCTGTTTTTCCTGTTTCTTCGCACTCTGATACGGCATCAACGGTTACATAATAAAAAAGAATGAGAACGCCGTTGCCGCAGATATTGTCGTCAAATACGGTACTGTGTACGGATTGCCCGGTATTCCAGTCCATACCTACCTTTTCCAGTCGTGACTGACAGCATCCCGCGTAGTGCGCCCAATGCCCTTAAGCCGTCTTTCTTGCCGGGTGGCGCTGCGCTTACCCGGCCTACAATCGGCATTAATATCAAGGAATTGCATTATTTATCGTAGGGCAAAACGCAAGACGCGCGCTGGATTAACAGGCTAATCCATGCATCATATGGTTCAATTCTATTGAATGAAGTAAAAAGCAATGACTGGCAAATAGATAAAACCCCACGTCAGGGCGCGGGGTTTGCTTAGTGATTACTGAGCGGCAAACAGACCCAGATGTTCTTTAGCGTAAGCTTCAAAATCGGTGCAGCCGCCAATGTGTTTCTGATCGAGGAAGATCTGCGGTACGGTTTCAACCGGTTTACCCACGGTCTTTTCCAGATCGGCTTTGGTGATGCCTTCTGCGTGGATATCCACATAGCGGAAGTTAAAGTCATCACGCTCTTCAGTCAGTTTTTCTGCCAGCTCTTTTGCGCGCACACAGTAAGGGCATCCTGGACGACCAAAAATTACTGCAAACATTTCTCTCTCCTCAAAAAACAAGCCTGACGGCGAATGACACGTATAGTGCACGATAACCTGCCGTCATTAAAGTAGGTTTCGCCTGTCGCTTTAATATCCTTGAGCTATGTTTCGCCAATTACATGCCGCGCATCATTGCCTATACTGGCTGCCACACGTATTAAGCAAGACAAAGAGAGAGACGATGACGCCAACAATTGACCTGCTCCGTTCCCACCGTTCTATCCGCCACTTCACCGATGAGCCCATTACCGAGGCGCAGCGTGAGGCCATCATCGACAGCGCCAGAGCCACCTCGAGCTCCAGCTTTCTGCAGTGCAGTTCGATTATTCGCATTACCGACAAGGCCATGCGCGAGCAGCTGGTGACGCTCACGGGCGGGCAGAAGCATGTAGCCCAGGCCGCCGAGTTCTGGGTATTCTGCGCTGACTTTAACCGTCACCTGCAAATTTGCCCTGAAGCCGAGCTGGGGCTGGCAGAACAGCTGCTGCTGGGTGTGGTCGATACCGCGCTGATGGCGCAAAACGCCTTCACGGCGGCGGAATCACTGGGATTAGGCGGCGTGTATATCGGCGGGCTGCGTAACAATATTGAAAGCGTAACCGAACTGCTGAAGCTGCCGAAGCACGTCCTGCCCCTGTTCGGTCTCTGCCTCGGCTGGCCGGCTGACAACCCGGATCTCAAGCCGCGCCTGCCTGCGGCGATGCTGGTCCATGAAAACCACTACCAGCCGGTCGATCAGGATGTTCTGAATCAATACGATGAAGAGCTGGCGCACTACTACATGACGCGCGGCAGCAATAACCGCCGCGATACCTGGAGCGACCACATCCGCCGTACCATCATTAAAGAAAATCGCCCGTTTATTCTCGATTATCTGCACAAACAGGGCTGGGCGACGCGCTAGTCCATTCGGTATGATACGCAGGCTTTTCCCATGTCTTTAGAGAGGTGCAGGGTGAAAATTGCCATTTTGTCCCGGGATGGAACGCTCTATTCATGCAAACGCCTGCGAGAAGCGGCGGCAAAACGCGGACATCAGATTGAGATCCTCGATCCGATGTCCTGCTATATGAACATTGACCCTGCTGCTTCCTCGATCCATTACAAAGGCCGCAAGCTACCGCATTTTGATGCGGTGATCCCCCGCATCGGCTCGCAGATCACCTATTACGGTACGGCCGCGCTGCGCCAGTTTGAAATGCTGGGCAGCTATCCTCTCAACGAATCTGTCGCCATTTCCCGCGCCCGGGATAAGCTGCGCTCGCTGCAGCTGCTCGCCCGCCAGGGTATCGATCTTCCGGTCACCGGCATCGCTCACTCCCCGGACGACACCAGCGATCTGATCGACATGGTGGGCGGTGCGCCGCTGGTCATCAAGCTGGTGGAAGGCACACAGGGTATTGGCGTGGTGCTGGCAGAGACGCGACAGGCAGCAGAGAGCGTGATTGACGCCTTCCGCGGCCTGAATGCGCACATTCTGGTGCAGGAGTACATTGAAGAGGCCAAAGGGCGCGATATCCGCTGTTTCGTGGTGGGCAATGAGGTGGTGGCGGCCATTGAGCGTCAGGCGAAAGAGGGCGATTTTCGCTCCAACCTCCACCGGGGCGGCGTTGCGCGGGTTGCTGATATCAGCGAGCGCGAGCGGGAGATTGCCGTGAAAGCGGCGCAAACGCTGGGGCTGGACGTGGCAGGCGTAGACCTTCTGCGCGCAACGCGCGGGCCGCTGGTGATGGAAGTGAATGCCTCGCCCGGGCTGGAAGGGGTAGAAAAAACCACCGGTGTCGATATTGCAGGTAAAATGATTGCATGGATTGAGCGCCATGCCACGCCGGGCTACTGTCTTAAAACGGGTGGTTAAATGGATTACCGCGCACTTTTTGAGTACCCTATGCGAAGTTTTTACTAAAGAGGCTCCACCGCGATGGATTTACAGGTCGTTCCAACACTGGATACGTTACGTCAATGGCTTGATGATGCCGGAATCACCTTCTTTGAATGTGATTCCTGCCAGGCGCTGCATCTGCCTCACATGCAGAATTTCGACGGCATTTTTGATGCCAAAATCGATCTCATTAACGACGTGATCCTCTTCTCTGCGCTGGCAGAAGTTAAGCCGTCTGCGCTGCTGGCGCTGGCCTCTGACCTCTCTGCGATCAACGCCAGTTCTTTGACGGTGAAAGCATTCCTCGATATACAGGATGATAATCTGCCAAAACTGGTCGTTTGCCAGTCTTTGTTCTCCGGCGCGGGGCTCTCCTTCAAGCAGTTCGCCTGGTTTATGCGTTTGAGTGAAGAGCAAATTTCAATGGTTATGATGGAAGCCAATGCACACCATCTGCTGTACAGCGCGGAAGACGATGCAGAGAATAATGATGCATCTCCCAATTTTCTTCACTAAGCCTGTCTGACTTTTGCGCAGTCGCTGCCAGAGCGGCTGCATAACGCCATTTATTCTGCTGCTTTTAACCTTTCTTTAAAGAATTTTTCACCTCCTCAAAGGCCATTTCGGCTTATCACGTAGACATAACCTGCATAAAAAATTGATAAAAGGCGTTTTTTCGTCTGGGCTATAGCCGGAGACACGGGCTACAGTTATTCTTGCGATGCTTAAAAAAGCGAGCGGATCCTGCCGGGTAAAGAGGTTTCTTTTTATTTTGAGCAGAGCGACAAACTATGCATGATTTTTGCATATATCCAGATTGCACAGTTTTAGTTCGTTTGTTAACGAGCTTTCAGAAGGAATAACACTATGATCGCCTTGAATAAAAAATGGTTATCGGGTCTGGTTGCGGGTGCTCTGATGGCCGTCTCTGCCGGCACGCTCGCTGCGGAACAAAAAACGCTGCATGTTTATAACTGGTCTGACTATATTGCCCCTGACACGGTGGCTAATTTTGAAAAAGAGACCGGCATTAAAGTGGTCTACGACGTGTTTGATTCCAACGAAGTGCTGGAAGGCAAACTGATGGCAGGCAGCACCGGTTTTGACCTGGTGGTACCGTCCGCAAGTTTCCTGGAGCGTCAGCTGACCGCAGGCGTTTTCCAGCCGCTGGACAAGAGCAAGTTACCAAACTGGAAAAACCTCGACCCGGAAGTGCTGAAGCTGGTCTCTAAGCATGACCCGGAGAACAAATACGCCATGCCGTATCTGTGGGCGACCACCGGTATTGGCTACAACGTGGATAAAGTCAAAGCGGCGCTGGGCCCGGACGTCAAGCTGGACAGCTGGGACGTGGTGCTGAAGCCGGAGAACCTCGCCAAGTTGAAAAGCTGCGGCGTCTCCTTCCTGGATGCCCCGGAAGAGATTTTCGCCACCGTGCTGAACTATCTCGGCAAAGATCCGAACAGCAACAAGGCGGATGACTACACCGGCCCGGCGACCGATCTGTTGCTGAAGCTGCGTCCGAATATCCGTTACTTCCACTCTTCACAGTACATTAACGACCTGGCTAACGGCGACATCTGCGTGGCAATTGGCTGGGCAGGGGACGTCTGGCAGGCGGCTAACCGCGCGAAAGAGGCGAAAAACGGCGTGAATGTCTCCTACTTCATTCCGAAAGAGGGGGCGCTGGCCTTCTTTGATGTCTTCGCCATGCCTGCCGATGCGAAAAACAAAGATGAAGCGTATCAGTTCCTTAACTACCTGATGCGTCCGGAAGTGATTGCTCATATCAGCGACCATGTCTACTACGCCAACGGTAACAAGGCCTCCTTGCCACTGATTAGCGAAGAGATCCGTAATAATCCGGCTATCTATCCGCCAGCGGATGTGTTTGCCAAGCTCTTCACCCTGAAAGTTCAGGATCCAAAAATTGACCGCGTACGTACCCGTGCGTGGACCAAGGTGAAAAGCGGGAAATAACGGCGTTTGGTAACGTTGCCCGGTGGCGCTATCGCTTACCGGGCCGACACAACCCGTAGGCCGGGCAGGCGTTCGCGCCGCCCGGCGATGCGCACCCTGACGGTGCGTTTGCACCAGTTTTGATCTATGCCGGAGAACACCCCGTGAATGACGCGATCCCCCGCCCGCAGGCGAAAGTCCGTAAAGCGCTGACCCCGCTACTTGAAATTCGTAACCTCACCAAATCTTTCGATGGCCAGCATGCCGTGGACGACGTCAGCCTGACTATCTACAAAGGCGAAATATTTGCCCTTCTCGGGGCGTCTGGTTGCGGTAAATCAACCTTGCTGCGCATGCTGGCCGGGTTTGAACAACCTACCGCCGGGCAGATTGTGCTGGATGGCGTGGATCTCTCCAGCGTACCGCCGTATCAGCGTCCGATTAACATGATGTTCCAGTCTTACGCACTGTTCCCGCATATGACGGTGGAGCAGAACATTGCGTTTGGCCTGAAGCAGGACAAGCTGCCAAAAGCCGAAATCACCGCGCGTGTGGCGGAGATGCTGAGCCTGGTGCACATGCAGGAGTTCGCGAAGCGTAAACCGCACCAGCTCTCTGGTGGTCAGCGTCAGCGCGTGGCACTGGCCCGAAGCCTGGCGAAACGCCCGAAACTGCTGCTGCTTGATGAGCCGATGGGGGCTCTGGATAAAAAACTGCGCGACCGTATGCAGCTCGAAGTGGTGGATATCCTCGAACGCGTGGGCGTGACCTGCGTGATGGTCACCCACGACCAGGAAGAGGCCATGACCATGGCCGGGCGTATCGCGATCATGAACCGCGGTAAGTTCGTGCAGATTGGCGAGCCGGAAGAGATTTATGAACACCCGACTACCCGCTACAGCGCGGAGTTCATCGGCTCGGTGAATGTTTTTGAAGGGCTGCTGAAAGCGCGTGAAGAAGACGGGCTGATCATCGAATCGCCGGGGCTGCAGCATCCGCTGAAGGTCGACCCGGATAACTCCGTGGTAGACAACGTGCCGGTCTATATCGCCCTGCGACCGGAGAAAATCATGCTCTGTGAAGATCCTCCGGCCGATGGCTTTAACTTTGCCGTGGGCGAAGTGGTGCACATTGCCTATCTGGGCGATCTCTCTATTTACCACGTCCGTCTGAAGAGCGGGCAGATGCTCAGCGCCCAGCTGCAAAACGAACATCGCTACCGTAAAGGACTGCCGACCTGGGGCGACGAAGTGCGTCTGTGCTGGGATGCGGACAGTTGTGTCGTGCTGACGGTATAAGGAGCGGCCAATGAGTACACTTGAACCGCCAGCCCGCGTCGAAAAACCGGGCGGCTTTGCGCACTGGCTGGCGCGCATGCAGATGAACCACGGCCGCAAGCTGGTGATTGCCATGCCTTACGTGTGGCTGATCCTGCTGTTCATGCTGCCGTTCCTGATCGTTTTCAAGATAAGCCTGGCGGAAATGGCGCGGGCGATCCCGCCTTACACCAATCTGCTGGACTGGGCAGACGGCCAGCTGACGCTGACGCTTAACCTTGGCAACTTCCTGCAGCTGACGGAAGATCCGCTTTATGTCGAAGCCTATTTGCAGTCACTGCAGGTGGCGGCGATCTCCACGCTCTGCTGTCTGCTGATGGGCTACCCGCTGGCATGGGCGGTGGCGCACAGTAAGCCCTCGACGCGCAACATTCTGCTGCTGCTGGTGATTCTGCCGTCGTGGACCTCGTTCCTGATCCGCGTCTACGCGTGGATGGGGATCCTGAAAAATAACGGGGTGCTGAATAACTTCCTGATGTGGTTAGGGGTTATCGATCAGCCGCTGACTATTCTGCACACCAATCTCGCGGTCTATATCGGGATTGTATATGCCTACCTGCCGTTTATGGTGCTGCCGATCTATACGGCGCTGACGCGTATCGACTACTCGCTGGTGGAAGCCTCGCTGGATCTGGGCGCCCGTCCGCTGAAGACTTTCTTCAGCGTGATTGTGCCGCTGACCAAAGGCGGGATTATCGCCGGGTCGATGCTGGTGTTCATTCCGGCGGTTGGGGAGTTTGTGATCCCGGAACTGCTCGGCGGCCCGGACAGCATCATGATTGGCCGCGTGTTGTGGCAGGAGTTCTTCAATAACCGCGACTGGCCGGTAGCCTCCGCGGTGGCGATCGTGATGTTGCTGCTGCTGATCGTGCCGATCATGTGGTTCCACAAGCATCAGCAGAAACAGATGGGAGACCACGGATGAACAACTTACCGGTAGTGCGCTCTCCGTGGCGAATTGCGATCCTGGTGATCGGCTTTACCTTCCTGTATGCGCCGATGCTGATGCTGGTGATCTACTCGTTCAACAGCTCCAAACTGGTCACCGTATGGGCTGGCTGGTCGACGCGCTGGTACAGCGAACTGTTTCACGACGATGCGATGATGAGCGCGGTGGGGCTGAGCCTGACCATCGCGGCGCTGGCGGCCACAATGGCCTGCGTGCTGGGCACGATTGCCGCGCTGGTGATGGTGCGCTTCGGGCGTTTTCGCGGCTCGAACGGCTTTGCCTTTATGATCACCGCGCCGCTGGTGATGCCGGACGTGATCACAGGCCTATCGCTGCTGCTGCTGTTTGTGGCGCTGGCGCATGCCATTGGCTGGCCTGCGGATCGCGGCATGCTCACCATCTGGCTGGCGCATGTGACCTTCTGTACCGCGTACGTGGCGGTGGTCATCTCCTCGCGTCTGCGCGAGCTGGATCGCTCCATTGAAGAGGCGGCGATGGATCTCGGTGCCACGCCGGTGAAGGTCTTTTTCATCATCACGCTGCCGATGATTATGCCTGCGGTGATCTCCGGCTGGCTGCTGGCCTTTACCCTGTCGCTCGACGATCTGGTGATCGCCAGCTTTGTTTCCGGGCCAGGGGCGACGACGCTGCCAATGCTGGTCTTCTCCAGCGTGCGCATGGGGGTGAACCCGGAGATCAACGCCCTGGCGTCGATTATCCTCGGCGTGGTCGGAATTGTCGGATTTATCGCCTGGTATTTGATGGCGCGCGCGGAAAAGCAGCGCGTGCGCGATATCCAGCGTGCAAGACGCGGCTGAAGGAATTATTATTTCCAGTGATGTGCCGCGCATGACGCGGCACTGTTTTTCAGGGAAGTAAAACATTGGGATTATTAAAAAAATCACGTCTTACGCACGCTCGTCCAAACGTACCTGCGCTGGTGCAGGTGGCGGCGCTCGCTATTATTATGATCCGCTGTCTTGATGTACTGATGATCCTCAACACCCTGGGGGCGCGCGGCATCGGTGAGTTCATTCACCGCAGCGTGCAAACCTGGAACCTCACGCTGGTATTCCTCAGCAGCCTTGTGCTGGTGTTTATCGAAATCTACTGCGCGTTTTCGCTGGTTAAAGGGCGCAACTGGGCGCGCTGGGTCTATCTGCTGACGCAGGTGACCGCCGCCAGCTATCTGTGGGCCGCCTCGCTGGGCTATGGCTATCCGGAGCTGTTCAGCATTGCCGGTGGATCCAAACGTGAGATCTTCCATGCGCTGGTCATGCAGAAATTACCCGATATGCTGGTGCTCCTGCTGCTCTTTGCTCCAGCTTCAAGCCGGCGGTTCTTCCGCCTGCAATAATGTGTATAATCGCAGCCCTCGTTATTCTTAAGGTTTTCCTATGCAGTGCGCACTCTATGACGCCGGACGCTGCCGCTCCTGTCAGTGGATAGAACAGCCGGTCTCTCAACAACTCACCGCCAAAATGGCCGACCTGCAACAGCTGCTGGCTGAACATGCGGTGGGCGAGTGGTGCGCCCCCGTCAGCGGCCCGGAGCAGGGTTTTCGTAATAAAGCCAAAATGGTGGTCAGCGGCAGCGTAGAAAAACCGCTGCTGGGCATGCTGCATCGCGACGGCACGCCGGAAGATCTCACCGGCTGCCCGCTTTATCCTGCCTCGTTTGAGCCGGTCTTCGCGGCACTCAAACCGTTTATTGCCCGCGCGGGGTTAACGCCTTATAACGTCGCCCGTAAGCGCGGCGAGCTGAAATATCTCCTCCTGACCGAGAGCCAGATGGACGGCGGTATGATGCTGCGTTTCGTGCTGCGCTCGCAAGCCAAGCTGGAACAACTGCGCGCGGCGCTGCCGTGGCTGCAGGAGCAGCTTCCGCAACTGAAGGTCATTACCGCCAATATTCAGCCGGTGCATATGGCGATTATGGAGGGGGAGACAGAGATCTTCTTCACCGGGCAGCATGCACTGGCGGAAACGTTCAACGACGTGCCGCTGTGGATCCGCCCGCACAGTTTCTTCCAGACCAACCCGACGGTGGCGAGTGCGTTATATGCCACCGCCCGCGACTGGGTGAGGGCGTTAAACATCCATCATATGTGGGATCTGTTCTGCGGTGTCGGGGGCTTTGGTCTGCACTGCGCCACGCCCGAGATGCAGCTGACCGGGATTGAGATCGCCGCCGAAGCGATTGCCTGCGCGAAACAGTCTGCCGCTGAGCTCGGATTAACCAATCTGCACTTCCAGGCGCTGGACTCCACGCAGTTCGCGACCGGGCAGGGCAACGTACCGGAGCTGGTGCTGGTCAACCCGCCGCGCCGGGGCATTGGCAAGGCGCTGTGCGACTATCTGAGCCAGATGGCGCCGGATTACATTATCTACTCCAGCTGCAACGCCCGTACCATGGCGACAGATATCGCTCACCTGCCGGGCTACCGCGTTGAACGCGTTCAGCTTTTCGATATGTTCCCGCATACCGCGCATTATGAAGTGTTGACGTTGTTAACCCGCATCCCGGGTAAGGCGTAGCCGCCACCCGGCATGACATCCGCAAAATCTTCAACAAAATGTGAACTCTTCAACCCTGCGAAATCAGGTAAGCTTACGTCATAAGAGATGAAATAAGGCTTACCCATGAAGCAGATCCTGCTGGTGGAAGATGACCACGATATCGCGGCACTTCTGCGACTCAATTTAGAAGATGAAGGCTACATCATCACCCACGAGCCCGACGGCGGCAACGCGTTACAGTGCCTTGAAAAACAGCCGTGGGACGCGGTGATCCTCGATCTCATGCTCCCCAACGTCGACGGCCTGGAGATTTGCCGTCGTATTCGCCAGATGACCCGCTACCTGCCGGTAATCATTATCAGCGCCCGCAGCAGCGAAACCGATCGGATCACCGGCCTGGAAACCGGCGCGGATGATTATCTGGCAAAGCCGTTCTCGGTGCAGGAGCTGATTGCGCGCATTAAGGCGCTGTTCCGCCGCCAGCAGGCGATGGGGCAGGCGCAGAGTGCCGGGAATATTCAGGCGCATGGCCTGACAATCGACCCGCTGGCCCGCAGCGTGCTGCTTCACGGCCAGATAGTGGATCTCACCCCGCGCGAGTTTGAACTGCTGTACTTCTTTGCCCGCCATCCTGGCGAGGTCTTCTCGCGTCTGGCGCTGCTGGAGCAGGTGTGGGGCTATCAGCACGAAGGTTACGAGCATACCGTTAACACCCATATCAACCGCCTGCGCATCAAGATTGAAAAAGACGCTGCCGAGCCGGAGATCATTCGCACCGTCTGGGGCAAAGGTTATAAATTTGCGGAGCCGCACCATGATGCGCCGCTTTAGCCTGAGCCAGCGCCTGACGCTGCTGTTCATTTTATTGATGATGCTCTGTGCCGCCGTCGCCTGCGCCGTCCAGCTCTACAGCAGCATGCAGTATGGTAACGCCATGGTTCAGCGTCTCTCTGGCGGCCTGGCGCAACAGATCGTGCAGCGCGAACCAATTCTGAACGCCCAGGGCAGGGTCGACCGTACCGCGCTGAAACCGCTCTTTGACAGGCTGATGACCTTCAACCCGAGCGTGGAACTGTACGTCGTCTCCCCGGATGGCGATATCTTGGCCGATGCCGCCCCGCCGGGCCATATTCAGCGACAAAGCATCAATCTCGCGCCGGTACAGGAGTTCCTCAGCGGTGCGGCCATGCCGGTTTTTGGCGACGATCCGCGTAGCCAGAACAAGAAAGTGTTCAGCGCGACGCCGTTACGTCAGGACGGCGAGCTTAAAGGCTATCTGTATATTATTTTACAGGGCGAGGAGTCGAACGCGCTGGCGGACATGGCCTGGTACAAGGCGCTGTGGAGTACGGTGCTCTGGTCGATGCTGTGGGTGGCGCTGTTTGGCCTGCTGGCGGGCTTACTGATCTGGTACTGGGTCACGCGTCCGGTTAAACGGCTGACGCGTGAAGTGGCCGGGCTGGAGCATGACAGCATGAGCGCGATACGCGCGCTGGCGGTCCAACAGCCGGATGTGGCAGCAAAAGATGAAGTGGCGCTCCTGCGTAACAATTTTATCGAGCTGGCACGCAAAATCACCCAGCAGTGGGATCAGCTGGCCGACAGCGACCGCCAGCGCCGGGAGTTTATCGCCAATATTTCCCACGACTTACGCACGCCGCTGACCTCGCTGCTGGGCTATCTGGAAACGCTGTCGCTGAAATCCGCCACCCTGACGCCGCAGGAGCATCAGCAATACCTTGCCACGGCGTTGCGTCAGGGGCAAAAGGTGCGTCACCTGTCACAGCAGTTGTTTGAGCTTGCGCGTCTTGAGCACGGCGGCATCAAGCCCCAGCGCGAGCGTTTTGCGATGGGAGAGCTTATTTCCGACGTGGCGCAAAAGTTTGAGCTCACGGCGCGCACGCGCGAGCTTCAGCTCCAGATAGACGTTCCCGGGCCGCTGCCGCTGGTGTATGCCGATGTCTCAATGATAGAGCGCGTGGTGACCAATCTGCTGGATAACGCCATCCGCCATACCCCCACCGGCGGCAAGATCCGTCTCGCCGTATGGCAGGAGAATGAAAAGCTACAGGTTGAGGTGGCCGATTCAGGAACCGGTGTGGATGCCGCGCTGCGCGACGATCTGTTCCAGCGGCCTTCAGCGTTGAATCCGCAGGCAACGCGGGAGAATCGCGGTGGGTTAGGGCTGTTGATTGTCAAACGGATGCTGGAACTACACGGGGGAGGGATCAGGCTGATGGAGTCGGTGAGCGGGGCGCGATTCAGGTTCTTCGTGCCGTTGTGAGAGAGTGCCGGGTGGCGCTGCGCTTACCCGGCCTACAACTCCCCCCGTAGGCCGGGTAAGGCGAAGCCGTCACCCGGCAAAAAAAGTTACTGCGGGAACCACTGGTCGCTGATTTTCTGATACGTACCGTCAGCTTTAATCGCCTTCAGCGCGCCGTTCAGTTTTGCCAGCAACGCTTTGTTATCCGGACGCACCGCAATGCCCAGACCCGTACCGAAGTACTGCGGATCGGTCACTTTTTCGGTTGCCGTACCGAGCTGCGGGTTGGTTTTCAGCCATTCGTTTACGACCGCGGTGTCACCAAATACGCCATCGATACGGCCATTTTTCAGGTCGATAATCGCGTTCTGATAGCTGTCATACGCCACGGTTTTCACTTCAGGATGTTTGTCCTGGAGGTATTTCTGGTGCGTGGTGCCGTTTTCCATCCCGATGCGTTTGCCTTTCAGCTCATCAAAGGATTTATAAGCCCCTTTCTTCGCGATGACCACCGCCGAGTTGGCGTAGTACGGGTCGGTGAAGGCCACCTGCTTGCTACGCTCTGGCGTGATGTCCATACCGGAGATCACCGCGTCGTATTTTTTAAATTTCAGGGACGGGATCAGGCTGTCAAAGGCATGGTTGGTAAAGGTACAGTCGGCCTGCATCTGTTTGCACAGCGCTTTTGCCAGATCGATATCAAAACCCACGATCTGGTTGCTGGCATCCAGCGATTCAAATGGCGGATATGTGGCAGAAACGCCGAAATTGATTTTATCGGCAGCCGTTGCGCCTGCGGCAAACGTTGCCAGTAATGCGGCCAGAACTAACTTTTTCATTGTAATACTCCCGTCTGTAGGTCTTATGAAAGTACAATGCCATTTAATGAATTTATATTCAATATAAATGATTAAATATTTATAGTGGAATAAAAAAAAGCGGATAACCCATCAGGTTACCCGCTTTATCAATACCGTTTTATGCATTTAAGTGATTAATTTCTGCGCTCAAATGCCAGCGCTTTACGCTCGATCAGGCGCATCATCAGCGTCAACAGTCCGTTAACCACCAGATACACCACGCCTGCCGCGCCAAACACCATCACATCGTAGGTGCGTCCATAGAGCAGTTGCCCGTGGCCCATCACTTCCATCAGGGTGATGGTGTAGGCCAGCGAGGTACTCTTGAACACCAGCACCACTTCGTTGGAGTAAGAGGAGAGGGCACGCTTAAAGGCGTACGGCAGCAAAATGGCCAGCGTATCTTTTTTGCTCATGCCGAGCGCGCCGCAGGACTGCCATTGTCCTTCCGGAATGGCGCGGATCGCTCCGTAGAACAGCTGAGTGGTGTAGGCGGCGCTGTTCAGTGAAAGGGCGATCAGGGCACACAGCCACGGCTCAGAGAGCAGATGCCAGATAACCGGATACTCCTGTAGCGACGGGAACTGGCCCGGGCCGTAGTAAATCAGGAAGATCTGCACCAGCAGCGGCGTACCGGTAAAGAGGGTGATATAGCCGCGCACAATCCACACCAGCACCGGCGTTTTCAGCGTCAGGATGATGGTAAAGATCAGCGCCAGGATCAGCGCCACGATGATGGACGCCACGGTCAACGTCAGGCTGGTGTGCAGCCCTTTCATCAGCTCGGGTAAATAGTCCAGCATCAGCCTGGTCTCCGTTCAAAGCGCGTCGCACGCAGGTCAATACGCTTAAGGATGTACTGACTCAGCAACGTGATCACCAGGTAGATAGCCGCCGCCACAATGTACCAGGTAAACGGCTCCTGGGTGCGGGTAGCGATGCTTTTGGTCTGCAACATTAAATCGTTAACGCTTATCAGGCTCACCAGCGCCGTATCTTTCAGCAGCACCAGCCACTGGTTCCCTAAACCCGGCAGGGCATGACGCCACATCTGCGGCATCACCAGGCGGAAGAAGATCGCCGCTTTCGACATCCCCAGCGCCTGGCCAGATTCCCATTGTCCTTGCGGTACCGCTTTCAGCGCACCGCGCAGGGTTTGCGACGCGTACGCAGAATAGAGCAGGGAAAGGGCAATGACGCCACAGAGGAACGGGCTGACGTCGAAGTTTTCAATCTGCATCTGCACCGGGATCTGCACGACGCCAAGATTGAGGGTAAAGCCGTCCGACAGAGTGAGCAGCAGCTGTGAGGAACCGAAATAGATAAACAGGACCACCAGAATCTCCGGTAGCCCACGCAGCACGGTGACCAGCGCGGAGCCGGTCCAGGCGACAGGGAACCACTTTGCAGATTCCCATACCGCAAAGAACATCGCCAGCACCAGGCCGATAATCAGTGCGCAAACGGCAAGGCCGACGGTCATCCCGGCGGCGCTTGCTAAAGGAAGAATTTCATTCATCAGGAATTACTTCTGGAACCATTTTTTATAGATGGTTTCGTAGGTGCCGTCTTTCTTCACTTTTTCCAGCGCAGCGTTAAATTTCTGCTGCAGCTCAGTGTTGCCCTGACGAACGGCAATCCCCAGACCTGTGCCGAAGTAGTCCTTGTCGGTCACTTTGTCGCCCACTGGCGCGAGTTTATCGTTGGCTTTCAGCCATTCGGTCACTACCGCGGTGTCACCAAACACGCCATCGATACGGCCGTTCTGCAGATCCAGCTTCGCGTTCTGGTAGCTGTCGTAAGGCACGGTGGTGATTTCCGGATGTTTATCCATGATGAATTTCTGGTGCGTGGTGCCGTTCTGTACGCCCACTTTTTTGCCTTTCAGCTGGTCAACAGAGGTAAATTTCCCTTTCTGACCAATAAACAGGGCGGAGTTGTCATAGTACGGCGTGGTGAACAGCACCTGCTTTTCACGCTCTGGGGTGATGTCCATACCGGCCATCACGGCGTCGATACGGCGGAACTTCAGGCTTGGGATCAGGCTGTCAAACGCCTGGTTGCTGAAGGTACAGGTCGCGTCGATCTCTTTACACAGCGCGTTAGCCAGATCGACATCGAAGCCCACAATCTTGTTGTTGGCATCGATAGATTCAAACGGAGGATAGGACGCTTCGGTGGCGAAACGGATGGTCTGGGCTGCGGTAGCGGAAAGGCTGACGCTAGCGAGCAGCGCGGCAATCAATACTTTTTTCATTATCATTTTCCCTGGCACTCTCAGTGAGATAAGTAGTTTTTGAAGGCATCGGTTTGCGGGTTGGTAAAGCAACTCGCATCACCTTGCTCAACGATATACCCGTTTTCCATGTAGACCACACGGCTGGCGGTTTTACGCGCCACTTCCACTTCATGGGTGACGATGACCTGAGTAATGTTGGTTTCCGCCAGCTCACGAATGATGCTCACGATCTGGGCGGTGATTTCCGGGTCCAGCGCAGCGGTCGGCTCATCAAACAGCAGTACCGCTGGCTCCATCATCAGCGCACGGGCAATCGCCACACGCTGTTGTTGACCCCCGGAGAGGTGCAGCGGATAACGATCGCTGTAGGGCTTAAGGCGCAGACGCTCCAGCAGCTTTTCAGCACGCGCCATCGCCTGATCCTTGCTCAAACCGAGAACGCGGCAGGGCGCTTCAATCAGGTTTTGCAGGACGGTCAGGTGCGGCCAGAGGTTGTATTGCTGGAAGACCATGCCAACGTTTTGACGCAGTTCACGAATCGCTTTATCGGACGGCGTTTTCGCAAAATCAAAGTGGTTACCGGCGATAGCCAGCGTTCCTGAACGGGGCATTTCAAGCAGATTAAGGACACGCAAAAGAGAACTTTTACCCGCGCCACTTGGGCCAAGCAAAACCAGCGTTTCGCCTTCCGGGCACTCCAGCGTGATGTCGAACAGCGCCTGGTGTGCGCCGTAGAAGCAGTTAATGCCGTTTAGTTTAATACTCATCGGGGCAGTCTTTACTCATCCAGGCAATCTATAGCAATTGAGGCCGCAGATAGTACCGTTGACAGAATAGTTATGCAATATTTCTGCGTTAAAAGTTAAATATAACCCGTAATACCCCTTAAACATAGCACAAAATAGCGAAGCCCAAGGTCGGCGAGTATAAATGTCGGCATTCCGCATGAAATGCCGCACATTTTTCGGGGTTTACAATTCTGAAACAGTGGGTTTAGCGATTCTCAATCGACTGGCGAAGCGTGCCTGCCGGGGCATGTACGCTCCCGCCGATATAGCGTACGTCATCCACCGCCCAGCACTGGCCTTCGCGGATCATCAGCACTTCATCCTGCCAGGTTTGGGTGCCCTGGGTCAGCTTCACGCGCAGGGGGATGTTACGCGCATCGGTGTTCGGGATGGTCGAGGCGCTGGCCACCTCGGCGCTGTCCGGCAACGTCGTGCGACTGGAGAACGGATCGGATTTCAGCAGCGCGTTGTGCTGCGGATCGCGCGTGGCATCGTTCAGCAGTTTTGCCAGCCCATCGCTCAGATACGGACGCAGGCCGGTGAGATCGTTGCTGCGGTGTTGAATGCGATAATCATAGAACTGTTGCGCCACGGTATCCGGGCCGCCCTCTATACAGGGGCCGCTGCGGGTACCGATATCCTTAAAGGCTGGCGTGACCGTGGTGGTACACGCGCTGAGCACCAGCGCGCAGGGCACCAAAAGCGTTAAAGCAGAGTAGCGCATGTTGATTTCCTTATTTATTAACTATCCTTTCAATCATAGCGTAACGAACCGATAATGCTGGTGAAGTTATGGGCTAAGGCATTGAACGCTAAAGAAGGAGAGAAACCATGCAGTTTTCAACAACGCCAACCCTGGAAGGGCAGCCGATTACCGAGTATTGCGGTGTGGTCACGGGCGAAGCCATTCTGGGGGCCAACATTTTTCGCGATTTCTTTGCCGGTATCCGCGATATCGTCGGCGGCCGCTCTGGCGCGTATGAAAAAGAGCTGCGTAAAGCCCGGGAAATCGCCTTTAAGGAGCTGGGCGAACAGGCCAAAGCACTGGGGGCGGATGCGGTTGTGGGGATTGATATCGACTACGAAACCGTCGGTAAAGATGCCAGCATGCTGATGGTGAGCGTAAGCGGTACGGCGGTGAAAACCCGTCGATGAAACGCGCGTTTTCAACACTCCTGCTGGCGCTGTTGCTGGCAGGGTGCGCCACGGAAAAAGGCATTGTGGATAAAGGCGCCTATGAACTGGATACCCGCCACCAGGCGCAGGCGGCCTATCCGCGCATCAAGGTGCTGGTTATCCACTATACGGCGGATGACTTTGACAGTTCGCTGGCCACGCTGACGGACAAGAACGTCAGCTCCCACTATTTGATCCCGGCGAAGCCGCCCGCGCCGGACGGTAAACCGCGCATCTGGCAGCTGGTTCCCGAGAACGAACTGGCCTGGCATGCGGGTATCAGCTTCTGGCGCGGCACCAACCGTATTAATGATACGTCGGTTGGCATTGAGCTTGAGAATCGCGGCTGGCAAAAAACGGCCGGAGTAAAACACTTTTCGCCGTTCGAACCCGCGCAAATTGCGGCCCTGGTACCGCTCGCAAAAGACATTATTGCCCGCTATCACATTAAACCCGAGAACGTGGTGGCCCATGCGGATATCGCGCCTCAGCGCAAGGACGATCCCGGTCCGCTGTTCCCGTGGCGCGAGCTTGCAGAGCAGGGGATTGGCGCCTGGCCCGACGCGTCCCGGGTGGCGTTCTATATGAACGGGCGGCCACGGTATCAGGCCGTGGAGACCGCAGCGTTACTTGATTTGCTCGCGCGTTACGGTTACGAGGTTCCCGACAACAGCACCCCCGCTCAGCAGAAGCGCATCATTATGGTCTTCCAGATGCACTTCAGGCCGCAGCTGTGGAACGGCGTGGCAGATGTGGAAACGCTGGCCATTGCCGAAGCACTTTTAGAGAAATACGGGCAGGGGTAATCCTTCGGGATTAACCCGAATGCCTCGTTTTTGTGAGCATGATCATAAGATTAATCTTAAGTACATTCTCAATTCATTTTAAGTAAATTGATTTAAAATCGCCCTCATCTAAGATTGATTCATCGATTCACAGCATGAATCAAATTAAAGAAACAGTCCTCTTTTGGTTTTTTTAATTTCAAAAAGAATACCAACACATTTTACGGCAACGTAACACCTTGCCGGACAATTTTCTTATTTAAACATCTTAATTGGGTATAATAATGTTAAGCATTTTTGGTAAAAAAACACGTCCCCATCATGAAATGGAAGCCATTATTTCTGCAACGGCCGGGTATGAAGAAAAAACGTTAAGAAAATGGCAAAAAATATCAACCTGTAACTCCGATAATATTCACATTATCGTCAGCGGAGAAGTCGAGTTCCGCCGCAGTTCTGATGACTTATGTATGTTTACGCTACAGGGACAATGTATCTTTGGTCTCTCCGCTATTTTCTACAACTCTACGCATATGCAGGGCGTGGTGCGCAGTAATACCGTGGTTCGTACCATACATAAAGATCAATTCCAGCAGTTAATGACTCAGCACGGGCTGTGGCCTGAACTGACCAAAGTGCTGGCATGGTATATCTGTTTGCTCAGCAAGCGGGATGATGTTTTAGTTGCCCGCAGCGCGTACTCCGTCGTCCGTGAATTCCTGATAGAAATTAACGAGCTGATTGTTGATCATCAGCGAGATATTAATATTTATGATTATATTCAGGAATACACCAACCTGGCACGCAGCACCATTATTAAAATTCTCTCAGACCTGAAAAAAGGTCAATATATTGTGGTCGAGAAAGGGCGACTGATTAGCCTGACCACCCTGCCGGAAAAATATTAATCCCCTCCTGCGTCTCCTTTTATTATCGAAGGAGACGCATTTTGCGTTTCGTCAACCGGTGGTGCGGGCATTTTTCCCTTTGCCATATCATCCTGCTGCTGTTTTAGCGCCTGCATAAATAACGTTTTTAATGAATTGTCTTCATCCGGCTGCGTTGCCTGCGCGTGTTTCATCGCCTGTTCGTGCGCTTCGGTGCCGGGTAAGGTATCGCGCGAAGTATCATGCGTGACGGGGCTGTCCGGCAATGCGCCATCAGGTGCCTGCTGCCACTCATTTTCGTCACTATTAATGGGCATATTGTCCATCGGCGGTAAATCTTCCTGCACTTTTACAGACTGCGGCTTTGGCTGCGGGTGCGGGAACGGTTTGGTGACATACACGTAATGCATATCAGAAAGGGTGGTGTCTGGCTTCGCGACGCTCACCTTTTTTATCACCGGCGCCGGGTGGCGCAGGTTCCAGTACACGTGCGCATACAGGCCTGCGACGATCAGCGCGCACAGCCCCAGACACCAGAGCGTCAGCACGCTGATAATTTTACTGAATGACGGCAAACGCCATGAGAACCAGACCGGTTCCCCGGTGGTATAGCTGCGCTGGGCAGCGAGGCAGATGGTAGACATTATGCGTGCTTCTCTTGCGTAGTCGGGTTAGCCTGGGTTGTCTGGATCAACACGCTCGGCGTGGTATGGGTTTCGCGCATCAGCTGCATCAGAGTGTCTTCACCCGGAATACCGTCGACGCGGAGGTGCATTTTTTCCTGGAATTCGCGGGTGCGCTTCATCAGTTCCGCCGTCCAGTTTTTATCGTGCGTTTCGTTTTCGCCCAGCGCCACGCTCAGCTGCTGATCCAGCCACTCAAGATCTTTACTGTCGCTGGCGGCGGTGATTTCGTCTTTACCTGACGGGGTCAGGCGGTGCAGAAGGGTGTAATTGCCCGTTGCGTGCTGGTTATACCACGTGCGGCTCACCTGCCAGGTGCGGTTGTTCATCAGCAGATCGAGGGAATTTTTCCCGGCACGCGCCACGACGGCGTAATTAATGTGATCGCCTGTTTTAATCTCGCTCACCCACGGGTAACCGTCATTAGCCAGCGTGTCCAGGGAGGCATTACCCTGTTTACACATCAGGTTCACTTTTGCGGCATTCTGGCACAGGGCATCGTCGGCAGAGGCGTCATAGCCCCACATGGCATAAAGCTGGTGCATGGCATCGGGCTGATTCACCACCTCCTGTTCGATAACCGGCAGTACCGGCGCGTCTGGCGTTTTTACCTGCTGTTTCCAGCTGGCCGGTACTGGCAGCGCCACCGGCAGTTTTGCCGTAATGGACGAGGTTATCATCCAGCCGCAGGCGGCGAACAGGACGGACGCGAACAACCCGATGGAGGCCAGCGTTTTACCACGCTTAGGCGCTGGCAGGGCTTCACCGGTGGCGAGACGCAAATGACGCGGTCCAACGTTTGGCGCCCGTTCGGTCCAGGCGGCCAGCATGGAAAGATGAGCCAGTTCGTTCAGCTTGCTGATGTTGCCTTTGGTCAGGGCGTGGATTTTTTTCACGCGAGCGGGCGTCAGCGGAGAGACATCCGCGCCGTGCTCGTGGCACTGGGCGTCAACGTAGCTCAGGAACTCGCGGCAGGTCAGGTTGCGCAGGGTGTGGCAGGTCAGCACATATTCCTGCAGGGCAGAGGCTTTCAGCATCACTTCCTGGTCGGCCGTGCCCATCAGCACAATCGACAGGCGAACATCCAGCTCCTGCGCACGGGTAAGCAGTATGCCCAGCACGTCATAGCCGCTGGCCTTCATCGCCTGCGCCTGGGAAATGACCAGCACCTTATGGGTCGACTTCGCATCGCGCCACAGGCGAATAATAGCGTCAACCGCCTGGAGCTTGTTCTTCTCTTTCGCTACCGGGTTGAGTTTGAAGAGCAGGCTACTGGCGCTCAGCTTCGGAAAGGCATTAATGCAGAGCACCGATTTGCTGTTGGCTTTGAGGGCATCGCTGAACTGCCCCAGCAGTTCGCTGTCGTGGTAAAAGAGCCCGGTGATCCCTGCCTGCTGGCTTTTCTCTTTCAGAAGATTAAACACATCCTGATGATAAGGCACCAGAAAATCGCCCGACTTGCGGGTGATATTTCTGAACGGCGGGGTACTGAATTTAAAATGGCTCTGATACATAACGACTTACCGTCTCTTCTCTTTAATAGCAATGGGCGAAAAGTACGGTAAGCCCCTGTCATGGTCAATTTAACACCAGAGTAAAAATAACCTGTCAGGCCGCATCTAACACTCCCTTTTTTTCCGGTCAATCATTTTCTTCATTAAAGTTAATAGCGAAGCCGGTGGTTTGCACTGGTCACGCTTATTACTATTTGCTCACTAAGTTATGCAGCATACCGCTGCGAATTCCTGCTTTGCTAAAAGGCCCGATAATAATGAGGAACGCATTCCTTTCCAGGCTAATGACGCCCTGCATAATGCTAGTCATGCTAATTTTTTGCAGCCAGCAGGGTTATGTCGTTTTTAAAGATTATAAAAAGGTTACGAATAAGTTAGCGAATGCTGATAAAACGCCGCTAAAACCGCGTAACAGTGACAAAACGTTTGGTCTTTTTACGGCTGCGGTCCGTCAGGCCGACGTTCCGGCGGCGGTAAAAGCGCCGCTGTCTGCAGAAATTGAAGGCATCATCCGCAGCGATGAGTCGTGGCTGTCGTTCGCCGTGATTAAGACCCCCGCCGGGCAGCAGAGCTACCGGGAAGGGGAGCCGCTGGTGGGGTTCGATGACGCATATGTGGATGAAATTAATAAAGATAACGTGGTTGTTCAGTATGAAGGCACGAAGCAAACGCTCGCCCTCAAACAGCCGCCTTATTTTAAGGGCGATGCAGGCAATAGCCCGGTGACGAAATCGAAAAAAGATGCCGGCGCGGACAGTCTGCATCTCGATGATTATCTGGTGTTAAAGCCGTTAATCGATAAAGGCCAACTGGAAGGCTTTAACATTAATCCACGCAATGCTTCGCCTTTTTACAGTGAAACAGGACTGAAACAGGGTGATGTGGTGGTGAAAGTGAATGACGTCGATATGACGAAAGAAGCGCAGGCGAAAAATATTATCGCCAACTGGTCGAAAATGAAAGAAGCGGAGGTCGTCGTCAGACGGCACGCTCACCTTGAAAATATTCGGGTTAATGTTCTAAACAATTAACAAGTGTAAATCATGAAGAAATTTCCATGGGCGTGCGTGGCGCTGACCGCATTGTCGTTATATTCCGGTTCGCTGTTTGCAGCCAACTTTAGCGCCAGTTTTAAAAATACCGATATTCGCGAATTTATCGATACGGTAAGTCGCAATCTGAATAAAACGATTCTCGTCGATCCGTCCGTTCAGGGCACGGTGTCGGTGAGAACCTATAACGTGCTGTCGGAAGAGGAATATTATCAGTTCTTCCTGAGCGTGCTGGATCTCTACGGTCTGTCGGTGATCCCAATGGATAACGGCATGATCAAAGTGGTGCGTTCAAGCGTGGCGCGTACCGCCGGGGTGCCGGTGGCCGACAGTAAAAACCCGGGCAAAGGGGATGAGATCATCACCCGCGTAGTGCGCATGGAGAACGTGCCGGTACGCGAGCTGGCCCCGCTGCTGCGCCAGCTGAACGATGCCTCGGGGATCGGCAACGTGGTCCATTTTGAACCCTCTAACGTGCTGCTGTTAACCGGGAAAGCCGCGGTGGTGAATCGCCTGGTGGATCTGGTTGAGCGCGTGGACCGTTCCGGTATGCAGCGTCGCGAAATCGTACCGTTGCGCTATGCCTCGGCGAAAGAGCTCTCCGATATGTTGAACAACCTCAACAATGAAGAGCAGAAAGGGCAGAACGCGCCACAGCTGGCGACCAAAGTGGTGGCCGATGATGAAACCAACAGCCTGGTGATCAGCGGTACCGAAGATGCCCGCGCGCGTACCCGCTCGCTGATTGGCCAGCTCGACCGCGAACAGAACAACGAGGGCAATACCCGCGTCTTCTACCTGAAATACGCCAACGCCTCGAAAGTGGTGCCGGTGCTGACCGGTATCGGTGAGCAGCTGAAAGACAAAGCCGGTACCGCGAAAAGCAAAACCGCCACAACCAATAGCGAGCTGAATATCACCGCCGATGAGTCCACCAACTCGCTGGTGATCACCGCTCAGCCAAACGTCATGAACTCGCTGGAGAAGGTGATCGACAAGCTGGATATTCGTCGTCCGCAGGTGCTGGTGGAAGCCATCATTGCGGAAGTGCAGGACGGTAACGGCATGGATCTCGGCGTGCAGTGGACCGGCAAACACGGCGGCGTGCAGTTCGGTTCAACCGGTCTGCCCATTAGCCAGGTCAAAAACGGCACGATCAAAGGGGCCTCCTTTACTGGCCTGGCGACCGGTTTCTTCAACGGTGACTATGGCGCACTGCTGACCGCGCTCTCCACCAGCGGCAAGAACGATATTCTCTCCACGCCAAGCGTGGTGACGCTGGATAACAAAGAAGCGTCGTTCAACGTGGGTCAGGATGTGCCGGTGCTGTCGGGTTCTCAGACCACCAGCGGCGACAACGTCTTTAACTCGGTTGAGCGTAAAACCGTCGGTACCAAGCTGAAGATTGTTCCGCAGATCAACGACGGGGACATGATCCACCTGAAGATCGAGCAGGAGGTCTCCAGCGTTGACGCCAGCGCCACCGAAGACGCCAGCCTCGGCCCAACCTTCAACACCCGTACCATCAACAACGAAGTGATGGTCCACAGTGGCCAGACGGTGGTGCTGGGCGGTCTGATGGAAAACGTCAGCAAACAGAACGTGTCGAAAGTGCCGCTGCTCGGCGATCTGCCGCTGGTGGGACAGCTGTTCCGCTATACCTCGGAGGATACGTCGAAGCGCAATCTGATGGTCTTTATCCATACCACCGTCCTGCGTGATGACGACAACTACAGCGCGGCGACGAAGGAGAAATACGACCAGATCCGCGCCCGTCAACAGCAGCGTCTGGAGGAGAAAAAGCTCGGCATCGTTGAGAACACCGATAACGCCGTCCTGCCTGCCTATCCAAAGCAGGATCACTCCATGCCGGTCGGCGTGAGCGCACCTGCCACCACGCGCAACCCCTTCAAAGAGTAAGGGGAGGTGACGCGTGGATGAACTGACGAAACAGCTTTGCACCAGCGGCTTTGCGAAGGAGAACGGCATCCTTTTCTGGAACGACACGGTCTATATCCGTGACGACGTCCCCGCGTTTGCGCTGCTGGAGATGCGCCGGGTACTGGGGCGCGCCTTTGTGCCCCAGACGCTGAGCGCGGAGGCGTTTGATGAGATGCTGGCTAAAATCTGGCAGCAGAACAGCGGCGTTTCGCAGCAGCTGGTGGACGATATGGATGCGGATATCGATCTGATGGCGTTAACCGAGGAGATCCCGGACAACGAAGATCTGCTGGATAACGACGAAAACTCGCCGGTGATCCGCCTGATCAACGCCATTCTCGGCGAAGCGGTGAAAGACGGTGCATCGGATATCCATATCGAAACCTTTGAGCGCACGCTGAGCATCCGTTTTCGCGTTGACGGCGTGCTGCGCCCGGTGCTCCAGCCCGCACGTAAACTGGCCCCGCTGCTGGTCTCGCGTATTAAGGTCATGTCGAAACTCGACATTGCCGAAAAACGTCTGCCGCAGGATGGCCGTATCTCCCTGCGCATTGGCCGCAAGGCGATTGACGTGCGTGTCTCGACCATTCCGTCGCAGTACGGCGAGCGCGTGGTCATGCGTCTGCTCGACAAGAGCAACCTGAAACCGGATATCAACAAGCTCGGACTCATTGATGAAGAGCTGGAAAAACTGAAAGGGCTGATTAACCGCCCGCACGGCATCATCCTGGTCACCGGGCCGACAGGCTCCGGTAAAAGTACCACCCTGTATGCCATTCTGTCGGCCCTGAACGGACATGAACGCAACATTCTGACCGTCGAAGATCCGATTGAGTACGAGCTGGAAGGGGTGGGGCAGACGCAGGTCAACCCGCGCGTGGACATGACCTTTGCCCGCGGCCTGCGCGCCATTTTGCGTCAGGATCCGGACGTGGTGATGATCGGGGAAATTCGTGACGGTGAAACCGCGCAAATCGCGGTGCAGGCGTCGCTCACCGGTCACCTGGTCATGTCTACGCTGCACACCAACAGTGCGGCGGGGGCCATCACCCGTCTGCGGGATATGGGGCTGGAGTCCTTTTTAATTGGTTCGTCGCTACTCGGCGTCATTGCCCAGCGTCTGGTGCGTCGGCTGTGTCCGCACTGCCGTACCACCAGTCCGCTGGATGACAATGAAAAAGCGCTGTTTAGCTTTATGGATAAGCCACCAAAGGCCATCTATCGCGCCGTTGGTTGCGACCAGTGCCGCCAGAGCGGGTATCAGGGACGCGCGGGCATTCACGAGTTTCTGGTGGTCGACAGCGCCATGCGTCGCGCCATTCATGAAGACAAAGATGAGATGTCCATTGAGACCGAACTGTTCAGGCAGGCCTACAGCCTGCGCGAAAACGGGCTGATGAAGGTCATCAGCGGTATCACGTCCCTTGAAGAGGTGATGCGCGTGACCGCCGAGCGTGGAGGCGATGAATAATGGCTTTCTACGCGTGGACCGCGACCGATGCCGCCGGGAAAACCCAGCGCGGCACGCTGCAGGCGGAAGGACCTAAGCAGGTGCGCCAGTCGCTGCGTGAGCAGAAGCTGATGCCGCTCACCATCACCGAAACCCGTGAAAATGCGGCCAGCGCTAAAGCCAAAACCGGCGCCAGACTCTCTGTGCCGGTGCTGTCGATGTTCACCCGTCAGCTGTCAACACTGGTTAACGCGTCGCTGCCGCTGGAAAGCGCCCTGAAGGCCATTTCAAAGCAGACGGAAGACAAAAAGCTGGCGGCTATGGTGACGGAGATCCGCGAGAAAGTGGTGGAAGGCCATACGCTGTTTGATGCCTTCAGCCAGTTCCCGCGCACCTTTGACAAGCTGTACTGCACGCTGGTGATGGCCGGGGAAAAAACCGGCCACCTCGGCGATGTGCTGGAGAAGCTGGCGGAGTACAACGAGCAGCGCCAGAAGATGAAAAGCAAGCTGACGCAGGCGATGGTCTACCCGATCACCCTGACGGTGGTTGCCGTGGCGGTGATCAGCATCCTGCTGGTGGCGGTGGTGCCGCAGGTCATCGAGCAGTTCGTGCACATGAAACAGCAACTGCCGATCACCACCCGCACGCTGATTGCGGTGAGCGATTTTCTGCAGGCGTACGGGATCTACATTGCCGGGGGGCTGTTCGGCGCAATCGTGGGCTTTAAGACGTGGGTGAAGAAAACCACGAACCGCTTTCGCTGGCACAGCTGGCTGGTGAATGGCTCGCCGATTAAAAAGCTGGTTTGTGCCATCAACAGCGCCCGCTATATCCGTACGCTCAGCATTCTGCAGGCCAGTAGCGTCCCGCTGCTGGAGGGGATGTATATCGCGATGGACGGGATCGAAAACCTCTATGCCCGGCAGGTGCTGGAGCAGGCGGCAGATACCGTACGTCAGGGCGCTTCTCTGTATAACGCGCTGGACCAGGCGAAACTCTTTCCGCCGACCATGCTGTACATGATTGCCTCCGGCGAAGAGAGCGGGGAATTAGGTTCATTGATGGATCGCGCCGCGGAAAACCAGGAATCGGCATTACAGCATCGAATTACGTTAACGCTGTCGGTATTTGAACCGGCATTGGTGGTGACAATGGCGACAGTGGTTTTATTTATCGTGCTGTCAATATTACAACCGCTTCTTCAGCTCAATAATATGGTGGGTTAAATATGTCTTTAAAACGAAATAGCCTGAAAGGTCAGGCCGGTTTTACCTTGCTCGAATTAATGGTGGTGATCGTTATTCTCGGTGTGCTCGCCAGTATGGTGGTACCAAATTTAATGGGGAATAAAGAAAAAGCCGATGCCCAGAAAGCAACCAGCGATATTGTGGCGCTGGAAGGTTCGCTGGATATGTACAAGCTGGATAACCACCGTTACCCCACGACGGAGCAGGGTTTGCAGGCGCTGGTCACCAAACCTGATATCGCGCCAATCCCGAAAAACTACCGTGATGATGGCTATATTCGCCGCCTGCCGGAAGATCCGTGGGGCAATGATTATATTCTGGTTAGCCCGGGCGAACATGGCGCAGTGGATGTTTTCTCTGCGGGCCCGGATGCCGAAGCGAATACCGCGGATGATATTACCAACTGGTCTTTAGATAAAAAAGAGAAGTAATGAATAAGCAACGTGGGTTTACCTTACTGGAAATTATTCTGGCGCTGGTGATATTTGCCTCCTGCGCCATGATGGTGGTGTCGACAATCCCCTCGCGCAGCGGCGCGGATATTTTCGGTCAGCAGTTAAAAGCCCTCGTTGAATATGGTTCAGACCGTGCGGTAATGGACGGAAATATCGTTGGGCTGGTGATCACCACCTCAGAATATCAGCTGGTGACCTGGGCCGAAAAAGAGGGCGAACGACACTGGGAACCCTTAACCGCCGGGCGCATTGTCACCCACGGCCAGTTCCCGGAAGAGATGCACGTGTCGCTGTCACCGCAGCGCATTGCTGCCACAACCGACGCCACGCCGCAGATTGTCTTTTTGCCGGACGGGGAGATAAGCCGCTTCACGCTGTCCCTGCAGAGTTTCGATAAAAAACAGCGTTTTCGCGTGGTGTCGCAGGGGGCATCACCGGTTTCGGTAGAGAACGATGACTAAACGCAAAGAACAGGGGATGACCCTGCTGGAAGTGATGGTCGCTCTGGTCATCTTCTCCACCGCCGCGCTGGCGCTGATGAACTCCGTCTCGCTGAACGTGCGCTTTACCCATGGCCTGGGCGATTCGCTGCAGGCGAGCTGGGTGGCGGAAAACCAGCTGGCGGAAGCAAAGCTGAGCAACACGCCGTTCCCGGATGCCCTGCAGACAGGGACAGAAATCATGGGGGGGCGAAGCTGGATCTGGCGCAAGCAGCGGGTGAAAACCGCCGAAAATCGCTTTGCCGATGAAGTGCAGGTGTACGCCGAAGATGATGAAGACAAACCGGTGTTGAGCCTGCAGATACCGGAACCCGGAGAGGTGAAATGAGCAAGCACATTCAGCGTCAGCAGGGCTTTACGCTGCTGGAGATCATGATTGCGCTAACCATCTTCGCGGTTATCAGCACGCTTGCCTGGCAAATTCTGGACGGGGCGATGCGCAACTCGAACGCCACCGACGTGGCGGCGACTCAACTCAACCAGCTTCAGCGCGCCTATAACCTGCTGGAGCGGGATTTCTTTCAGCTTCAGGCACGCGCGCCACGCAACGAGCCTGACGTATTTGTCCAGCACGACGATGCGCTGGAGTTGACCACGCTGAACGGCGTGAGCGGTCAGGTCCAGCTGGAGCGCGTGCGCTGGCGGCTTGAGGACAAAAAACTGTGGCGCGATATCTGGCCGGTTATCGACAGCCCTGCCGATGTGAAGCCAGAAGAGGTGCCGATCCTCAGCGATGTCAAAGAGATGACGTGGCGCTTCTGGAAAGAGGGCTGGCAGAACAAATGGACCGACACGGCGCATCAGCCGGACGGCGTAGAACTTCTGCTGACCATGGAGAACGGCGATACCTGGCGCTGGGTATTTACCACGCCGGGTGATATGCCGGTCGCCCCGGCGGCTCCAGCAGAACAAACGCCTGCGCCATCGGGGGATGCGGCCACGCCAGCGCAGCCACAACCGCAGCCGGTGCCCGCTCCGTCAGGAGAGAACAAATGAGCGGAAAATCGGTTCGAAAACAGCGCGGTGTCGCGCTGCTGGTGGTGCTAATTTTGCTGGTCATGATGTCGGCGCTGGCGGCCAAAATCAGCCAGCAGTTCTGCCGCAATCTGCAGAAAACCCGTTATCAGGTGAGTCAGCAGCAGCTGCGCTGGGCCATTCAGAGCCAGCAAAAAACCATTGAAGGTCTGCTTCAGACCTACGCCAGCGGTGACAGCCAGGGGCTGTCGCCCAAAGGGGAGTGGACAGAGCCGGTGGAGACAGAGGGTGAACACTACACCGTGGTGAGCCAGATTGAGGATGCCCAGACCTGCTTTAACGTCAATAACCTGCTGGCGGCCGATCCAACCCCCGCGGTACAGACCGCAGGGGCGCTGCCGGAAAAACCGGTCAAAGCGCGCATCGTTGAACAGCTTCTGACCGACAGCGGCATTTCCGCCGGTGACGCAGAAGAGATTTACCAGCAACTGATGGACTATCTCGACGGTGATACCACAACGGCAAAAGAGGGGCTGGAGACAGATGCCTGGGCCGGCGTTGAGCCCGCGCGGCTGCCTGCGAATCAGATGATGCGCACCCCGGGCGAGCTAAAGCTGCTGCCCGCGTTTCCGGTGGCGGCCTACGGCAAGGTCAGTAAAGTGCTGTGCGCCTTACCCGACACCGCCAGCAAGGTGGATGTCAACACCCTGACCGAAGAACAGGCACCGCTATTGGCAGCCCTGTTTATCGGCTCGCTGAGCGAGGACGAGGCCGCCCGTCTGATCGCCTCGCGCCCGGAAGAGGGCTGGGAGTCGATGGAGGCATTCCAGAAAGAGCTTGAGACAAATTATCCGCAGACCAAAGACGCCCTCAAGCAGGTTCAGGCGTTTCTTGCGGTAAACAGTCACTATTTCCGGGTCAACAGTACCGGCAATACCGATGATTTAACGCTGCGCGTCGTCAGCCAGCTTCATGTTGATAATGAAGCCGGGAAGGTGATTACCTGGCAACGTCGCTACCGAATGGTTGAATAACACAAGACGAATTCTATGAAACAGGTGCTTTTTATTCGTCCCGACACGCATGAGGACGGGAACATAATGTGGTGCGAGTCCGGTAGCGACCAGGTGGAACAGCGTCAGGGCGGGGCGTCACTGGCGGCGCTTGCCGGTCACGCGTTAGCCGCACGCGTCTGCCTGCTACTGCCGGCCAGCGAAATGATCTTCCGTCGCTTCACGTTGCCCAAAAAAGGCAGCGTTGAGTTCTCCTGGCTGGCTGAAGAGACGCTGATTGGCGATGTGGACACGCTTCACTGGACGGTGCTCAACAAGAAGGGGCGGGAAGTGGACGCGGTGGCCTTTGATGCGGGGCGTCTGCAGTACTGGCTGGACCGCTGTGCCGATGCCGGGCTGACGGTGGTGCAGGTGCTGCCCGATGCGATCCTTCTGCCGGTAACCGAAGGCGGCAGCACGCTGGTCTCCACCGACAGCGGCTACTGGATGCGCTATTCGCCGTTTGGCGCCTGTGAAACCGACGCTGCCCTGTTGCCGCTGCTGTTGAGCCAGCAGTGCGCCGGTAACCTCGTCTGTTACGGCGATGCGCCAGCGGACGTGCAGGTGGATGAGCAACGGGCCTGGCAGCATCCGCTGGTGCTGATCCAGCCGCAGTGGAAAAGCTGCAAAGCAAACCTGCTGCACGGCGTTTTTAGCACCACGGGTGCACAGACCGGTTTCCGTTATGCGAAACCGGCCCTTGCCGCCATGGCGGTGCTGAGTCTCGGGCTGCTGGTTGGCCCTCGCATCGGCATGGCCTGGATGCTCTCTAACCAGGAAAACCTGGCCCAGCAGCAGATGGTGGAATTGGCCCAGCACTATTTCCCCACGCTGCGCCAGACCACCAACCTGAAGTACCACTTCGGGCAGAACATCAAGAAAGAGAAGAAAGGGATCTTTCTTCAACTGGACGCACTGGAGCAGGTCAAGCAATCGCTCCCGGCGGTCGAACTGAGTGAAGTGGGATACGACGACACCCAGAATCAGCTCACGCTGAACATCCGTTCGATGGATCCCACGGCGTTGCAGGCGTTCGTCAATAAGGCGAGTGATACCTTCGACTTTACGCTCCAGCCGGTCTCCAGTGAAGCGCCTTATACCGCTATCATCACAGGGAAATATAAATGAAAGAGAAAATTGGACAATTAAAAGCACGCTATTTGCGTTACAGCCCGCGCGAACGAACGCTGATTAAACTCTGTGGCTCGGCGCTCTGTTGCGCCATTATCTGGTACGGTGTAATGACCCCGCTGGATAATATTATTAAAAATGAGAAAAGCACGCTGCAAAAACAGAAACAGACCCTGAACTGGATGCGTGCAGAAATTAATAAAAATCACCTTCAGGCGAAAGTATTAAAAACCAGTAACCCGAGAAGCGTGGTGGAAGAGAGCGCCAAAGAGATCCACGTTGCGCTGAGTAATATCCAGCAGGACGGGCAAACCCTGACGTTTAATATTGATCGGGTCAACGTCTATGAACTGAAAAACTGGCTTCGGGAGGTGAATTTAACCACCGGGGTTCGTCTGGAGAAAATGGATCTCACGCCGGTTGATCACCTTAGCGACGTAAAGGCCCAGATTAAGCTCTCCTGGGCGAAAGTGGCATGAACTCGCTGACGCTGCTTCAGGGCAGCCAGATGCCCGCCCTTTGCCTGCTCAGCGGCACGCTTGGCGGCATTATCGGCAGCTTTCTGGGGGTGGTGGTCGAACGCATTCCCCCGCTCATTAAAGAGGAGGAGGGCGCCGGAAACCTGCTGTTTCCGGCCTCCCACTGTCCCGCATGCTCCCACACGCTCGCCTGGTGGGAAAATATCCCGGTTCTGAGCTGGTGTTGCCTGCGTGGGCGCTGCCGCTGCTGCCAGACCGCGATCCCGCTGCGTCTGCTGTTGCTTGAACTTTCCAGTGCCCTGTTTTTTGCCCTGACGGCGGCGTACGCCCCGTCTGCGGCTGCATTGATGTCGCTATGGGTGCTCTGGTGTGGACTGCTGCCGCTGGCGGCGATAGACGCAAAACACATGCTGCTGCCGGACTGCCTGACGCAGCCGCTGCTGTGGGCGGGCCTGCTGAATCATGCGCTTTTTCATACCTTACCGTTGTCGGATGCCCTGTTTGGCGCAGCGGCGGGCTACCTGTCGCTGTGGCTTCTCTACTGGGCCTTTCGCCTGACAACAGGACGCGAGGGATTGGGCTACGGTGATTTTAAGCTGCTGGCTGCGCTGGGCGCGTGGTGCGGCTGGCAGGCGTTACCTTCGTTATTGCTCGCGGCGGCATTAAGCGGTATCGCACTGTATTTTGTTTTTTATAAAGCGGTTAAAGAAAATAGCGTTATTCCGTTTGGCCCTCTGTTGTCACTCGCCGGTTTGGTTATTTTTATTCTGCAGACCTTGCAATTCACATTCTGATTTACGTGGTCAAGTTTTTTTTTGAAATTTTTTCGCTGAGGGAATAAAAGGACGTCAACTAATTCCCGGAGTATTGTAAGAAACATAAGCTGTAAGGATTGCCGCTCATGTCTTTTTATGGAGGGTATATTAGCACTATACATGGTTAGTAAAATTAAATTGGGTTTGTGGTTTTAATTAAATAGCTTATTCAGTACTCGCCCATGTTATATGGAATACATGGTCCTTTTCATTTATCAAAAATAAGATTATCAGGAATTAATAATGAAATTTATGAAGCCAACCTATCTGGCACTCTTTGTCGCAGCCGTTTCCGGCTCTGCGTTCGCCGCAGCGCCAGGTACGCCTTCAATCAGCAGCGGTAACGATAAATTTGCCATCGTTGAAGTGGACCAGGCCGTAGTGGACTACGGTAATCTTGTTAAGGTTCATAACGACGGTGTCGACGTAAAAGTCGAGTGGAACGTCTGGAGCGGCGACGCGCCGACCTCCGGTAAAGTGCTGCTGGATGGCAAGACCGTCTGGTCCGGTGCTGCCGGTGCATCCGGTTCTGCCACCTTTAAAGTGAAAAAAGGCGGTCGCTACCAGGAGCAGGTTGAACTCTGTAACAACAGCGGCTGTACCAAAAGCGCAAGCAAGCTGATCATCGTGGCGGATACTGACGGTAGCCACCTCCTGCCGCTGAATGCGCCTCTGCAGGAAAACAACAAAACCTTCGCAAAACATACCGATAAAGTGGTTGCCGCCTACTTCCCTGAGTGGGGCGTTTATGGCCGTAACTTCCCGGTCGATAAAATCCCTGCCGCTAACCTGAACCACATCCTGTACGGCTTCATTCCAATCTGTGGCGGCGACGGCATCAACGACGGCCTGAAAACCGTTGAAAACGGCAACAGCTTCGCCAACCTGCAGAAAGCCTGTGCTGGCCGTCCTGACTACACCGTGGCGATCCACGACCCGTGGGCTGCGCTGCAGAAACCACAGTCCGGCGTATCTAACTGGGACGACCCGTACAAAGGTAACTTCGGCCAGTTGATGGCGCTGAAAAAAGCCCATCCTGACCTGAAAATTCTGCCATCCATTGGCGGCTGGACCATGTCCGATCCGTTCTATCACATGAATGATTCCGCGATCCGTGCACGTTTCGTGGCCTCTGTTAAAGACTTCCTGAAAACCTGGAAATTCTTCGACGGCGTGGATATCGACTGGGAATTCCCGGGCGGCGGCGGTGTGAACGAATCACTGGGTAACCCGCAGCAGGATAAGGCAACCTATACTGCCGTGATTCGCGATCTGCGTACCATGCTGAACGAACTGTCCGCTGAAACCGGACGCACCTATGAACTGACCAGCGCCATCGGTGCCGGTAAAGATAAGATTGAAGACGTGGATTACACCACGGCGCAGCAGTACCTCGATCACATCTTCCTGATGAGCTACGACTTCTACGGCGCGTGGAGCATGACCGATCTGGGCCACCAGGCTGCGCTGCATGCACCAGCATGGCGTCCGGACACCAACTACACCACCGAAAATGGCGTTGACGCGCTGCTGGAGCAGGGCGTACAGCCAGGCAAAATCGTGGTGGGTACCGGCATGTACGGTCGTGGCTGGACTGGCGTTCACGGCTATACCGGCAACAACCCGTTCACCGGTACCGCGACTGACGGCGTGAAAGGCACCTGGGAACCAGGCGTTGTTGACTATCGTCAGATTGTGAACGAGTACAAAGGCAAGCCAGGCTGGGAATATGGCTATGACGCAGACGCTGAAGCGCCATACGTCTTCAACAAATCCACCGGCGAGCTGATCTCTTATGAAGATGCCCGTTCCGCAACCGCAAAAGGTAAGTACGTTCTGGCGAAAAACCTGGGCGGCCTGTTCGCGTGGTCTATCGACTCCGATAACGGCGATATCCTGAACGCGATGAACGAAAGCCTGCTGGGCAGCTCCACGCCAGATCCGGTAGTGACCAACCATGCGCCGGTTGCTTCTGCGGCGGATCAAACCGTGACCGGCCCTGCGACCGTGACTCTGGATGGCTCTGCCTCCACCGATCCTGATGGCGATGCGCTGACCTACAAATGGACCCAGATCTCTGGCCCAAGCGTTACCCTGACCAACAGCACCAAAGCGAAGGCGACCTTCTCCGTTGGCGCTGTGACCAGCAACCAGACCCTGGCATTCCGTCTGACCGTGACCGATCCAAAAGGTCTGAGCAGCACCGCTGACGTACAGGTTGTGAACAAAGCGCCGAAAGCCAACCAGGCCCCTGTGGTTAACCAGATGCAGAACGTCACTCTGGAAGCCGGTCAGACCTACGCCCTGAACGTGCAGGCAGCGGATCCAGACGGTGATGCACTGACCTACGCCTGGAGCGTACCATCTGATATGCACGCGACCGGTACTGATACCTCCAGCGTACAGATCACCGCGCCGGACGTTACAACTGACTCAACCTACACCCTGAGCGTTGTCGTAAGCGACGGTAAAACCAGCGTACAGTCTAACGTACAGGTTACCGTAACGCCGAAAGCCACCCCGGTTGTGCCTGATGAAGACAATACCCCGTCTGACGAAGGCAACACGCCATCCGATGAAGGTAACACCCCATCTGATGAAGGCACTGCAACCGGCAGCTGCGATAACCCGGTAGATGCCAATGCCAGCAAATACGCGGCATGGGAATCCAGCAAAATCTACAACAACGGCGACATGGTCAGCTCCGATAATCTGGTATGGAAAGCGAAGTACTGGACTCAGGGCAACAAACCTGGCTTTAACGCCGATGCATGGGAACTGGTCAGCCAGGTGAAAATGAACTGGCGCTCCGACATGGTCTACAACGGTGGTGACAAGACAACCTATCAAGGTTTCGAGTACCGCGCGAAATGGTGGACAAAAGGTGACAAACCAGGCAACAGCGATGTATGGGTGAAAGAAGGCGCGTCAGCAGACTGCAAATAATCTTCTGAGCTTGAAATTGTGGGTGTGATATCAGCCCACAATCACTGGTCACACCCCGCTTCGGGTGTGGCCAGTACCTTCCACTAATTTAACAGGACGTGTTTGAGGAGAATAAAAACGGCCACGCAGGTGAAGAATGAAAAGGTTTCTGTTTTTGTTATTGATATTAAGTCATAGCGCATTTGCAAATTGCTGGAATAAAGCGGCGCATTATTATCATATTGATCCGTTTTTACTTTATGCCATCGCGAATGTGGAATCGGGAATGAACCCGTACGCCATTGGCATCAATCATGACGGAACGCGCGATGTCGGATTAATGCAAATCAACAGCTCGCACTTTCCTGAACTTGAACGCAAAGGCATTAATGAAAACCGTCTGATGACAGAGCCCTGCACCTCCATTATGGTCGGCGCCTCTATTTTGTCAGGCATGATTAAGGTTTATGGATACAACTGGGAAGCGGTAGGTGCGTATAACGCCGGGCTTAAAAAAGAAAACTACCCTAAGCGCATGGTCTATGCCCATAAGGTCTGGAAAAAGTATCAGCAGTTAAAATTAGCCGCCCGCGACAGAACCAACTGGTGAGTTTTTTTGTTTTTTGAAGAGTACCCACCCGTATTCTTCAGAAAATGAAAAGCAGCTGTCTGAAGTTTATTTATTAACGGATTAATAAATGAATTTAGATTTATTTAACTTTATCGAAATTAACAGGAATAACCGAGATGAATAAAAGGACATTACTGAGCGTGCTTATTGCCGGTGCCTGCGTAGCGCCGGTGATTGCTCAGGCCACCATGCTGAAGGCGGAAAGCAGTGTGCCTTACACCATGAAAGCCAGCGATCTGGCTAAAAAGGAAAAAGAGCTCACCGATTTCCCACTGATGAAATCCGTGAAGGATACCATCCGTACGCTGGACAACGCTCAGGTCGAGCAGATTGAGCCAGGCCGTGCAGCTAACCCGGTAAACGTGAAACGCGTTGAAGGGATCCTTAAAGAGAGCGACTGGGAATACCTGTTCCCGCTGCGCGCGAAGGATTACAGCTACAGTAACTTACTGAAAGCCGTGGGTAAATTCCCGGCGCTGTGTGATACCTACAACGATGGCCGCGACATCGAAGCTATCTGCCGTAAAGAGCTGGCAACCATGTTTGCTCACTTCGCACAGGAAACCGGCGGCCACGAAAGCTGGCGTCCGGAGCCGGAATGGCGTCAGGCACTGGTCTATGTGCGCGAGATGGGCTGGAGCGAAGGCCAGAAGGGCGGCTATAACGGGGAGTGTAACCCGGACGTCTGGCAGGGTCAGACCTGGCCGTGCGGTAAAGACAAAGATGGCGACTTCCTGAGCTACTTTGGCCGCGGCGCTAAGCAGTTGTCCTACAACTACAACTACGGTCCATTCTCTGAAGCAATGTACGGCGATGTCCGCACGCTGCTCGACAAACCTGAGCTGGTGGCCGACACCTGGCTGAACCTGGCGAGCGCCATTTTCTTCTTCGCCTATCCACAGCCGCCAAAACCAAGCATGCTTCAGGTTATCGACGGCACCTGGCAGCCGAACGACCACGATAAAGCCAACGGCCTTGTCCCTGGCTTTGGCGTGACCACCCAGATCATCAACGGCGGCGTAGAGTGCGGTGGCCCGACTGAAATTGCCCAGTCTCAGAACCGTATCAAATACTACAAAGAGTTCGCTAACTACCTGAAAGTCCCTGTACCGGCTGACGAAGTGCTTGGCTGTGCCAACATGAAGCAGTTCGATGAAGGTGGCGCAGGCGCCCTGAAGATCTACTGGGAACAGGACTGGGGATGGAGCGCGGATACCCCTGACGGCAAGACCTACGCTTGCCAGCTGGTGGGTTACCAGACGCCATTCAGCGCGTTCAAAGACGGCGACTACACCAAGTGTGTACAGAAGTTCTTTAACGTGAATATCGTTAACGACGACGGTTCCGCGGTCGTACCGGATGAAACACCGGCTCCTGCTCCAGCTCCGTCTGAAGATGAGACGCCAGCGCCGACACCAACACCGGATGAAACCCCGGCACCTGTGCCAGACGACATCCCGGCGGTGGTAAACCATGCGCCTGTGGCGCAGATTGCCGGTCCGATCGGTGCGGTTGAAGCCGGTGCGCAGGTCTCCCTGAGCGCAGAAGGCTCTACCGACGAAGATGGCAACAAGCTAACCTACACCTGGCGTTCCCAGGACGGCCAGACCGTTACCGGCGACGATAAAGCGGTGGTGACCTTCAACGCGCCTGAAGCCGCGACGGCGCAGCAGTATGAAATCAGCCTGACCGTCAGCGACGGCGAGCTGAGCAGCACCACCACATACCTGCTGAACGTAAAAGCCAAAGCAGCCACCCCGTCTCAGGACGAAGGCACTTCCGGCTCTTACCCGGCGTGGAGCGCGAACAGCAAGTACAGCGCAGGCGATATCGTGAATAACCACGGTAAACTGTTCCAGTGCAAACCGTTCCCGTACAGCGGCTGGTGTAACAACGCACCAATGTACTATGAACCAGGCGCAGGTCTGGCATGGTCTGAGGCCTGGACGGCTCTGTAAAAGCAAAACGGCAACCTTCGGGTTGCCGTTTTCGTGTTTATACCCTCTCCCTGTGGGAGAGGGCCGGGGTGAGGGCATCAGGCCGCACCCAATTAACTACCGATGCAACTTCCCATGGTCCCGCAGCCACGCTGCGGTGCGCACAATCCCTTCATCCAGGGTCACAATCGGCTTATACCCCAGCTCATTCTCCGCGCGCGAAATATCCAGCGTGAAATCAAAATTCAGCTTCGACACGCCGTAATGCGTCAGCGCAGGCTCTTTGGCGGTTTTGCTGCCAAAACGCTCCATGCTGCGGGCAATCATATCCAGCATAGGATAAGGCACCGAGCGAATGCGGCAGTCGATGTGCAGCTCGTCGATCAGGCGCTGCACAATGGTGCGAAGGCGGCAGGGTTCGCCGTTGGTAATGTTATAGGCGCGACCGGACGCCAGTTTATCGCTGTCTGGCTGGCTCGCCAGCCACATGGCGTACACGGCATTTTCGTAATAAGTCATGTCCACCAGCGCATCACCGCCGCGCGGCAGCAGCACGCTGCCGTAGTGGTGCATCATCTGCGCCAGGCGTGGAATAAACACTTTATCGTGCGGTCCGAAAAGACTTTGCGGACGCAGGATCGTAAAGCGCGTATGCGGGTTCGACTGCGCCAGCAGGTCGATCACCTCTTCGCTGGCCGCCTTGCTGCGGGCAAACTCACAGGCAAAACGGGCCGGACGGAACGTTTCCTGGATATCCCGGTGGTGGTGATAGTCGAAGTAGAGCGACGGAGAGGAGATATGAATAAAGTTACGCACGCCCCAG
Organism: Enterobacter sp. Lyrl_3; assembly: GCF_051948675.1. NCBI lineage: Bacteria > Pseudomonadati > Pseudomonadota > Gammaproteobacteria > Enterobacterales > Enterobacteriaceae > Enterobacter > Enterobacter sp. Lyrl_3. Next base: position 380,436 of record NZ_JAYJLI010000003.1, read on the forward strand.
GCAACAGCCCACTCGCCCAGACGGCGCGTGGCGCGCACGTTGGCGAGATCAAAGGCTTCCTGGGTTCCCCACGGAGAGGTAAAACTGGAGCAGTGCCACAGGGTGTCGATTCCGGCGAGCATCACTTTCGCCTGAGAGGAGACCAGCTCCGTCAGATCGGCATGGACAAACTCTGCGCCCATTTTTTGCAGCAGCTTACCCATCGCCTCGTTGCGACCGGTAGCCCTGACGCTAATGCCTTTGTTGCGCAGAAATTCGACCGCATTTCGGCCTAAGCCGCTGGTCGCCCCGGTAACCAGTACCTTCATAACAATCCACTGTGTTGAAAAGAATTTCGTGCGCATTCTTTCGTGAATTACGGCGGGTTGCAATGGGAAAGGTGAAAGAAAGCGAGTTTTATTTAGTTCTTTTCCGTTTTTTGTTCTGCCAGTTGCGCAATCCGTTTTGCCATCCCGCGGAAGATAAACAGATGTGCGGGGATCATCAGTAACCAGTAGAACAGACCGGGCATCCCATGTGGGTGCCACCAGGCGCGGACGTCCAGTTCACGGCAATCGCCTTTGTCTTTCAGCGTGAAGCAGAGCCGTCCCAGCCCTGGCGCTTTCATGCCGAACAGCAGCGCCAGCTGTTTTTCCGGTTCGACGATGATGACTTTCCAGCTGTCGACCGTATCACCCACTTTGAGGTACGGCTGCGCAGGGCGGCCTTTCGCCAGCCGGTGGCCCACCAGCAGATCCATCGCTCCGCGTGTCTGCCAGAGAATATTGCCGAAGAAATAACGCTCTTTGCCGCCGATCTGGTTCACCACCTCCCACAGCGATGCCAGGCTGGCCGAGGTTTTCACCGTGCAGCCCGCCTGTTTCGGGTAATAACCGTACTCCGGCCGCCAGCGGGCAAACGCCTGCGCGTCGTAGCCCCAGTCGCTGGAGTTCACCAGCTTCTCTTCTTCTTTCAGGGTATGGCGTACCGCGTCGTCAAAACGGATCAGCGTCTGTGGAATTAATGCGCGCAGTTCGCCATCGTCCGCCAGCAGATCGTGCTTCAGCCCCTGGATCAGCGCTTTCGCTGTCGTCGGCGGCACCGAGGTAATAACGTTTAAAAACCACACGGAGATCCAGCGGGTCGGGAAGGGAACGGGGATGAGCCAGCGTCGGCGGCCGCTGACGCGCATAAAATGCTCGAACTGTTGCTGATAGCTCAACACCTCCGGCCCCGCGGCCTCAAGCACGCGGTGCTGTTCGGCGGGATGGTCCAGCAGCGCCACCAGGTAATGCAGCAGGTTTTCCAGGGCAATCGGCGTGGTGCGCGACCGCACCCAGCGCGGTGGGGTGAGTACCGGCAGGTTGTACACCATATCGCGCATCACTTCGAAGGCGGCAGAGCCCGCGCCGACGATGATCCCCGCCCGCAGTTCGGTGACGGGGATATCCGCACTGCGCAAGGTGTCCGCGGTAAGCTGACGGGCGCGCAGGTGGTCTGACTGCTCATTTTCGGGCGCCTGGAGCGAGCTTAAAAAAATCACCTGCTTAACCGGCGTTTGCCGCAGGGCATCGCGGACGTTCAGGGCCACCTGACGTTCGTGGGCGATAAAATCGCCGCCTTCGCCCATGCTGTGCACCAGGTAATACAGCGTGTCGACCTCTTCCAGCAGCGCGGGCAGCGACTCTGGCCAGTTAAGGTCGACGTTGTGGCAGGTGACGCCTGGCAGGTTTAGTTTTTGCAGGCGTTCCGTGTTGCGTGCCGCCGCCAGCACCTGATGCCCCTGCTGGCTTAACGCCGTGGTCAGATGCTGACCGATATACCCGCTGGCACCGAGCACCAGAATACGTTGCGGCACGTTCTGCTCCTTAACGCTGTAAAAACGCCTGCCAGTGTTTCACGACGTCCAACAGCTGCTCGCGGCTGACGTCGAGATGCATCACCAGACGCACAACGGGTGACGCGTTGATCAGTACGCCACGCGCTTTCATGAACTCCCCAAGCGCAGCGGCGTGCTCATCACCCACGCGAACAAACAGCATGTTGGTGTCGTGTCGCATCACGTCGGCGCCAATTTCACGCAGTTGCCCGGCCATCCACGCGGCGTTGTCGTGATCGTCCTGCAGACGTGCCACGTTGTTTTTAAGGGCATACAGACCCGCTGCGGCCAGAATACCGGCCTGGCGCATGCCGCCGCCGGCCATCTTGCGCCAGCGGTTGGCGCGTTTGATGTAGTCCGCATCGCCCACCAGCAGAGAACCCACGGGGGTGCCCAGCCCTTTTGAGAGGCAGATGGTGAACGAGTCACAATACTGCGTAATCTCGTTCAGCTCGCAGCCGTAGGCTACCACGGCGTTAAAGATTCGTGCGCCGTCCACGTGCAGGCCGAGCCTGCGCTCGCGGGTAAATTCCCACGCCGCTTTGAGGTACTCGCTCGGCAGGACTTTGCCGTTGTGGGTGTTTTCAAGGCTGAGTAATTTGGTGCGGGCGAAGTGGATGTCGTCGGCTTTGATTTTTGCGGCGACCTTGTCGAGCGGGAGAGTGCCGTCCGGTGCGGCGTCGATCGGCTGCGGCTGAATGCTGCCGAGCACCGCCGCGCCGCCCGCTTCGTACAGGTAGTTATGCGCTCCCTGGCCGACGATGTACTCTTCACCGCGTTCGCAGTGGCTGAGCAGCGCCACCAGGTTGGCCTGCGTTCCGGTGGGCAGGAACAGGGCGGCCTCTTTACCGCTGAGTTCTGCGGCATAGCGCTGCAGTTCGTTGACCGTTGGATCGTCACCGTAGACGTCGTCCCCGACCGGGGCGGCCATCATCTCTTCGAGCATGGCGCGACTCGGACGGGTAACGGTATCACTGCGTAAATCAATCATTTCACATCCCTTTATTTTAAGAGGTCATGCGAAATGTTTTACCTGAGCCAGTTAGTTTTTGCCAGTTCGATCACTTCATCGCCGCGGCCGCTGATGATCGCCCGCAGCATGTAGAGGCTGAAGCCTTTGGCCTGCTCCAGCTTGATCTGCGGCGGGATGGCCAGCTCCTCTTTGGCGACCACCACATCCACCAGCACCGGGCCGTCGATGGAAAACGCCCGTTGCAGGGCTTCATCCACCTCGGAGGCTTTCTCCACGCGGATACCGGTTATGCCGCAGGCTTCGGCAATGCGGGCAAAGTTGGTGTCGTGCAGTTCGGTGCCGTCCGTCAGATAGCCCCCGGCCTTCATCTCCATCGCCACAAAGCCCAGCACGCTGTTATTGAAGACCACGATTTTCAGCGGCAACTTCATCTGCACCACCGACAGGAAATCGCCCATCAGCATGCTGAATCCGCCGTCACCGCACATCGCCACCACCTGACGCTCCGGGGCGGTGGCTTTGGCGCCCAGCGCCTGCGGCATGGCGTTGGCCATCGAGCCGTGGTTGAACGAGCCGAGCAGGCGGCGTTTGCCGTTCATCTTCAGGTAGCGTGCCGCCCAGACGGTTGGCGTGCCGACGTCGCAGGTAAAGATGGCATCGTCGTCCGCGAAGTGGCTGATCTGCTGCGCGAGATACTGCGGGTGGATCGCTTTGTCGCTCGGTTTGGCGAGATCGTCCAGCCCCTTACGCGCATCGCGGTAATCGCTCAGGGCTTTGTCGAGGAATTTACGATCCGTTTTCTCTTCCAGCAGCGGCAGCAGGGCGGCAAGGGTGGATTTAATGTCGCCCACCAGCGCCATATCGACCTTGCTGTGTGCACCGATGCTGGCCGGGTTAATATCGATCTGAATGATTTTGGCATCCGTCGGGTAGAACGCGCGATAGGGGAACTGGGTACCGAGCAGGATCAGCGTGTCGGCATTCATCATGGTATGGAAGCCGGACGAAAAACCGATCAGCCCGGTCATGCCCACGTCGTAAGGGTTATCGTACTCAACGTGCTCTTTGCCGCGCAGGGCATGAACAATTGGGGCTTTTAGCTTACCTGCAAATTCAAGGAGTTCCTTGTGCGCGCCAGCACAGCCGCTGCCGCACATCAGGGCGATATTGCTGGCGTAACGCAGCAGTTGCGCCAGTTTTTTCAGCTCCTCTTCCGCTGGGGTAACGACCGGCTGGGGGGCGTGATACCAGTGGGTGCTGGCCCCTTCGGGCGCAGCCTTGAGCGCCACATCACCCGGGATCACGACCACAGAAACACCCCGGTTCAGCACCGCCTTGCGCATGGCTATCGCCAGAACCTGCGGGATCTGCTCCGGCGAGGACACCAGCTCGCAATAGTGGCTGCATTCACGGAACAGCTCCTGCGGATGCGTCTCCTGAAAATAGCCACTGCCGATTTCAGATGAGGGAATATGGGCGGCAATTGCCAGCACCGGCACGTGATTGCGGTGACAGTCGAACAGCCCGTTAATCAGGTGCAGGTTCCCTGGGCCACACGACCCGGCGCAGACGGCCAGTTCCCCGGTGAGCTGTGCTTCGGCCCCGGCGGCAAAGGCGGCGACCTCCTCATGACGGGTCGGCATCCATTCAATGGTTTTCATCTTGTTGAGGCTGTCGCTCAGCCCGTTCAGTGAATCGCCGGTTACGCCCCAGATACGTTTTACACCTGCCTGTTCAAGGGTCTTCGCTATGTATGCAGCCACGGTTTGTTTCATGGTTGTCCGTCTCCTTTTTGTGATATCGCTTACAAGCTTAGAAGAAAGTCACTGTATTGCCTGCACAATACCCCTCATTTCAGGGTGGTTTTCACCGGCAATGATTCGGCATAATCTGGCGACAGATTGGGTGAAAACGGGAATCATTTCAGATGGTTAAATCATTGTTAATTGCTGTAAACGAAAAGCTAACGTGCGACGATCTCGGCAAACTCTTGTTACGACTTGCCGTCGGTGGGCTGATGTTGTTTCACGGATTACACAAGTTATTTGGCGGTGTGGGCTTTATCAGCGGCCTGCTGGTGGAAAAAGGGCTGCCGGGGTTTATTGCTTACGGCGTATTGATTGGCGAAGTGGTGGCACCGATCCTGATCATTGTCGGCCTCTTTACGCGCCCGGCGGCGCTGGTGCTGGCGTTTACCATGATTGTGGCATGGCTGATGGTGGGCATGGGCAAAACCTTTGCACTCGATGCCGTTGGTGCGTGGGCCATTGAGAGCCTGGTGTATTTCTTTATCGGCTCGCTGGCGGTGGCGTTTTTAGGGGCAGGGCGGTACGCGGTAGGGAAAGGTCCTGCGTGGCGATAGGGTTGTTGTAGGTCGGGTAAACGTAGTGCCACCCGACAAAAAGCCCGGTGGCGCTGACGCTTACCGGGCCTACGATCGAACATTTAACGTTTATCGTTTATGCAAGGACCAGGTCCCCCTGCGGATGACATGAGCACGCCAGCACATAACCTTCAGCAATTTCTGCATCGGTCAGCGTCATGGTGCTGGTCACGCTGTACTCCCCGGAGACTACCTTCGTTTTACAGCAACCGCATACGCCCGCGCGACAGGCAGCTACCACCGGCACCTTATTGCTTTCCAGCGCCTCCAGCAGCGTGGTGCCCACTCGGCCAAAGAAGGTTTGTGCCGGTTGCAGTTTGGTGAACAGAATCCCGCTGGTTGCCGCCTCCGCCACCGGCGTGAAGAACTGCTCTTTGAAGAAGCGGGTTACGCCCAGGGCTTTCACTTCCTGTTCCACAATCTCCATATACGGTGCCGGGCCGCAGGTCATCACGGTACGGTTCGCTATATCGGGCACGCTTTGCAGCAGCTCGCGGCTTAGACGTCCCTCGACAAAACCGTGCGTCGCGTTGTGCTCTGCCACCAGCGTCACCAGGTAGTTGCGCCACTCATCGGCAAAGATCACATCGTCCGGCGAGCGCACGCTGTAGATCACCTGCACGTCGGCCTGCGGGCGGTTTTTGGCCAGCCAGCGACGCATTGACATGATCGGCGTGACGCCACAGCCTGCGGCCAGCAGCAGGAATTTATCTTCGCTTTTGTCGTCACAGGTAAATTCCCCCTGAGCGTCAGACAGCCAGATGTAATCCCCGCGCTTGACGTCACGCGTGAGCCACTGCGAGCCTGCACCGTCATCGATGCGGCGGATAGTGAGCGTAATGTATTCGCTCACGCCCGGCGTCGAGGAGATCGTATAGGCGCGCAATGTGTCCGCCGCGTTGCGGACACTGACCAGCGCATACTGACCGGCACGGTACGGGTAGTAGTCATGGCACAGCAGCGACAGCGTCCACACATCCGGCGTCTCCTGCTGGATGTGGTGAACCTGCATCCGCCACGGACATTGTGAGGTTGGCATGGTCATGAAATACTCCTTACGCGCTCAGCAGTTGCTGCATATCTTCTTCTACGGTGGTCACGGAACGCAGACCGAATTTCTCGTTCAGCACGGCCAGCAGGTCCGGCGTCAGGAAGCCTGGCGCGGTTGGGCCGGTGACGATATTGGTTACGCCCAGAGAGAGCAGGGTCAGCAGGATCACAATCGCTTTCTGCTCGAACCAGGAGAGCACCAGCGACAGCGGCAGATCGTTCACGCCGCAGCCCAGTTTCTCCGCCAGCGTGACCGCCAGAATGATGGCTGAATAGGCATCGTTACACTGACCAGCATCCACCAGACGCGGCAGCCCTTCAATGTTACCGAAGTCCAGCTTGTTGAAACGGTATTTACCGCAGGCCAGCGTCAGGATCAGGCAATCTTCCGGCACGCGGGTGGCGAAATCGGTGAAGTAGTTACGCTCACCGCGCGCGCCGTCACAGCCGCCAATCAGGAAGATGTGGCGCAGTTTTTCACGGCTGACGAGGTCAATCAGCGAATCTGCGGCGCCGAGCAGCGTTTCGCGACCAAAACCGACAGTGATTAGGTGCGGAATTTCGCTGTACGGGAAGCCCGCCATCTGCTGCGCCTGGGCGATCACCGGACCGAAATCGTCACCTTCAAGGTGGCTCACGCCCGGCCAGCCGACGATGCTGCGGGTCCAGATGCGGTCATCATACGCGCCGACGGTCGGGTCGATGATGCAGTTAGAGGTCATCACAATTGGGCCCGGGAAGCGGGCGAACTCAACCTGCTGATTCTGCCAGCCGCTGCCGTAGTTCCCGATCAGATGTTTGAATTTACGCAGTTCCGGGTAGCCGTGTGCGGGCAGCATTTCGCCGTGGGTATAGACGTTAACGCCGGTGCCTTCGGTCTGCTTCAGCAGGTTGTAGAGATCTTTCAGGTCGTGGCCGGAAATGAGAATACATTTGCCTTCGGTCGCTTTCACATTGACCTGCGTTGGCGTTGGATGACCGTAGGTGCTGGTTTCACCGGCATCCAGAATGCTCATCACTTTGAAGTTCATCTGGCCGATTTCCATAGAGCACTCAAGCAGCGCATTCATATCGGCAGGCCAGGTGCCCAGCCACGCCATGATTTTGTGGTACTGCGCGTAGATGTCGTTATCGTACTGGCCAAGCACGTGCGCGTGCTCCATATAGGCTGCGGCACCTTTCAGGCCGTACAGGCACAGCAGGCGCAGGCCGAGAATGTTCTCGCCAATCGACGCTTTGTCTTTGTTCGGGGTAAATTCTGCGGCCTGACGCTGTAATTCGCCCAGGTCGTCACTCACCAGTTGCAGTTCTGACATCGGGTTGTCCACGCGGGCGCTGGCATCGGCATTCAGGCACTGCGCTTTCAGCGCTTCGCGCAGGGCAATCGCTTCACGGGCGTACCCGACAATGCGCGGCGAATCAAAGTTAACGTTAGTCAGCGTGGAGAAAAAGGCGCGCGGCGCAAAGCTGTCTACGTAGTGGTCGACAATACCGTACTCGCGGGCTTTGAATGCCCAGGCGGAAAGTCCCTGCAGGGCAGCAATCAGCAGATCCTGCAGGTCTGATGTTTCTGCGGTTTTACCGCACATACCCTGCGCGTAAGAACAGCCATTGCCTGCCGGGGTACGGATAGTTTGTTCACATTGCACACAAAACATAATCACACCTGTTAAAGTTATATTTGATATACATGTTTAAGGTTATGCCTGTGTCCGGGCGGTGAAAAGGGCTTTTTTTGACAAAGTAGAGGGAGATTGATTTAGCGCAATTTTGGCGGCAGGAACCCTACCGCCAGAGAGGTATCAGGCGGAGAAAAAGGCCATCAGAACAGGCACCAGCAGGCTCAGAATAAAGCCGTGTACGATGGCGGCGGGCACCATTTCCAGCCCGCCAGAGCGTTGTAATACCGGCAGGGTAAAGTCCATCGACGTCGCCCCGCTCAGACCCAGCGCGGTAGAGCGGCTGCGGCGAACCAGGCCCGGGATCAGCATGATGGCGATTAACTCCCGCGCCAGGTCGTTAAAGAAGGCGGCGCTGCCAATAACAGGGCCAAACGACTCGGTTAGCAGAATACCGGAGAGGGAATACCAGCCAAATCCGGAGGCCATGGCCAGGCCGGTTTTGAGCGGCAGGTCGAGAATCAAGGCGTTAATGACGCCTGCTACCATTGAACTGGCGACCACAATAACGGCAACAATCATTCCCCGACGATTCAGGACAATCTGTTTCAGGGTCATGCCATTATTGCGTAGCTGGATACCAATAAGGAACAGCAGGAAGATCAGGGTATATTCGCTGGCTTCGGTGGCGTGCTGCAAAAAAGGCCATCCGGTGAGCCCAAGGACAAAACCGAGCACCACGACGCCGCACAGTTTTAATGATTCCAGCGCCATCGCAATTCGGGAAGGCAGTTTTTCCTGATGGTGATGGTTTTTCCACGGAATAGTGCGCTCAAGCCAGAATAAGGCGGCGATATTGCAGAGCAAAATAACCACAACAGTGACAGCAGAATAATGCAGGATGGAAAGCAGATTGGTCGCCAGGTTATCCAGAAAGGCCAGGCTAATCCCCATAAAGAACAGAATGACGTAAACAATCCAGCTGAGAAAACGGTTGATAAGCCGTAATGCCGATGCCTGATGCAGCGGGATAAGATAGCCCACAATCAGGGGCAGCAGAATAATGAGGAGTCCTGAGAACATGAACAACCGGTCCTTGTGAGTAGCTGTTGAGCGCCAGAGACACTACCCAATAAAGGCTGTTCAGTAAAGCGGCAAAAGAAAGCCGGGTGGCGGCTGCGCCTTACCCGGCCTGTTGCCCTCACACTGGCCCTCTCCCACAGGGAGAGGGAGGGAAAGATTAATCGCGTTTTTCCAGCAGGGTGCGATACAGCACGCCGCCCAGAATACCGCCGACGATCGGCATTACCCAGAACAGCCACAGCTGCTCAAGTGCCCAACCGCCCTGGAAGATGGCGACGGCGGTGCTGCGCGCCGGGTTCACCGAGGTGTTGGTCACCGGAATGGAGATCAGGTGAATAAGCGTCAGTGCCAGACCAATGGCGATAGGCGCGAAGCCCGCAGGGGCGTATTTGTCGGTCGCGCCGTGGATCACCAGCAGGAAGCCGGCGGTCAGCACAATTTCAATCACAATGGCAGAGAGCATAGAGTAGCCGCCAGGCGAGTGCTCACCGAAGCCGTTGGAAGCAAAACCGCTGGCTGCGGCGTCAAAGCCGGCTTTACCGCTGGCAATCACGTACAGCACCGCGGCAGCAATAATACCGCCCACAACCTGAGCGACAATATAGCCAATGACCTCTTTGGCCGGGAAGCGACCACCAGCCCATAAGCCTAATGTCACGGCCGGGTTAAAATGACCACCGGAAATATGTCCTACGGCGAAGGCCATGGTTAATACCGTTAAACCAAATGCCAGCGCGACGCCGACAAAACCAATGCCGAGTTCCGGAAATGCTGCTGCCAGAACGGCACTACCGCAGCCACCAAACACCAGCCAGAATGTACCAAAGCATTCTGCTGCTAATTTTCTGAACATAACCACCTCAATTAACTACCGCACGCTTTCCCGCGCGCGGGATATATCGCCATAAAGGGATGACGACTCAAAGAGCCATTATTTTAGAAACCAACAACACCCCTTCGCCACTTAAATAAATTCGGATAATTTGATTTAAGGCAATGTGATGTCAATCCTTGTTCAAACTGGAGGTGAATAGATCATAGTCCAATTTGCGGGCGATAGTTTGTGGTGCTATTGAGACTATTTCAAATGAAACCTTGCACGTAAATTCTGAATTTTTCGTGCTGAGACAAAATAATCAGGAGGCCTGACAGTGTTCTGTGCGGCATCCTCCCGCTATACTGCTGATAACTTAAAGGAAAAAGTGATCATTTCTCGGGGGATGTATGCTTCTCGAACGTGTGGAAATTGTCGGGTTTCGCGGTATAAACCGTCTGTCACTCCAGCTGGAGCAGAATAACGTCCTCATCGGCGAGAACGCCTGGGGTAAGTCCAGCCTGCTGGACGCGCTGACGCTGCTGCTTTCGCCCGAGGGCGATTTGTATCACTTCGTTCATGATGATTTCTGGTTTCCACCCGGCGATGTCAACGGCCGTGAGAAGCATCTCCATATCATTCTGACGTTCCGCGAATCCGAGCCGGGGCGTCACCGGGTGCGTCGCTTCCGCCCGATGTCACCGTGCTGGGTTCAGAGCGACGATGGCTTCCACCGTATTTTTTATCGTCTGGAAGGCGAGATGTCAGAGAATGAAGGGGTGCTGACCCTGCGTGAATTTCTCGACCAGAAAGGCAACCCCATCCCGCTGGACAATATCGACGAGCTGGCCCGGCATCTGATTCGTTTGATGCCGGTGCTACGCTTGCGCGATGCGCGTTTTATGCGGCGTATCCGTAATGGTACCGTGCCGCATATGCCGGAAGTAGAAGTCACCGCCCGCGAGCTTGATTTCCTGGCACGCGAGCTGGTTTCGCGTCCGCAAAATCTCACCGATGGGCAAATCCGCCAGGGGCTCTCTGCCATGGTGCAACTGCTGGAGCACTATTTTTCCGAGCAGGGAACCTCGCAGTCGCGCCATCGTCTGATGCGCCGTCGGTCCCATGATGAGCAACGAAGCTGGCGCTATCTCGATATCATTAACCGGATGATCGACCGGCCCGGCGGACGCACTCATCGGGTGATTTTGCTGGGGCTATTTTCCACCCTTCTGCAGGCCAAGGGAACCGTCCGTCTGGATCGCGATGCGCGTCCGCTGCTGCTGGTGGAAGATCCGGAAACACGTCTGCACCCCATCATGCTCTCCGTTGCCTGGCACCTGCTGAATCTGCTGCCGCTTCAGCGCATTACCACCACCAATTCCGGCGAGTTGTTGTCGCTGACGCCGGTCGAGTATGTTTGCCGCCTGGTGCGTGAATCATCGCGCGTTTCTGCTTACCGGCTGGGGCCGGGAGGGATGAATGCCGAGGATGGTCGCCGTATTGCGTTTCATATCCGCTTTAATCGCGCCTCGTCGCTTTTTGCCCGCTGCTGGCTTCTGGTGGAGGGGGAAACCGAGACCTGGGTCATCAACGAGTTGGCGCGCCAGTGCGGCCACCATTTTGATGCGGAGGGGATTAAGGTCATCGAGTTTGCGCAGTCAGGATTAAAGCCGCTGATCAAATTCGCCCGGCGGATGGGCATAGAATGGCACGTACTGGTCGACGGCGATGAGGCGGGTAAAAAATACGCATCCACCGTGCGCAGCTTGTTGAACGATGAGCGAGAAGAAGAGCGGGATCATTTAACCATGCTGCCCGCCATGGACATGGAGCACTTTATGTACCGCCAGGGGTTCGATGACGTGTTCCACAGGATAGCGATGGTGCCGGTCGATGTGCCGATGAACATGCGGCGCGTGATCGCCAAAGCGATCCACCGCTCTTCAAAACCGGATTTAGCCATTGAAGTGGCAACAGAAGCAGGGCGGAGAGGGATCGAATCGGTGCCTACGCTGCTGCGTAAAATGTTCTCCCGCGTCCTGTGGCTGGCACGCGGGAAAGCCGATTAACGCCGGGTTGCCTGGGTGACCTGCTCCGTCAGGCTATCCAGTAGCTCATAGCGGCGGCGATATTCTGCGCGTTTTTTACTGGCAATCTCTTCCATGGACTTACGCGGCATGGCAAGCGGCAGTTCAAAGTTACCGTTATCCTGTTTGTGTCCGCCGAGGGAGATCCAGAAGCTGTCGTAATCCGCCAGCAATTTCCCCTCTTTTTTCTTGCGATACCGCCAGCTGCGATAGATGTGGGTGGCATTACTCACCGCCACAATCTGCTCCACCGGAAAGGCGCTGCCAAGCGTCATGACAGCTTCAACCAGCAGACGTTTCGGGAAAAGGCCATGGCACGCCTTGGTTGCCTTCTGGATCAGCTCATGCGGAACGTGGGCTTTCGCCCCCTGCAGGCCGCCGATAAAGAGCGTGCTTTTGCCTTCAAACGGGCACAGCGTAAACGTTATTTCCGCCAGCACGGTATCCTGATGGTCACTGAAAAAGAGGGTAGCTTCTCCCTCTTTATCCAGGAACGCATCGGCGCACAACCGAACGGTAAACTGCTGTTCATCCTTACCGGTTAAGGTCAGGAGCGTCACGCCCTGCTTAGAAAGATAGCCTTTGAGCAGCGCGGCTGGCAGGTGGTGACTCATGGTCTGGTAGTGCCAGTTCAGGGCTTCCAGCGCATGCGGGCGATCCATATTCACGGTCAGCCAAGGGCGATGCAGGCGACAGGGCAGGCCAGGCTGGACCTGCAGCATTTGCATCAAACGGGGCTGCTTTGCCAGGCTTGAGAGCAGACGTGCGGTGCTGAGCGGTGTGGCCAGCGTGCGAAGCGCAAACTTACGTCGATAGGCGGGATTTTGCCATGCCAGGCCCGGCGTAATGGTGCCAGTGACCAGGCTTTTAAACAGCTGCCAGCCGGATTTAGGCTGCGACAGAGTGGAATACGGTGTATCGACGATGGAAGACATGTGAGATCCTGCTTCTTATGGAATGGCGTTATTTCAGCAGGCCCTTTGTCAACGTTGTGTCAACAAATCCAGGCATTTCCTGAATTCAGGGGTTTCGTTGAGGAGTGGTTTAGATAGAATCGACGTTGATGTAAGCCAGAATAATTATTTGGAATATTTATGAACCTTAAGGGAAAACGCAGAAAGTGGTTTCTGCTGCTGGCGATAGTGGTGATAGCGGCCGGATACTGGTTATGGCAAGTGCTCAACGCGCCGGTTCCGCAGTATCAAACGCTGATCGTCCGTCCGGGTGAATTGCAGCAAAACGTACTGGCGACCGGCAAACTTGATGCGCTGCGCAAGGTTGACGTGGGCGCACAGGTTAGCGGGCAGTTAAAAACGCTGTCCGTTGAGATTGGCGATAAGGTGAAAAAGGGGCAACTGCTCGGCGTTATCGACCCGGAACAGGCTGAAAACCAGATCCGGGAAGTGGAAGCCACGCTGATGGAGCTGCGCGCGCAGCGTGCGCAGGCGCTGGCGGAACGTAATCTTGCCCAGGTGACCCTGACGCGTCAGCAGGCGCTGGCCAAAACGCAGGCGATCTCGAAACAGGATCTCGACACGGCCGCCACCGAACTGGCGGTGAAACAGGCGCAGATTGGCACCATTGACGCGCAAATCAAGCGCAACCAAGCCTCGCTGGATACGGCGAAAACCAACCTCGATTATACGAAGATTGTGGCGCCCATGGCCGGGGAAGTGACCCAGATCACCACGCTTCAGGGTCAGACGGTGATTGCCGCCCAACAGGCGCCGAACATTCTGACGCTGGCGGATATGAGCACTATGCTGGTGAAAGCGCAGGTTTCCGAGGCGGATGTTATCCATCTTAAGCCGGGGCAGAACGCCTGGTTCACCGTACTGGGCGATCCGCAGACGCGCTATGAAGGCGTGCTGAAGGACATTCTGCCTACGCCGGAAAAAGTGAACGACGCGATCTTCTACTATGCCCGTTTTGAAGTCCCCAACCCGCAGGGCGTGCTGCGTCTGGATATGACCGCGCAGGTCCATATTCAGCTGACCGGCGTAAAAAACGTGCTGACCGTTCCGCTCTCTGCGCTGGGGGAATCCGCCGGGGATAACCGCTATAAGGTGAAGGTGTTACGCAACGGCGAAACGCGCGAGCGTGAAGTGGTGATTGGCGCACGCAACGATACCGACGTGGTGGTGGTGAAAGGGCTGGAAGAGGGTGACGAGGTGGTCACCAGCGAAACCCTGCCCGGAGCGGCGAAATGACGGCGTTGCTTGAGCTGACTGATATTCGTCGCAGCTATCCGTCGGGCGATGGTCCGGTGGAGGTGCTGAAGGGCATCTCCCTGCGCGTGGAAGCGGGCGAGATGGTGGCGATTGTTGGCGCGTCGGGTTCCGGTAAATCGACGCTGATGAACATTCTTGGCTGTCTGGATAAACCGACCAGCGGTACCTACCGCGTGGCCGGAACGGACGTTTCCACTCTGGACGGCGACGCGCTGGCAAAGCTGCGTCGGGAACACTTCGGCTTTATCTTTCAGCGTTACCATCTGCTCTCTCACCTGAGTGCGGCGCAGAACGTGGAGGTCCCGGCGGTCTATGCAGGCGTGGAGCGCAAGAAACGCCTTGCGCGCGCGCAGGCGCTGTTAACGCGTCTTGGTCTGGCGGAGCGGGTAGAGTATCAGCCCTCGCAGCTTTCTGGCGGTCAGCAGCAGCGCGTGAGTATTGCCCGTGCGCTGATGAACGGCGGGCAGGTGATCCTGGCCGATGAACCCACCGGAGCGCTCGACAGCCATTCCGGTGAAGAGGTGATGGCGATCCTCCATCAGCTTCGCGATCAGGGGCACACGGTCATTATCGTGACTCACGATCCGCAGGTGGCGGCGCAGGCTGAGCGCATTATCGAGATCCACGACGGCGAGCTGGTGAGCAACCCGCCACCGCGTGCGTCCAGAGCGGCCGCGCCAAAAGAAGCCTTGCCTGCTGCAACCGGCTGGGGACAGTTTTCCAGCGGTTTTCGCGAGGCGCTGACCATGGCCTGGCTGGCGATGGCGGCCAATAAAATGCGCACCCTGCTGACCATGCTTGGGATCATCATCGGTATTGCATCGGTGGTGTCGATTGTGGTGGTGGGCGATGCAGCCAAACAGCTGGTGCTGGCGGATATCCGCGCTATCGGGACCAACACCATTGACGTCTATCCCGGGAAAGACTTTGGTGATGACGAACCGCAGTATCAGCAGGCGTTGAAATACGACGACCTGGCGGCCATTCAGAAACAGCCGTGGGTCAATTCGGCGACGCCTGCCGTGTCGCAAAACCTTCGCCTGCGCGTGGGTAACGTGGACGTTGCCGCCAGCGCGAACGGCGTCAGCGGAGATTATTTTAACGTCTACGGCATGACCTTCAGCGAAGGGGCGACCTTCAACGCCGAACAGCTGGCGGGCAGGGCGCAGGTGGTGGTACTGGACGCGAACTCGCGCAGACAGCTCTTCCCCAATAAAACCAACGTCGTGGGCGAAGTGATCCTCGTAGGGAACATGCCAGCCACCGTGATTGGCGTGGCGGAAGAGAAGCAGTCCATGTTTGGCAGCAGCAAGATCCTGCGGGTCTGGCTACCGTACAGCACCATTTCCGGGCGGATTATGGGGCAGTCATGGCTGAACTCCATCACTGTTCGCGTGAAGGAGGGCTATGACAGCGCGCTGGCCGAACAGCAGCTTGAGCGGCTGTTAACCCTGCGTCACGGGAAGAAGGATTTCTTCACCTGGAATATGGACGGCCTCTTGAAAACGGCGGAAAAGACCACACGTACTCTTCAGCTGTTCCTCACGCTGGTGGCGGTGATTTCGCTGGTCGTTGGCGGTATCGGGGTGATGAATATCATGCTGGTCTCGGTGACGGAACGTACCCGGGAAATTGGTATTCGCATGGCGGTTGGGGCCAGAGCCAGCGACGTGCTGCAGCAATTTTTGATTGAAGCGGTGCTGGTGTGTCTGGTGGGCGGCGCCATGGGGATTGCGCTGTCGATGATGATCGCCTTTGCCCTGCAGATTTTCTTACCCGGCTGGGAGATTGGGTTTTCACCGGTGGCCATTCTTACCGCATTTTTATGCTCGACCTTTACCGGCATCTTGTTTGGCTGGCTGCCGGCCCGCAACGCGGCGCGGCTGGATCCGGTGGATGCGCTGGCTCGGGAATAACCCGAAAATAAAAATGCCAGCCGATCGGGCTGGCATTTTGACTGCGGGATGTACACAATAAAACAGAGAGCTAAGCAACCGTTTCTGCTTCAATCGGTACGATAAGGCTTGCGTGATTGCCTTTTGGTCCCTGATGTACATCGAACCGGACGGACTGCCCGGCTTTGAGCGTTCTGTAACCATCCATCTGAATGGTGGAATAGTGAGCGAATATATCCTCGCCGCCGCCTTCGGGGCAGATGAAGCCAAACCCTTTGGCGTTGTTGAACCACTTAACAGTACCCATTTCCATGCTTCGACATCCTTCGTAAATCTTATAAGTTAAGATGGAATGAACCGGTGGTGGAGTGGGGGCTGTTCAAAACCTCGCCATCTCACGCTTGTACAATTTAGAGAATCGAAAGACATCGTCAAGCGTTTGGCGCTGGAGATGGGACAATAATCAACCAAAGTTTGAAGCAGTTAACGCTATTGCAACAGTTTGTGACAGACATCGCGGATGACAGTAATAGATGATTGTTATCTAACATCTGAGGTAGATTCAAAGTGGTTATGCAAAATGGGTAAGACCAACGACTGGCTGGATTTTGACCAGCTGGCGGAAGACAAAGTGCGTGACGCGCTAAAACCGCCATCTATGTATAAAGTTATGTTAATGAACGATGATTACACGCCGATGGAATTTGTTATTGACGTGCTACAAAAGTTCTTTTCTTATGATGTAGAACGTGCAACGCAACTGATGCTTACCGTTCATTATCGTGGCAAAGCTATCTGCGGCATCTTTACCGCCGAGGTGGCGGAAACCAAAGTGGCGATGGTGAACGACTATGCGAGGGAGAACGAGCATCCGTTGCTGTGTACGCTGGAAAAGGCCTGATAAGGCATAAAATTGGGGGAGGTGCCTATGCTCAATCAAGAACTGGAACTCAGTTTAAATATGGCTTTCGCCAGAGCGCGTGAGCACCGACATGAGTTTATGACCGTCGAGCATTTACTGCTCGCACTGCTTAGCAACCCATCTGCCCGCGAAGCGCTGGAAGCCTGCTCCGTGGATCTGGTGGCGCTACGTCAGGAACTCGAAGCCTTCATCGAACAAACGACACCGGTGCTGCCAGCCAGTGAAGAAGAGCGCGACACACAGCCGACGCTCAGCTTCCAGCGTGTGCTGCAGCGCGCGGTATTCCACGTCCAGTCTTCCGGACGTAGCGAAGTGACGGGCGCAAACGTCCTGGTCGCCATCTTCAGCGAGCAGGAGTCGCAGGCGGCCTACCTGCTGCGCAAACACGAAGTCAGCCGACTCGATGTGGTTAACTTTATTTCCCACGGCACGCGCAAAGACGAGCCTAACCAGGCATCGGATCCCAGCAATCAGGTCAATAACAATGAAGAGCAAGCAGGCGGGGAGGATCGTATGGAAAACTTCACCACCAACCTTAATCAGCTTGCTCGCGTTGGCGGTATCGACCCGCTGATTGGTCGCGATAAAGAGCTGGAGCGCGCGATTCAGGTGCTGTGCCGTCGCCGCAAAAATAACCCGCTGCTGGTGGGGGAATCGGGCGTGGGTAAAACCGCGATTGCCGAAGGTCTCGCCTGGCGCATTGTGCAGGGCGACGTACCGGAAGTAATTGCCGATTGCACCATCTACTCGCTGGATATCGGCTCTTTGCTGGCGGGCACCAAATACCGTGGTGATTTTGAAAAACGCTTCAAGGCGCTGTTAAAACAGCTGGAGCAGGATACCAACAGCATCCTGTTTATCGATGAAATTCATACCATCATCGGTGCGGGTGCCGCTTCGGGTGGGCAGGTGGACGCCGCTAACCTGATCAAACCGCTGCTCTCCAGCGGCAAGATCCGGGTGATTGGCTCGACCACTTACCAGGAGTTCAGCAACATCTTTGAGAAGGATCGTGCCCTGGCGCGTCGCTTCCAGAAAATCGATGTCACTGAACCGTCCGTCGAGGAAACGGTGCAGATCATCAACGGCCTGAAACCGAAGTATGAAGCGCACCATGACGTGCGTTACACCGCGAAAGCGGTGCGTGCGGCGGTGGAGCTGGCGGTGAAATACATCAACGATCGTCATCTGCCGGATAAGGCGATTGACGTGATTGACGAGGCAGGGGCGCGTGCGCGTCTTATGCCAGCCAGCAAGCGTAAGAAAACCGTCAACGTGGCGGATATTGAGTCCGTAGTGGCTCGTATCGCGCGCATCCCTGAGAAGAGCGTTTCTCAGAGCGATCGCGACACGCTGCGTACCCTTGGCAATCGTCTGAAGATGCTGGTCTTTGGTCAGGATAAAGCCATTGAGGCCTTAACCGAAGCGATCAAGATGGCCCGTGCCGGACTGGGGCATGAGCATAAGCCTGTCGGTTCGTTCCTGTTCGCCGGTCCAACCGGTGTCGGGAAAACCGAAGTAACGGTGCAGCTCTCCAAAGCGCTGGGCATTGAACTGCTGCGCTTTGATATGTCCGAGTATATGGAGCGTCACACCGTCAGCCGTCTGATTGGTGCGCCTCCGGGATACGTGGGCTTTGACCAGGGCGGTCTGCTCACCGACGCGGTGATCAAGCATCCACATGCGGTACTGCTGCTCGATGAAATCGAGAAAGCGCACCCGGACGTGTTCAACATCCTGCTGCAGGTGATGGACAACGGGACGCTGACCGACAACAACGGGCGCAAGGCGGACTTCCGTAACGTGGTGCTGGTGATGACCACCAACGCCGGGGTACGTGAAACCGAGCGTAAATCCATCGGCCTGATCCACCAGGATAACAGCACCGATGCGATGGAAGAGATCAAGAAGATCTTTACGCCGGAGTTCCGCAACCGTCTGGACAACATTATCTGGTTCGATCACCTGTCTACCGAGGTGATCCATCAGGTGGTAGACAAGTTCATCGTCGAACTGCAGGTTCAGCTTGATCAGAAAGGCGTGTCGCTGGAAGTGAGCCAGGAGGCCCGCAACTGGCTGGCTGAGAAAGGCTACGACCGTGCGATGGGTGCCCGTCCGATGGCGCGTGTGATTCAGGACAACCTGAAGAAACCGCTGGCGAACGAACTGCTGTTTGGCTCGCTGGTGGACGGCGGCCAGGTGACGGTGGCACTGGATCAGGCGAAGAACGAACTGACGTACGATTTCCAGAGTGCGGCGAAGCACAAGCCGGAAGCGGCTCACTGAGTGTAATATGTGTGTTAAAAACCGGGCATCAGCCCGGTTTTTTTATGCCTGCTTTTCTCCCTCTCCCCGTGGGAGAGGGGCGGGGTGAGGGCAACAGCCTGCAGAGGAATTTTGCGAGGCGCTTTCCAGTTTCGTTCGATGTTGGTTCTGGATAAATCCACAGCCATAAATTGGCGCCTCTGTACAACCGTGGAAGACAATACACCAACACTGAAGCCATGAATAAAAAAAGGCCGGGATTATCCCGGCCTTTTTTAATATTCATCTGCCATTACAGGCGAAAACAATTAGCGACTACGGAAGACAATGCGGCCTTTGCTCAGGTCGTACGGGGTCAGTTCAACAGTCACTTTGTCGCCCGTCAAAATGCGGATATAGTTTTTGCGCATTTTACCGGAGATGTGCGCAGTTACCACGTGACCGTTTTCCAGCTCTACGCGAAACATGGTGTTAGGCAACGTATCAAGTACGGTACCCTGCATTTCAATATTGTCTTCTTTGGCCATCTAATCCTCTGGGGTATCACTACCAAGTTTTGAACCGGCAAGATAATGCCGAAATTCATCAATTAAGTAAAGAATTGCGCGTTTAAAACGCAGCAAAACAGTTTCGGCGCATTGCCCAAGCGTCACGGTACAACCGAACGGAAAGCGCATTCGTAAAGGGGATACAACAGGATAAACGTCAGGACGTTATCTGAAGCGAAGGTCCCAAACGGCGGCGGGGCAACAGGCAGAAGCTACTCTGCGGCATAATTATAACACCCTCATAAAAAATATGCGGAAAACATTTAGACATTGGGCATAAAGAGTGTCCGCGGTACCCAAAAATCGCGCGGCAGCTTCTCCTGACGGCAGTTATCCAGGTGCTCAATGTAGTGGCGGCGGGAGATTTCAACCGCACCGAGGGAGGCGGTATGCTCGTTCAGAACCTGACAATCCAGCAACTGCCCGCCGCGCTGAGCAAACTCCTGGCAGAAAACCAGCAGGGCCGTTTTCGAGGCGTTTACCGCCCGGGAGAACATCGACTCACCGCAGAACAACGTCCCCTGCGCGACGCCGTACATACCGCCAACAAGTTCGCCACCTTCCCACACCTCAATGGAGTGGGCGTAGCCAAGCTCGTGCAGTTGATGATAGGCAGTGATGATATCGCGGGTGATCCATGTCCCCTCATGACGGTCTTCCGCACACCCTTCTATCACCTGACCGAAGGCGTGATTCAATGTGACCCGGTACGGTGATTTTGCGTGGAAACGCTTCATGCTGCGGCTCAGGTGAAACTGCGTGGGCCAGAGCACGGCGCGCGGATCGGGAGACCACCATAAAATAGGGTCACCAGGTGAAAACCACGGGAATATGCCGCGCTGGTAGGCCATCAGGAGCCGGGCAGGGCTGAGATCGCCGCCAAGTGCCAGCAGCCCATTGGGTTCACGCAGCGCTCCCTCTGGCGACGGGAACGCAATGTTATGACGAGAAAGCTGGACCAGGCGCATGACAGCAAAACTCCAGTACGCGAGTGAGGACGCTACAAATATAGTCTACAGACGCTGTTTAAACTGGTAGTAGCGACCCTGTTTCGTCAACAGCTCTGCGTGACTACCTTGCTCAATAATGTGTCCGTTGTCCATCACAATTATCCGATCAAAACTTGCCAGTCCACGCAGGCGGTGTGTCACCATCAGGACGGTTTTACCGGCCATAACATTCGCAAGTAAATCAAGGATCTGGCTTTCAGTTGTCGCATCAAGCCCTTCTGTGGGCTCGTCGAGCAACATCAGCGGCGCATCATGCAGCAGCGCGCGCGCAATCGCCAGACGACGCAGCTCACCGCCAGAGAGTTGACGACCGCCTTCACCCAGCCAGCTGTTCAGGCCATCGTCTTCAAGCAGCTTATGCAGCCCGACCTGCTCCAGCATGGCGCGGAGTACGTCATCAGTGGCCTCCGGTGCAGCCAGCTGCAGGTTATCGCGCAGCGTGGCGCTGAAGAGATGAACGCGCTGCGGAACCACGCTGACGGTTTTGCGCAGCGCCTGTTCGCTGAAGTCTGCCAGCGGAGTTCCGTTAAACTGAATCTGACCTTGCTGTGGATCCCAGGCTCGCGTTAACAGTTGCAAAAGCGTGGATTTGCCGCAGCCGGTACGGCCGAGGATCGCAATCCGCTGACCCGCATCCACAGCGAGGCTAATGCCTTCCAGCGCATTCTGTGCCTGCTTGTCATAGGCGAAGGTGACGTTATTGAGTGTCAGGGCAACCTGCTCAGGCGTGGCCGTTTGCTCTGCGGTGAACTTCACCTCCGGATCCTGCTCCGCAATCTCCGTGATGCGCAGGGCGGAGGCGATGACCTGGCCGAGATGCTGGAAGGCACCCGTCACCGGCGCCAGCGCTTCAAAGGCCGCCAGGGCACAGAATACGAACAAGGCAATCAGAGGGCCCGGCTGTGCGTTATTGCCAACGCCACCGGACGCCATCCAGAGCATGGCGATGACCGCGACACCCCCGATTAACATCATAAGCGCCTGAGAGAACGCGGTAAGCTCAGACTGACGGCGCTGGGCTTCATGCCAGTTCAGTTCTGTGTTCTCCATTCGCGCACGGTAGCGCTCGCTGGCGCCAAATATCGTCAGTTCGGCCTGCCCCTGTAACCAGGAGGTGAGCTGCTGGCGGTACTCCCCGCGCAGACGCGTCAGGTTCTCTCCGGTGGATTTACCCGCGCGGTAAAATAGCGGCGGCAGGATAATGAGCGTCAAAAGCATGATCCCGCCCAGCGTCAGCGCAACAGGGACATCCAGCACCGACAGACCCAGCGTGACTACCACAATCACCACAAACGCGCCGACAATCGGTGAAATCACGCGCAGGTAGAGGTGATCCAGGGTGTCGACATCCGCAACCACACGGTTGAGCAATTCCCCCTGACGAAAACGCGCCAGTCCGGCAGGGGAGAGGGGCAGCAGTTTACTGAAGGTGTAAATGCGCAGATGTTGCAGCACGCGGAATGTCGCGTCATGGCTGACCAGTCGCTCGAAGTACCGTCCTGCCGTACGGGTAATGGCAGTGCCGCGGACGCCCGCCGCCGGAAGCATGTAGTTGAAGCTGTAGAGCCCGGCAACCCCCGCCACGGCAGAGGCAGACAAGAACCAGCCGGAAAGTGTGAGCAGGCCGATGCTGGCAAGCAGGGTCACAATGGCCAACACGATGCCCAGCGTCAGCATCCATTTGTGGCGTTTATAGAGCGCGAGATAGGGAAGCAGGGCACGCATCAGATGTCCTCCTGACGATTCGCCAGCAGGGCAGCGAAGGGGCCCTGCGCGGTAACGAGAGAGGCGTAATCGCCTTGCTCAACAATACGACCGTTTTCCATGACCCAGATCTGGTCCCAGTCGGCAATGCCTTCCAGCTGATGAGTGACCATCAGGGTGGTTTGCTGCCGCGAGGCGGCGTTCAGGGCCGCCATCACGCGCTGTTCACTGTGCGCATCCAGGCTGGCCGCCGGCTCGTCCAGCAGCATTAACTGGCATGGATTAAGCAACGCGCGGGCGACCGCCACGCGTTGCGCCTGGCCCACGGATAACCCGGCAGACTGATCGCCGACAACGGTATCGACGCCATGCGGAAGCAGCGGCAGAAACTCGCTGACCCAGGCGCGGTCGAGAACAGATTGCAACTCGTCTTCACGTGCATCCGGGCGAGCCAGCAGGACGTTTTCCCGCAGCGTCGGGGCTGGCAGCTGCGGGTTTTGCCCCACCCAACTGAGCTGTTTTCGCCAGGCGTTCGGATCGAGATCGCGCAGTTCGGTTTTGTTGATGCGCAGTGAGCCGGTATAAGCCATAAAACCGGATAACGCATTAATCAGCGAGCTTTTCCCTGAACCACTGGTCCCTACCAGCACCACCCGTTGCCCGGCGGGTAAGGTAAAGTTCAGTGGGCCAGCCAGCACTTTCCCTTCCGGTGACAGGATAGAGAAATCACGTGCTTCAATGGTCACGGGTTCATTGGCGTTCAGCGTTACCTCTCCCCGCTCCGGATGCGCCAGCGGCGTCTCCAGGAACGTTTTCAGGCTGTCAGCCGCGCCAACGGCCTGCGCTTTGGCATGGTAGAAGGTGCCAAGATCGCGAAGCGGCTGGAAAAATTCCGGAGCCAGAATAAGCGCCAGGAAACCGGCCGACAGCGTTACCGCCGTGCCGTAATGACCAAAATCCAGCGCGCCGAGATACGAGAAACCAAAATAGACCGCCACGAGGGCGATAGAGAGCGAGGTAAAGAATTCCAGTACGCCAGACGACAGAAACGCCAGACGTAACACTTCCATCGTGCGCTGACGGAAATCCTGCGACGCCAGGCGAATGTTTTCCGTTTCGGCTTCACCCCGGCCAAAAATGCGTAACGTCTCCATGCCGCGCAGACGGTCAAGGAAATGGCCGCTCAGGCGACCCAACGCAAGGAAGTTACGGCGGTTCGCATCGGCCGCTCCCATCCCCACCATCGCCATAAACAGGGGGATCAGCGGGGCGGTACCCAGCAGGATCAGCGCAGCTACCCAGTTGACAGGGAAAATGGTTATCACAATCAGCAGCGGGACGCAGACGGCCAGCGCCATCTGCGGAAGGTAGCGGGCGTAGTAGTCGTGCATATCGTCAATCTGTTCAAGGATTAACGTTGCCCAGCTTCCGGCTGGTTTTCCCTGGATCCATGCGGGCCCGGCTTCCTGAAGACGATCAAGCACCTGTCGGCGAATTTCGTAGCGAATATGCTGCCCCGCGTGAAAACCAACGCGTTCGCGCAGCCAGACAACCCAGGCGCGCAGAATGAAAACCAGGATCAGGACGATGAAGGGCAGCAGAAGCGCTTCACGCGGAATGTTCTCCATGATCATATGATTGAGAATGCGGGCCAGCAGCCATGCCTGGGCAACAATCAACAGACCACTGATCAGTCCCAGAAGACGGGAAATCATGAGCCAGCGGCGGGAAAGAACGCTCTGCTGTTTTAGCCAGCGTGTTAACTCTTGTTGACGGGTTTTTTCCATTGCGTGCTTTGCAGGTGATGTTATTAGAAAGTGGGCAGCGCAATGTTACAACGAGGAGACAATAAAGGCGACTTATCGCCGCCTTTATTTACGTTTGTTACTGACTTGTAAAGATTATTTACCTTGTTCAGCCAGCCCATCAAGGTAGCGTTCAGCGTCCAGCGCGGCCATGCAACCGGTGCCTGCGGAGGTGATCGCCTGACGGTAAATATGGTCCATTACGTCACCAGCAGCGAACACACCCGGGATACTGGTCTGGGTCGCGTTGCCGTGAATACCGGACTGCACTTTGATGTAGCCGTTTTCCAGCTCCAGTTGCCCCTCGAAGATCGCCGTGTTCGGGCTGTGACCGATAGCCACAAACAGGCCCGCCACTTCCAGCGTTTCGACGTTGTCGGTGTTCTGGGTATCACGAATACGCAGACCGGCAACGCCCATCTGATCGCCCGTCACTTCTTCCAGCGTACGGTTGGTGTGCAGCACAATGTTGCCGCTCGCCACTTTATCCATCAGACGTTTGATCAGGATCTTCTCGGCGCGGAAGGTATCGCGACGGTGGATCAGGTGCACTTCAGAAGCGATGTTCGCCAGATAGAGCGCCTCTTCTACGGCAGTGTTACCGCCGCCGATGACCGCGACTTTCTGGTTGCGGTAGAAGAAACCGTCGCAGGTTGCGCAGGCAGAAACGCCGCGACCTTTGAACGCCTCTTCTGACGGCAGGCCGAGGTAGCGGGCAGAAGCGCCCGTTGCGATGATCAGCGCATCGCAGGTGTACTCGCCGCTGTCGCCCGTCAGGCGGAACGGACGGTTCTGCAAATCGACCTTGTTAATATGGTCGAACAGAATTTCGGTTTCGAATTTAGCCGCATGCTCGTGCATACGCTCCATCAGCAGCGGCCCGGTCAGGTCGTTAGGGTCGCCTGGCCAGTTTTCCACTTCAGTGGTGGTGGTCAGCTGACCGCCTTTTTCCATACCGGTAATCAAAACCGGTTGCAGGTTAGCGCGCGCAGCATAGACCGCCGCGGTATATCCCGCAGGTCCAGAACCAAGAATTAGCAGCTTACTGTGTTTGGCCGTGCCCATGAGATCCCCATTGTTGTTGGCAGACAGTTGGCTGGATTGTAGGGAATTTGTTGCCGTAAAAAAAGAGCACAGCAATGTTGATCTCAATCTGTACGATAGGCGATGACGATAAATTGAGCGCTATAACATCAGGCTTACTTCTTAAATTCGCTTGTTTATAAGGCAATAAAATGAGGATTAATACCCCACCGAAATGAATATCCGGCATGTTGTACTAAAAATCGATGTTTTGCTTTGACAATCCCCTGCGCTTTTGCGAAAACATTCAAGGAAGAAAAAAAACCGCGTTAACCGTGTGCCGCATAGGCATGCACGTAAATGCCATTTTTACCGGGTCAGTGAAATCTACGCATGGCGTGGACAGACGCCATACGTGATGTCGGTGACTGCCTTCGGGCAACGGTCTTCTTACCAACAGAACCCGAATCCGCATCGCGTCTAATAGATAACCAGGCGATGTGATGACTAACGGGTACAGGCTCTGAACAGTGATGTGCACAGGGTCCAGGCAGGAGTAGGGAAGGAATACAGAGAGACAATAATAATGGTAGATAGCAAGAAGCGCCCTGGCAAAGATCTCGAC
Source organism: Enterobacter sp. Lyrl_3 (assembly GCF_051948675.1). Taxonomy (NCBI): domain Bacteria; kingdom Pseudomonadati; phylum Pseudomonadota; class Gammaproteobacteria; order Enterobacterales; family Enterobacteriaceae; genus Enterobacter; species Enterobacter sp. Lyrl_3. The sequence goes on from NZ_JAYJLI010000003.1 coordinate 406,331, forward strand.
CGTATCGATCGTAACATTCTTAATGAATTGCAAAAGGATGGGCGTATTTCCAACGTCGAGCTTTCAAAACGTGTGGGACTTTCCCCGACGCCGTGCCTTGAGCGTGTGCGCCGACTGGAAAGACAGGGTTTTATTCAGGGCTATACGGCTCTGCTGAACCCGCATTATCTGGATGCCTCACTTCTGGTATTTGTTGAGATTACTCTGAATCGTGGTGCACCGGATGTGTTTGAGCAATTTAACGCCGCTGTACAAAAACTTGAAGAAATTCAAGAGTGTCATCTGGTTTCTGGCGATTTCGACTACCTGTTGAAAACCCGCGTACCAGATATGTCCGCCTACCGTAAGCTGCTGGGTGAAACCCTGCTGCGTCTGCCAGGCGTGAACGACACCCGTACCTATGTGGTGATGGAAGAGGTCAAACAGAGCAATCGTCTGGTTATTAAGACGCGCTAACACGGAACAGGTGCAAAATCAGTGTAGTTTGATTACACTCCTGTTAATCCATACAGCAACAGTGCCGGGGTGTCCCGGCGCTGTTGTCCGTTTTAGCAAACAGGCAGGATATGCCTGATACCTGGAGAGCCTTTCTTGAGCCAGGAATACACTGAAGACAAAGAAGTCACATTATCGAAGCTAAGCAGCGGACGTCGGCTCCTTGAGGCGTTGCTGATTGTTATTGCCCTTTTTGCCGTCTGGCTGATGGCAGCCTTACTCAGTTTCAACCCCTCAGATCCCAGCTGGTCACAAACTGCATGGCATGAGCCTATCCATAATTTAGGCGGCGTTCCCGGTGCCTGGCTTGCGGACACCCTGTTTTTCATTTTCGGTGTGATGGCCTATACCATTCCCGTCATTATTATTGGCGGATGCTGGTTTGCCTGGCGCCATCGTCAGAACGACGACTACATCGACTATTTCGCGGTTTCGCTGCGCCTGATAGGCGCACTGGCGTTGATCCTCACCTCCTGCGGGCTGGCAGCCATCAACGCCGATGACATCTGGTATTTCGCCTCTGGCGGGGTCATCGGTAGCCTGCTGAGCTCTGCGTTACAGCCTATGCTTCACAGCAGCGGCGGTACCCTGGCATTGCTGTGTATCTGGGCGGCAGGATTAACGCTGTTCACCGGCTGGTCGTGGGTGAGCATTGCCGAGAAGATCGGCAGTTTTGTCCTCACTATTCTGACCTTTGCCAGCAACCGTACCCGTCGTGACGACACATGGGTCGATGAAGACGAATATGAAGATGAGTACGAAGAGGAAGACGATGCGCCAGTACAGCGTCGTGAATCTCGTCGTGCACGTATTTTGCGTGGAGCACTGGCACGCCGTCAGCGCGTCGCCGAGAAATTTGCCAACCCGCTGGGCCGTAAAACCGATGCGGCGCTCTTCTCCGGTAAACGCATGGACGAAGACGATCATGTTGAGTACCGTTCAGCCGGTGCCGCCGTCGATCCTGATGATGTGCTTTTCTCTGGCAGTCGCGCCACGCCGGGCGATTTTGATGAATACGATCCACTGCTAAACGGTCACTCTGTTACCGCACCGGTTGCCGCCGCGGCAGCCGCGACCACGGCGGCGCAGGCTTATGCAGCACCAGCGGAAGCCGTTATGCCGTCTGCGTCGGTTCCCGCTCCCGAGTCCGCTATTCAACAGCCTCAGGTAGAGTGGCAAACGGCGCCTGGCGTGCATACGCCAGAGCCGGTTATCGCACCAGAGCCAGAAAGCTATGCGCCGGTCCAGCAGGAACCGTGGCAGCAACCTTATCAGCCTGAGCCCGTTCATGAGCCGCAGGGGTACCCGTACGACGAGCAGCCCGTCGCGCAACCGTATCAGGAGTATGTCCCTGAGCCTGTTCCGCCTGCTGAGCCTTATGTCGCTCCTCAACCAGAACCTGAGGTTGTGGAAGAGGTCAAACCGTCTCGTCCGCCAATGTACTATTTCGAAGAGGTTGAAGAGCGCCGTGCCCGTGAGCGCGAGCAACTGGCAGCATGGTATCAGCCTGTTCCTGAGCCGGTGCAGGAGCCTGTTGTGAATACACCTTCTGTCTCCCCACCGCCGGTTACTCCAACGCCTGCGGTTGCACCAGTGGCAGAGAGTGTGAAACAGGCCACCGCAGCCGCTTCGGCTGCGGCGCCGGTCTTTAGCCTGGCGACAGGTGGAACACCACGTCCTCAGGTAAAAGAGGGGATTGGCCCGCAGTTGCCGCGTCCTAACCGCGTGCGTGTGCCAACCCGCCGCGAGCTGGCATCCTATGGCATTAAACTGCCTTCTCAGCGTATGGCTGAGGAGAAAGCCCGTGAATCTGATTACGACGATGATGCAGATGAAATGCAGCAGGACGAACTGGCGCGTCAGTTCGCCGCACAGCAGCATCAGCGCTATGGCGAGGAGTATCAGCACGATCATCCTGCTCAGGCGGACGATGATGATGCAGCAGAGGCAGAATTAGCACGCCAGTTTGCGGCCACCCAGCAGCAACGCTATTCAGGTGAGCAACCTGCTGGTGCGAACCCGTTCTCGCTGTCGGATTTCGAATTCTCACCGATGAAAGATCTGGTGGATGATGGTCCGAGCGAACCGCTGTTCACGCCGAGCGTCATGCCGGAAGCCGAGCCGGTGCGTCAGCAGCCGGCCCCAGCGCCACAGGCTTACGCCCAGCCGCAGCAGCCTGCGCCACAATCTTATGCGCAGCCACAGCAGCCACAGCAGCCACAATTCCAGCAGCCTCAGGCACAGCCGCAGGAAAGTCTCATTCATCCGCTGCTGATGCGTAACGGTGACAGCCGTCCGTTGCAACGTCCGAGCACGCCTCTGCCGTCGCTGGATCTGTTAACGCCGCCGCCAGCAGAAGTTGAGCCGGTCGATACCTTCGCGCTGGAGCAAATGGCCCGTCTGGTAGAAGCGCGTCTGGCTGACTTCCGCATTAAAGCGGACGTGGTCAACTACTCTCCAGGCCCTGTCATTACCCGTTTCGAACTCAACCTGGCGCCTGGCGTTAAAGCTGCGCGTATTTCAAACCTGTCCCGCGACCTGGCGCGTTCTCTGTCGACCGTTGCGGTTCGTGTGGTTGAAGTCATTCCTGGTAAACCTTATGTCGGTCTTGAGTTGCCGAACAAAAAACGTCAGACCGTTTACCTGCGTGAAGTGCTGGACAACACCAAATTCCGCGACAACCCTTCACCACTGACCGTGGTGCTGGGTAAAGATATCGCGGGTGAGCCGGTGGTAGCCGATCTGGCGAAAATGCCTCACCTGCTGGTCGCGGGTACAACCGGTTCCGGTAAGTCGGTAGGTGTGAACGCCATGATCCTCAGCATGCTCTACAAAGCGCAGCCGGAAGATGTCCGTTTCATCATGATCGATCCGAAAATGCTGGAACTGTCGGTCTATGAGGGGATCCCGCATCTGCTGACGGAAGTTGTGACCGACATGAAAGACGCGGCCAACGCCCTGCGCTGGAGCGTCAACGAGATGGAGCGCCGTTATAAGCTGATGTCGGCTCTGGGCGTGCGTAACCTTGCCGGTTATAACGAGAAAATCGCCGAGGCGGCGCGGATGGGTCGTCCAATTCCCGATCCATACTGGAAACCGGGCGATAGCATGGATGCCCAACATCCGGTGCTGGAAAAACTGCCTTACATCGTCGTGCTGGTGGATGAGTTCGCCGACCTGATGATGACCGTCGGTAAGAAAGTGGAAGAGCTGATTGCCCGTCTGGCACAGAAAGCGCGTGCGGCCGGTATTCACCTCGTCCTGGCGACGCAGCGTCCTTCTGTGGACGTCATTACGGGTCTGATTAAAGCCAACATTCCGACCCGTATCGCCTTTACCGTATCAAGCAAAATTGACTCGCGTACCATCCTTGATCAGGGCGGTGCTGAATCGCTGCTGGGGATGGGGGATATGCTCTACTCCGGCCCGAACTCCACCTCTCCGGTGCGCGTTCACGGCGCATTCGTTCGCGACCAGGAAGTGCATGCCGTGGTGCAGGACTGGAAAGCGCGCGGTCGTCCACAATACGTTGACGGCATTACCTCCGACAGCGAAAGCGAAGGCGGCGGCGGTGGTTTTGACGGCGGCGAAGAGCTGGATCCGTTATTCGACCAGGCGGTTAATTTTGTTACCGAAAAACGCAAAGCCTCGATCTCCGGCGTTCAGCGTCAGTTCCGTATTGGCTACAACCGCGCGGCGCGCATCATTGAGCAGATGGAAGCCCAGGGCATTGTCAGTGAGCAGGGGCATAACGGTAACCGTGAGGTGCTGGCTCCGCCGCCGTTTGATTGATCTTCAGCGTGTGCAAAGAAGGGTAAATCAGCCAAATTTAAGCATTTTCTTCTGTCACCTGCCTGCGGGCAGGTCCAGAATAGAAAACGGAAACCCCATTTCGGGATGACGTATTTTAAGGAACAACAATGAAAAAAATCGCAATCGCCTGTGCATTACTCACCAGTTTTGTCGCCAGCAGCGTCTGGGCTGATGCGGCCAGCGACCTTAAAAGCCGCCTGGATAAAGTGAGCAGCTTCCACGCCAGCTTCACGCAAAAAGTGACTGACGGCAGCGGTAATGCGGTGCAGGAAGGCCAGGGCGATCTGTGGGTAAAACGCCCAAATCTTTTCAACTGGCACATGACTCAGCCTGATGAGAGCATCCTGGTCTCTGACGGCAAAACCCTGTGGTTCTTCAACCCGTTTGTTGAGCAGGCAACCGCCACCTGGCTGAAAGATGCGACCAGCAACACGCCCTTTATGCTGATTGCCCGTAACCAGGCCAGCGACTGGCAGCAGTATAATATTAAGCAGAACGGTGATGAGTTTGTCCTGACGCCAAAAGGCAGCAACGGCAACCTGAAGCAGTTCACCATCAATGTAAGCACCAACGGTACCATCAATCAGTTCGGCGCCGTTGAGCAGGACGATCAGCGCAGCAGCTATCAGCTCAAATCTCAGCAAAATGGCGCTGTCGATGCATCTAAATTTACCTTTACCCCGCCGCAGGGCGTAACGGTGGACGACCAACGTAAGTAAGAGGCATGAGTGGGCAACCTGTCGCTCGATTTTTCAGATAATGCGTTTCAACCTCTGGCCGCGCGTATGCGGCCAGAAAATTTAGCTCAGTATATTGGCCAGCAGCACCTGCTGGCTGCGGGGAAGCCGTTGCCGCGGGCCATTGAAGCCGGGCATCTGCACTCGATGATCCTCTGGGGACCACCCGGTACCGGTAAAACCACACTTGCTGAAGTGATCGCCCGCTACGCTAACGCGGACGTCGAGCGCATCTCGGCCGTCACATCCGGTGTGAAGGAGATCCGCGAGGCAATTGAGCGCGCGCGTCAGAACCGTAACGCCGGGCGACGAACCATCCTCTTTGTGGACGAAGTCCATCGCTTTAATAAAAGTCAGCAGGATGCATTCCTGCCGCACATCGAAGATGGCACCATCTTCTTCATCGGTGCCACCACCGAAAACCCGTCATTTGAACTCAACTCGGCACTGCTTTCCCGGGCGCGCGTCTACCTGCTTAAATCGCTCACCATCGAGGATATTGAAAAAGTTCTCACCCAGGCGATGGACGACAAAGCCCGCGGCTATGGCGGACAGGACATTGTCCTGCCTGACGACACGCGTCGGGCAATTGCGGAACTGGTTAACGGCGATGCGCGGCGGGCGCTGAATACCCTGGAAATGATGGCCGATATGGCCGAAGTCGACGACGCCGGCAAACGGGTATTAAAACCGGAACTGTTGACCGAAATTGCCGGTGAGCGTAGCGCCCGTTTTGATAACAAAGGCGATCGCTTTTACGATCTGATCTCGGCGCTGCATAAGTCGGTACGCGGCAGCGCGCCGGATGCCGCGCTTTACTGGTACGCTCGCATTATCACTGCCGGTGGCGATCCGCTGTACGTCGCGCGTCGCTGTCTGGCGATTGCCTCAGAAGATGTTGGCAATGCCGATCCGCGCGCCATGCAGGTGGCGCTTTCGGCCTGGGATTGTTTTACTCGCGTCGGGCCGGCAGAAGGTGAGCGCGCTATTGCTCAGGCGATTGTCTATCTGGCCTGCGCGCCGAAAAGTAATGCCGTCTATACCGCATTCAAAGCGGCCATGTCGGATGCGCGTGAGCGCCCGGACTACGATGTGCCGGTGCATCTGCGTAATGCGCCAACGAAACTGATGAAAGAGATGGGGTACGGGCAGGAGTATCGTTACGCTCACGATGAACCCAACGCTTACGCGGCCGGAGAGGAGTATTTCCCGCAGGAAATGGCACAAACCCGCTATTATCACCCCACAAACAGAGGTCTTGAAGGCAAGATTGGCGAAAAGCTCGCCTGGCTCGCCGGACAGGATCAAAATAGCCCTATAAAACGCTACCGTTAGTTCAGTCGTTGCGGTAATGTTGGCATTGTATCCCTGTGGCTGCAGGCTGTGGCCACATTTTCCTATTTTAATTCGATAAGCACAGGATAAGCATGCTCGATCCCAATCTGCTGCGTAATGAGCCAGACGCAGTCGCTGAAAAACTGGCACGCCGGGGCTTTAAGCTGGATGTAGATAAGCTGCGCGCTCTTGAAGAGCGTCGTAAAGTTCTGCAGGTACAAACTGAAAATCTGCAGGCAGAGCGTAACTCTCGATCGAAGTCCATCGGCCAGGCGAAAGCGCGCGGGGAAGATATTGAGCCATTACGCCTGGAAGTGAACAAACTGGGTGAAGAGCTGGACCAGGCGAAAGCTGAGCTGGACGTTCTTCAGGCCGAAATTCGTGATATCGCCCTGGCTATCCCGAACATTCCTGACGACAGCGTTCCTGTCGGTAAAGACGAAAACGACAACGTTGAAGTGAAACGCTGGGGTACGCCTCGTGAGTTCGACTTCGAGGTTCGCGATCACGTTACTCTGGGCGAAATGCACGCGGGCCTGGACTTTGCGGCAGCCGTGAAGCTGACCGGTTCTCGCTTCGTGGTGATGAAAGGTCAGATTGCTCATCTGCACCGTGCGCTGGCACAGTTCATGCTGGATCTGCACACCGAGCAGCACGGTTACAGCGAAACCTACGTTCCATATCTGGTTAACCACGATACTCTGTACGGTACCGGACAACTGCCGAAATTTGCCGGCGATCTGTTCCATACCCGTCCGCTGGACGAGGAAGCCGACAGCAGCAACTACGCGCTGATCCCAACCGCGGAAGTGCCGCTGACCAACCTCGTGCGTGATGAGATCATCGACGAAGACGACCTGCCAATCAAACTGACGGCGCACTCTCCGTGCTTCCGCTCTGAAGCGGGTTCTTACGGCCGTGACACGCGTGGTCTGATCCGTATGCACCAGTTCGATAAAGTTGAAATGGTACAGATCGTTCGTCCGGAAGAGTCCATGGACGCGCTGGAAGAGATGACCGGCCACGCGGAGAAAGTGCTGGAGCTGCTCGGTCTGCCGTACCGTCGTATGGCGCTGTGCACCGGTGATATGGGCTTTGGCGCCTGCAAAACCTTCGATCTGGAAGTGTGGGTACCTGCGCAGAACACCTACCGTGAAATCTCCTCCTGCTCTAACGTCTGGGATTTCCAGGCGCGTCGTATGCAGGCACGCTGCCGCAGCAAGTCCGACAAGAAAACCCGTCTGGTGCATACCCTGAACGGCTCTGGTCTGGCTGTTGGCCGTACGCTGGTTGCCGTGCTGGAAAACTATCAGCAGGCAGACGGGCGTATTGAGATCCCTGAAGTTCTGCGCCCATACATGAAAGGCCAGCAGTACATCGGCTAATTCTTTGCCTAACAACAAAAAAGCGCCTTTTGGCGCTTTTTTTATACCCTCGGTTTGATACGACGCAATACCCCCTCCCTCTAAAGTAGTAATACTCCTGCGAATGAAAGCCAGCATAAAACACGCATAATGCATTAGCTCGTTATATATAAAACTATATCGCGGTTAATTCCGCCCCTTATTCTTTGTGAGCAACCAAAGTGAGTCTTTATGAAAATCAAAGCGCCTGAAGCGTTAATGGCTGCCGAGGTCACTCGCCGTGGGTTGATGAAAACCACGGCAATTGGCGGTCTCGCCGTTGCCAGCAGTGCCTTCACTCTCCCTTTTAGCCGACTGGCGTCGGCGGCGGATGCGTTGTCCCCGGCTACGGCCCCGGAAAACGTGGTGTGGAGCGCCTGTACCGTAAACTGTGGTAGCCGTTGTCCATTACGTATGCATGTGGTGGATGGCGAGATCAAATACGTCGAAACCGACAATACCGGTGACGATAACTACGACGGCTTGCATCAGGTTCGCGCCTGTCTGCGTGGCCGCTCAATGCGCCGCCGGGTTTATAACCCGGACCGTCTGAAGTACCCGATGAAACGCGTCGGTAAGCGCGGGGAAGGGAAGTTCGAGCGCATCAGCTGGGATGAAGCTTACGATATCATCGCCAGCAATATGCAGCGTCTGATAAAAGAGTACGGTAACGAATCCATCTACCTGAACTACGGCACCGGAACGCTCGGGGGAACGCTGACCCGCTCCTGGCCACCGGGCAAAACGCTGGTGGCGCGCTTGATGAACTGCTGCGGCGGTTATCTCAATCACTACGGTGACTACTCTTCTGCACAGATTGCTGCCGGCCTGAACTACACCTACGGTGGCTGGGCAGACGGTAACAGCCCGTCCGATATCGAAAACAGTAAACTGGTGGTGCTTTTCGGTAACAACCCTGGTGAAACGCGGATGAGCGGCGGTGGGGTAACCTATTACCTTGAACAGGCTCGCGCCAAATCTAACGCCCGGATGATCATCATTGATCCGCGTTATACCGATACGGGGGCAGGCCGGGAAGATGAGTGGATCCCTATTCGCCCGGGTACCGATGCGGCGCTGGTCAGCGCGCTGGCGTGGGTCATGATCACCGAGGACCTTGTCGATCAGCCATTCCTCGATAAATACTGCGTCGGCTATGACGAGAAAACCCTGCCCGCCAGTGCGCCTGCCAACGGGCATTACAAGGCGTATATTCTGGGCCAGGGCAGTGACGGCGTGGCGAAGACCCCGGAGTGGGCATCAAAAATCACCGGGATACCGGCGGAACGTATTGTCCAGCTGGCGCGTGAAATCGGTTCAGCGAAACCGGCCTATATCAGCCAGGGCTGGGGGCCACAGCGTCACGCGAATGGCGAAATCGCCACTCGTGCTATTTCGATGCTGTCCATTCTGACCGGTAACGTGGGTATTAATGGTGGGAATAGTGGCGCGCGCGAAGGTTCCTATTCGCTGCCGTTTGAACGGATGCCAACCCTGGAAAACCCGGTTCAGACAAGTATCTCCATGTTTATGTGGACCGACGCCATTGAGCGCGGGCCGGAGATGACCGCCCTGCGCGATGGCGTACGGGGCAAAGACAAGCTGGATGTGCCGATCAAGATGATCTGGAACTACGCCGGTAACTGCCTTATTAACCAGCACTCGGAGATCAACCGCACCCACGAAATCCTGCAGGATGACAAGAAGTGCGAGATGATTGTGGTGATCGACTGCCACATGACCTCATCGGCGAAATATGCGGATATTCTGCTGCCGGATTGCACTGCCTCGGAGCAGATGGATTTCGCGCTGGATGCCTCCTGCGGCAACATGTCCTACGTGATCTTCACCGACCGGGCCATCAAACCGCGTTTCGAGTGCAAAACCATCTATGAGATGACCTCTGAGCTGGCGAAACGTCTTGGTGTCGAACAACAGTTCACAGAAGGCCGCACTCAGGAAGAGTGGATGCGTCATCTGCATGAACTTTCCCGTAAAGCGATCCCTGACCTGCCGGATTTCGATACCTTCCGCAAGCAGGGCATCTATAAACAGCGCGATCCGCAAGGGCACCACGTGGCGTACAAAGCCTTCCGCGACGATCCGCAGGCGAATCCGCTGACCACGCCATCGGGCAAAATCGAGATTTACTCCGAAGAGCTGGCAAACATTGCCGCAACCTGGGAATTGCCGGAAGGGGATGTTATCGATCCCCTGCCGATCTACACGCCCGGGTTTGAAAATTATAACGATCCGCTGACCGCAAAATTCCCGCTGCAACTGACCGGATTCCACTACAAAGCGCGCGTTCACTCCACTTACGGCAACGTTGATGTGCTGAAAGCCGCCTGCCGCCAGGAGATGTGGATTAACCCGACGGATGCGAAAGCGCGAGGCATCAGCAATGGCGATCGTGTGCGTATCTTTAACGATCGCGGCGAGGTGCATATCGAAGCCAAAGTGACGCCCCGCATGATGCCTGGTGTTGTCGCGCTGGGGGAAGGCGCGTGGTACAGCCCGGATGCAAACCGCATCGACCAGGCTGGCAGTATTAACGTACTGACCACGCAGCGCCCATCGCCGCTGGCGAAAGGCAACCCGTCCCACACAAACCTTGTTCAGGTTGAGAAGGTGTAAGGAGTAACCGATGACAACCCAGTATGGATTTTTTATTGATTCCAGCCGTTGCACCGGGTGCAAAACCTGCGAGCTGGCCTGCAAGGATTATAAAGACCTGACCCCGGACGTCAGCTTCCGCCGGATCTACGAATACGCGGGCGGCGACTGGCAGGAGGATAACGGCGTCTGGCATCAGAACGTCTTTGCCTATTACCTGTCGATTGCCTGTAACCACTGTGAAGATCCGGCCTGCACCAAAGTGTGCCCGAGCGGGGCAATGCACAAGCGTGACGACGGGTTTGTGGTGGTGAATGAGGATGTCTGCATCGGCTGCCGCTACTGCCATATGGCCTGTCCGTACGGTGCGCCGCAGTACAACGCTGCCAAAGGCCACATGACCAAGTGCGACGGCTGCCATGACCGCGTGGCGGAAGGCAAAAAGCCGATTTGCGTGGAGTCCTGTCCGCTGCGCGCGCTGGACTTCGGCCCGATTGACGAGCTGCGTAAAAAACACGGCCAGCTTGCGGCCGTCGCGCCACTGCCGTCCGCGCACTTCACCAAGCCGAGCATTGTGATTAAACCTAACGCCAACAGCCGCCCGACGGGAGATACCACCGGCTATCTGGCAAACCCGAAGGAGGTGTGAGATGGGAAGTGGATGGCATGAATGGCCGCTGATGAGCTTCACGGTCTTTGGGCAGTGCGTGGCGGGGGGCTTTATTGTGCTCGCGCTGGCGTTACTGAAAGGCGATTTGAAAGCTGAACAGCAGCAGCGCGTGGTGCTGAGTATGTTTGGTCTGTGGGTGTTGATGGGGATCGGTTTTATTGCCTCTACGCTGCACCTCGGCTCGCCAATGCGCGCGTTCAACTCTCTCAATCGCGTGGGGGCATCCTCACTGAGTAACGAAATTGCCAGCGGGGCGATCTTCTTTGCCGTCGGTGGGCTGGGTTGGCTGCTGGCAGCCCTGAAAAAGCTTCCTGTGGGGCTGCGCAACGTGTGGCTGATCGTGACAATGGTGCTGGGCGTGGTCTTCGTGTGGATGATGGTGCGGGTTTATAACACCATCGATACCGTTCCCACCTGGTATAGTGTCTGGACGCCAATGAGTTTCTTCCTGACGATGTTTATCGGCGGGCCGCTGCTGGGCTACCTGCTGCTGCGCGTGGCGGGTGTGGACGGCTGGGCGATGCGTCTGCTTCCCGCCGTTTCGCTGTTGGCGCTGGTGGTGAGCACGATGGTTGCGCTGATGCAGGGCGCTGAGCTGGCAACCATTCACAGCTCTATTCAGCAGGCCTCAGCCCTGGTGCCGGAGTACGGTTCTCTGATGGCCTGGCGAGTGGTGTTGCTGGCTGTTGCGCTGGTATGCTGGATTGCCCCTCAGCTTAAAGGTTATCAGCCTGCACTGCCGTTACTGTCAGTGGCCTTTGTGCTGGTGCTGGCAGGGGAGTTGATCGGTCGCGGTGTGTTTTACGGCCTGCATATGACGGTAGGCATGGCTATCGCCAGCTGATTTGATTTTTCGTTATAAAAAGCCGGGACATAGCGCCCGGCTTTTCTTTTTTCCATCATGAAATTTTTCGACTGATGTTTGGTATTAAAAATCCCCTGAAATAAATAAAAACAACCAGATAATTAATATCAGTAGCAGACTTTGCATTAGCAGGATGAGTTTTTTAAATCGACATGGCACATATCGTGCGTGATGCCTGAATCGGTGGATTGACTTTGTTTTTGCCAGTGGCATGATGCGCACGAAATCTGAACTTCCTCACGGTTTTTAATCCATGACCATCTATACCCGGCCAGTGCTCCTGTTGCTCTGTGGCCTGCTTTTGTTGACCCTAGCGATCGCAGTGTTGAATACGCTCGTCCCGCTATGGCTTGCCCATGAAAACTTACCAACCTGGCAGGTGGGTATGGTCAGCTCGTCCTTTTTCACGGGGAACCTGCTGGGCACCCTAATGACGGGGAGCCTGATTAAACGCGTTGGCTTTAACCGTAGCTATTATCTGGCCTCGCTGATTTTCGCTGCCGGATGTGCCGGGCTGGGCCTGATGGTCGGCTTCTGGAGCTGGATGATCTGGCGCTTTATCGCTGGCGTAGGCTGCGCGATGATTTGGGTCGTGGTGGAAAGTGCGCTGATGTGCAGCGGTACCTCGCGCAACCGGGGACGTCTGCTGGCAGCGTATATGATGGTCTATTACGTCGGAACCGTGCTTGGGCAATTAATGGTCAGCAAACTGCCGACCGACCTGATGAGCGTTCTGCCGTGGGTAACGGGCATGGTCCTGGCGGCGATCCTGCCGCTGCTCTTTACACGCATTGTGAATCAGAACAGTGAGCATCAGGAAGCGACCCACGTCTGGCCGATGCTGAGACTGCGACAGGCGCGTCTGGGCGTGAACGGCTGTATCATCTCCGGGATTGTTCTGGGGTCGCTTTATGGTCTGATGCCGCTCTACCTGAACCATCAGGGCGTCAGTGATTCCGGGATCGGCTTCTGGATGGCGGTAATGGTCAGCGCGGGCATCGTCGGACAGTGGCCGATTGGCCGTCTGGCAGACCGTTTTGGGCGTCTGCTGGTGTTGCGCGTTCAGGTCTTCGTGGTGATCATGGGTTGCCTTGCCATGCTCAGCAATGCCGCGATGGCGCCAGCGCTGTTTATTCTGGGAGCGGCAGGCTTCACACTTTATCCGGTCGCAATGGCCTGGGCCTGTGAAAAAGTAGAACATCACCAACTGGTGGCAATGAACCAGGCGCTGTTATTAAGCTATACCATTGGGAGTTTGCTGGGGCCGACATTCACCGCGATGCTGATGCAGAATTATTCCGACAATTTGCTGTTTATCATGATTGCCAGCGTGTCGTTTATTTATCTCTTAATGCTGCTGCGCAAAGCGGGCGAACATCCCACGCCAGTGGCGCATGCCTGATGAATTAAAAGCCAGTCATTGACTGGCTTTTTTGTCCCCATCACATATAAGAATTTTACGCATTGTTTGTTTATCACGCCAGGCGATAATTCAGGTGAGTTCTAACACTAAAAGGCAGCAATCATGGCTACACGTCGTTTAACCACTACCGCACTGGCAGTAGTGTTGTCTTTAACGTTTGCTACAGCACCTGTCATGGCTAACCCTGGAAACGGGAATGGCGGTGGTGGTCACGGTAATAGTGGCGGACAAGGTAATGGCGGTAATCACGGCAACGGGAATTCCGGCAATCATGGCAACGGAATGTCCGATACTCATGGCAATAAAAAAAGTAGTCTGGACAACCCGGGTAAATCGAATAAAAGCGTCAGCGATGATGTCGATGCTCGCGTGAGCTTCGATCATGCTCGCCATCTGGCAGTGAACTATGGATTAACGGGGTATGAATCGCTGCCTCCGGGCATCGCTAAAAACCTCGCACGCGGCAAACCACTGCCTCCAGGTATTGCGAAGAAAACCGTGCCAGCCTCCATGCTGGGCCAGCTCCCTAACTATCCTGGCTATGAATGGCGCGTGGTCGGTGACGATCTGGTCCTGGTTGCGCTGAGTACTGCGATTGTGACTTCCATTATTAATGGTGTCTTTAAATAAAATACAAAAAGGCCCGGTTCTCACCGGGCCTCTTCTTTAATACATGGCCTTGTGTCCGTATTGTTCCAGAATACCTTTCACGCGCTCCATCGTCTCTTTCTTCGGCGGCTTAACGCCATCAAGCTTATATTCTTCACCCATCGCCACCCATTTATGTTTACCCAGCTCATGGTAGGGCAGAAGCTCAATTTTCTCGACGTTGCCCATATCGCGGGTAAATTCGCCCAGGCGATGTGCGGAATCATCATCATCAGACCAGCCTGGAACGACGACATAGCGGATCCAGGTTTTGATGCCCTTGGCTGAAATATATTTGGCGAACTCCAGCGTACGGTGGTTGGATACGCCAACCAGGTTCTGATGGATCTCATCATTCATCTGTTTGAGATCGAGCATGACCAGGTCGGTGACTTCAAGCAATTCATCGATGACCGGATCGTAGCGGCGCACAAACCCGTTCGTGTCGAGGCAGGTGTGTATGCCTTCTTTGTGGCAGGCGCGAAACCAGTCGCGCACAAATTCCGCCTGAAGAATGGCTTCACCACCGGATGCGGTGACGCCCCCGCCGGACGCGTTCATAAAGTGGCGGTAAGTCACCACCTCTTTCATCAGATCTTCAACGGTCACTTCTTTGCCGCCGTGCGTATCCCATGTGTCACGGTTGTGGCAGTACAGGCAGCGCATCAGGCAGCCCTGGAAAAAGGTGATAAAACGGATGCCCGGGCCATCAACAGTGCCACAGGATTCAAAGGAGTGAATGCGACCAATAATTGACATTGCGGTGATATCTCCGAATTTGGCCCATCCCGGGGCCTGTGTTGATGCACAGCTCAAAGGCTATGTCGAGTCTGTTTTGGCTGTTATCCATTCAGTATAGATAGCGGCCAAAAGAGACTGGGGTGGGGAAGAAAAAGGCCCCACTGACGTGGAGCCTTTATTGTACGCTTTTTAACGCGTGATTTCAGTCAATTCCAGTTACATGGACTGAGTGAAAGTACGGGTGATAACGTCCTGCTGCTGTTCTTTAGTCAGGGAGTTAAAGCGTACTGCGTAGCCAGATACACGGATGGTCAGCTGAGGATATTTCTCAGGGTGTTCCATCGCGTCGAGCAGCATTTCACGGTTCATGACGTTCACGTTCAGGTGCTGACCACCTTCGATGGACGCTTCGTGGTGGAAGTAACCATCCATCAGACCCGCGAGGTTGGTTTTACGCACTTCGTCGTCTTTACCCAGCGCGTTTGGCACGATAGAGAAGGTGTAAGAGATACCATCTTTCGCGTAAGCAAACGGCAGTTTTGCAACGGAAGTCAGAGAGGCAACCGCACCTTTCTGGTCACGACCGTGCATTGGGTTAGCACCTGGGCCAAATGGCGCGCCAGCACGACGACCGTCTGGGGTGTTACCGGTTTTCTTACCATACACAACGTTAGAGGTGATGGTCAGAACAGACTGAGTCGGGATAGCGTTACGGTAAGTAGTCAGTTTCTGAATTTTCTTCATGAAACGTTCAACCAGGTCAACCGCCATGTCATCAACGCGAGCGTCGTTGTTACCAAACTGCGGATATTCGCCTTCGATTTCGAAGTCGATAGCCAGACCGTCTTCGTCACGAATTGGTTTAACTTTCGCATATTTGATAGCAGACAGGGAGTCAGCAGCAACGGACAGACCTGCGATACCACACGCCATGGTACGGATAACGTCACGGTCATGCAGCGCCATCAGAGAGGCTTCGTAGCTGTACTTGTCGTGCATGTAGTGGATAACGTTCAGTGCAGTAACGTACTGTTTCGCCAGCCAGTCCATGAAGTGATCCATGCGATCCATGACTTCGTCATAGTTCAGCACATCGCCTTTGATTGGTTCAGACTTAGGACCAACCTGCATTTTCAGTTTTTCATCAACGCCGCCGTTGATAGCGTACAGCATGGTTTTCGCCAGGTTTGCACGCGCACCGAAGAACTGCATTTGTTTACCAACAACCATTGGGCTTACGCAGCATGCGATAGCGTAGTCGTCGTTGTTGAAGTCCGGACGCATCAGGTCATCGTTCTCATACTGCAGAGAAGAGGTGTCGATGGACACTTTAGCGGCGAATTTCTTGAAGTTCAGAGGCAGTTTTTCAGACCACAGAACGGTAATGTTCGGCTCCGGAGAAGGACCCATGGTGTACAGGGTGTTCAGGAAGCGGAAGCTGTTTTTAGTAACCAGAGTACGGCCATCTACACCCATACCACCGATAGATTCGGTTGCCCAGATTGGGTCACCAGAGAACAGTTCATCATACTCTGGGGTACGCAGGAAGCGAACCATACGCAGTTTCATGACCAGGTGGTCAATCATTTCCTGAGCGTCTTGCTCGGTGATTTTACCTGCTTTCAGGTCACGTTCGATGTACGCATCCAGGAAGGTGGATACGCGACCGAAGGACATTGCTGCACCGTTCTGAGACTTAACTGCGGCCAGGTAGCCGAAGTAGGTCCACTGGATAGCTTCCTGAGCGTTAGTTGCAGGACCAGAGATATCGCAGCCATATTTAGCAGCCATCTCTTTGATCTGACCCAGCGCACGGTGCTGTTCAGCGATCTCTTCACGCAGACGGATGGTGGCTTCCAGGTTTACGCCGTTTTCCAGATCGGACTGCAGGGAAACGAACTGCGCGTATTTGTCTTTCATCAGGAAGTCGATACCGTACAGCGCAACGCGACGGTAGTCACCGATGATACGGCCACGGCCGTAGGCATCTGGCAGACCAGTCAGAACACCGGATTTACGGCAGTTCAGAATGTCTTTGGTGTAAACATCGAATACACCCTGGTTGTGGGTTTTACGGTATTCGGTGAAGATTTTTTTCAGCATTGGGTCCAGCTCGCGGTTGTACGCTTTGCAGGAACCTTCAACCATTTTGATACCACCGAACGGGATGATCGCACGTTTCAGTGGTGCTTCAGTCTGCAGACCAACGATTTTCTCAAGGGCTTTGTTGATGTAACCAGCATCGTGAGAAGTGATGGTGGAAGCAACGGAGGTGTCAAAATCAACTGGCGCGTGAGTGCGGTTTTCCAGTTTTACGCCTTCCATTACGCTGTCCCACAGCTTGGTGGTCGCTTCAGTTGCGCCAGCCAGGAAGGATTCGTCACCTTCATACGGGGTATAGTTTTTCTGAATGAAGTCACGTACGTTTACTTCATTCTGCCAGTCACCTTTTGCAAAACCTTCCCAGGCTGTGGCTAACTTTTCATTAAGCTCGGACATGTAACACCTACCTTCTTAAGTGGATTTTTTATTTACTGCCTGAGATAACCATCAATGATGATCGTCGCCACGCAGGTAAATGACCCAGTATGTCAACCCAACTAACAGACCCCCACCGATAATGTTCCCGATAGTGACAGGGATCAGGTTATCAGTAATGAAATTCATAATAGTCAGGTGAGAGAAACTTTCCGGGGTTGAACCAACTGCAGTCCAGAACTCCGGGCTCGCAAAGTTGCGGATTACAATACCCATTGGGATCATAAACATGTTCGCGATACTGTGCTCGAAGCCGCTGGCAACAAACATCGCAACCGGCAGAACCATAATCATGGCTTTGTCCATCAGGCTACGGCCGGAGTAACTCATCCATACCGCCAGACAGACCATCAGGTTCGCGAGGATGCCAAGTGCAACCGCTTCGATAAATGTGTGGTGCATTTTGTGGTCCGCGGTCTGCAGGACGTTCAGTCCCCAGCCACCGTTGGCGGTCATATACTCGCCAGAGAGCCACATCAACAAAACAAAGAGCAGACAGCCAATCAGGTTACCAACATAGACGTTAAGCCAGTTGCGCGCCAGTTGACCCCAGGTAATTCTTCCGCTGGCTTTTGCTACGACAATCAGCACCGTTGAGGTGAAGAGGTCGGCGCCGCAGATAACGCACAGAATCAGACCCAGTGAGAAGCAAATGCCGCCAATCAGTTTGGCCATGCCGTAAGGCATCGCGGCAGTACCGGTGGTGGCGGTGATGTAGAAGACGAACGCGATAGAGATGAACACACCAGCCGTGATCGCCAGATAGAACGTCTTCATCGGGTGTTTCGTTGCTTTATAGACACCTGCTTCTTCGGCCACTTTGGCCATCGCAGCAGGGAGTAAAAGATCAAAAGGGTTGTCAGCTTTCACACTAACTCTCTCTTTATTAAGTCGGCGACGAGATACTAACAAAGCATTATAGAAGAGAAATTGATATAGATCATATCTCGCCTGGCTTATAGGCCCGCAGTGTGTATGGTTTTACGACAAATGCGGTGTAAGTTTTTGATTATCCGTATAAAAATAAATTTTAAAAGTTATGAAAAGAGTTGAATTTTTTCGGTCGGCCACCTCTGAAACAGTTAATTAATATGGAGTATTTGCCATAAAAAGTAACAGTAAAGCCCAGGTAAATATTATTATATTTACCCATATTTAACTTTATTATTACATTCAACGTTCATTGCCGAAAAAAATAAAAAACGGGGCAATGAAATTGCCCCGTAATATAGCCCAGACGATTAAATACGCCTACTGCTGATAATGTTATATGCGCTTATTTTGACCAGTAAGCGGCTTTTGCTTTCTGCAGCTTTTCATAGGCCTTCAACAGCGACTGATGCGCAGGGAAGGCTTTCAGATCGCTGTCGACCGCCTGCAGTCCGTAGAATGGCGCTTCGCCGCTCAGGGCCGCGCTGGCGGCTTCTACCGCCTCGGCACCGTACATGCGCACGAAGGCATTCAGGTACTGCAGTGGCTCACGATCCTCTTCCTGCGCAAGAAGCAGGAGGGTTTGCAGGCAGCGGTAGTAGTTGGTGCGCTCGGCAGAGAACACTGACTGATTGAATTCCATGGTCCACTCGGTCCAGGCCAGGGCCTGATCCAGATCGCCGCCAGCCAGCGCCAGCATCGCTTTCAGCTCGCCGATGCGCAGGGTATACCAGCCGTTGTCTTTACCGGTAGCCAGACCCAGCAGTTCACGTACGCGCGTGAAGTCATCATGGCCTTCGTCGTCCAGCTGGGCGATCAGGTTCAGATAATCCTCTTTTTCCCACTCGCTGCCCGGCAGGGCCAGCAGCGTTTCACGCAGGTGCGCACCCATGCTGTTGTTTGCCAGCCACAGATCTTCAGCCGGATAGATATCGGACATGCCCGGCACCAGAATACGGCAGGCGTAAACACCCAGGTGTTCGTAGTCAGCAATGTAGACTTCTTTATCTTCCGCGTTGAAGATGGCCATCAGGGTAGCGAACTCTTCTTCGGTCGTACCGGCAAAGCTCCAGTCGACGAATGGATAGTCTGCGTCCTGCTTGAACATATCCCAGGAGATCAAACCGCTGGAGTCGATGAAGTGGGTTTCGAGGTTGGTATGCTCGGCCACTTCTTCGTCGTCAAAGGTTGGTGGAGTAAATACATCGAGATCTTTCAGGCTACGGCCCTGCAGCAGCTCGGTGACGGTACGCTCCAGCGCCACGCCGAAGTCAGGATGCGCGCCGAAGGAGGCGAAGCAGGTGCCGTTCGTCGGGTTAAACAGCACAACGCAGATAACCGGGTATTTACCGCCCAGCGAGCCATCATACGCAAAGATAGGGAAGCCTTCTGCCTCCAGCTTAGCAATGGATTCCACCACGCCCGGATAGCGCGCCAGCACGTCGGCCGGAATTTCAGGCAGACTGATGGATTCAGCAATGATGCGGTTTTTAATGTGGCGCTCAAACACTTCTGACAGCCCCTGCACACGCGCTTCATTGCGGGTATTACCGGCGGACATGCCGTTAGACACATACAGGTTACCGACAATGTTCATCGGGATGTACACGGTCTGTTCATCAGACTGACGGGTGAACGGCAGGGCGCAGATCCCACGCTCTTCATTACCCGACTGCAGATCGATCAGCATGCTGGCGGTCAGTTCATTTTCTGGATCGTAGAACGCACGCAGACGCGCATCCAGAATGCCTTCCGGCAGTTCATCGTCTTCGGTCAACGGGAACCATTTTTCATTGGGATAGTGAACAAACGGGCCGTTAGCAATGGTTTCACCCAGCCAGAAATCGGCGAAGAAGTAATTGGTCGACAGACGTTCAAAATACTCACCCAGCGCAGAAGCCAGCGCCGCTTTTTTCGTCGCGCCTTTACCGTTGGTAAAGCACAGTGCACAGTCTTTATCGCGAATATGCACGGACCAGACGTGAGGCACTGGATTAAGCCAGGAGGCTTCTTCGATATTAAAGCCCAGGTCGGTCAGTTTCTGCTGGAAGCGAGCGATGGAATCTTCCAGGGCGGCGTCTTTGCCGGGGATAAACGTTTGAGTCATGGCGTTCACTTTTATCGTACGTAAAGCGCGCAATGATACGGGTTTTGCGTGACGGGTGCTATCTCCGGCGAAAATAAAAGACTGGGCTATGCTTACTGTCAGTAACTGACTGTTAAGGCATAAAAAAATGAAAGCATTCGATCTGCAAAGGATGGCGTTTGATAAAGTCCCACCCGAATTTTTAGGCGAAGTGGCGCTGCGTAGTCTGTATACCTTCGTCCTGGTCTTCCTGTTTCTTAAAATCACCGGTCGGCGTGGCGTACGGCAGATGTCGCTGTTTGAGGTGCTGATCATTCTGACGCTGGGTTCAGCGGCGGGGGATGTCGCTTTTTACGATGATGTGCCAATGGTGCCGGTGTTTATTGTCTTCGTCACGCTGGCGCTGCTTTACCGGCTGGTCATGTGGCTGATGTCGAAAAGCGAAAAGCTGGAAGACATGCTTGAAGGGAAACCCGTCGTTATCGTTGAGAACGGACAGCTGGCCTGGGAAAATGTCCAAAGCGCCAATATGACCGAATTTGAGTTCTTTATGGAGTTGCGGCTGAACAGCGTGGAGCAGCTTGGGCAAGTGCGTCTGGCGATAATGGAAACGAATGGGCAAATCAGCGTGTATTACTATCCTGACGACGAGGTTAAGCCAGGGCTCTGTATTCTGCCGGATATGTTGATCGAGCGGTTTAAAACGGTACCGGAATCCGGCGAATATGCCTGTGTAAGATGTAGCCATGTTGTTGCCATGCACGTGGGCGATCATCAATTATGTCCCCGTTGTACAAATCCGGAATGGTCGAAGGTTAGCCGGGCCAAACGCCTTGTCTGACAGCCATTTTGTCGGTTTTGTGACAGCGAGGCGACAGATTGTATTGTGTGACGAAGGGCACATTTCACCGGTCATAAGTTTTAGACATTGCGGCGCGTGTCACTGAATGATAAAACCGATATCCACAGTTATAACTTATGGCTTTTAGCGTGGTGAGGGGAAATGGCTCAAGTCTTTAATTTCAGTTCAGGTCCGGCAATGTTACCGGCAGACGTGCTTAAACAGGCTCAACAGGAACTTTGTGACTGGAACGGTCTGGGTACGTCGGTGATGGAAATCAGCCACCGAGGTAAAGAGTTTATTCAGGTGGCGGAAGAGGCAGAAAAGGATTTTCGCGATCTGCTGAACATTCCCTCGAACTACAAAGTATTGTTCTGCCACGGTGGTGGACGCGGCCAGTTTGCTGGCGTACCGCTGAATATTCTGGGTGACAAAACCACGGCAGACTATGTTGACGCTGGCTACTGGGCTGCCAGCGCGGTGAAGGAGGCGCACAAGTATTGCACGCCAAACGTCATCGACGCCAAAGTGACCGTTGATGGCCTGCGTGCCGTGAAGCCAATGAGCGAGTGGCAGCTCTCTGACAACGCCGCGTATCTGCACTACTGCCCGAACGAAACCATTGACGGGATTGCCATCGACGAGACGCCGGACTTCGGTAAAGACGTGGTGGTTGCCGCTGACTTCTCCTCCACCATTCTCTCTGCGCCGATTGACGTCAGCCGCTACGGTGTCATCTATGCGGGTGCGCAGAAAAATATCGGCCCTGCAGGCCTGACTATCGTCATCGTACGTGACGATCTGCTGGGTAAAGCGCATAAATCCTGCCCGTCGATTCTTGATTACACTGTGCTGAACGATAACGACTCCATGTTCAACACCCCACCGACGTTTGCCTGGTATCTCTCCGGCCTGGTCTTTAAATGGCTGAAGCAAAACGGCGGCGTGGCGCAGATGGACAAGATCAATCAGCAGAAAGCTGAACTGCTGTACGGCGTCATTGATAAGAGTGATTTTTATCGTAACGATGTGGCGAAAGCCAATCGTTCCCGCATGAACGTGCCATTCCAGCTGGCGGACAGCAACCTGGATAAAGTTTTCCTGGAAGAGTCCTTCGCCGCAGGTCTGCATGCGCTGAAAGGTCACCGTGTGGTAGGCGGCATGCGCGCCTCCATCTATAACGCCATGCCGCTGGAAGGCGTTAAAGCCCTGACCGATTTCATGATTGACTTCGAACGTCGCCACGGTTGATTGCGCTGTTTTCACCCCCGTAGCCCTGCTGCGGGGTTTTTATTATGTTGAGTTGAGAGTTAAGTTTCATGGAATCCCTGACGTTACAACCTATCGCGCGGGTAGATGGCACCATCAATCTGCCTGGTTCAAAAAGTGTCTCGAACCGCGCTCTGCTGCTGGCAGCTCTGGCAAACGGCACCACCGTCCTCACGAACCTGCTGGACAGCGATGACGTGCGCCATATGCTCAATGCGCTGAAAGCGTTGGGAGTTCACTACACGCTGTCTGACGACCGTACCCGCTGTGAAGTGACGGGGAATGGCGGTGCGCTACGTTCAGCCGAGGAACTGGAACTGTTTCTGGGTAACGCGGGAACCGCCATGCGCCCACTGGCGGCAGCTCTGTGCCTGGGCAGCAACAATATTGTTCTCACCGGCGAACCGCGCATGAAAGAGCGTCCGATCGGCCATCTGGTGGATGCCCTTCGTCAGGGCGGTGCCCAGATTGACTATCTGGAGCAAGAAAATTACCCACCACTGCGCCTTCGCGGTGGCTTTACCGGCGGCAACGTCGAGGTGGACGGCAGCGTCTCCAGCCAGTTCCTGACGGCACTGCTGATGACTGCACCGCTGGCACCGCAGGATACGGTCATCACCATCAAGGGCGACCTGGTGTCTAAGCCGTACATTGATATCACCCTGCATCTGATGAAAACCTTTGGTGTGGAGGTGGAAAACCAAGCGTATCAGCGCTTCGTGGTTCGCGGTGCGCAGCAGTATCAGTCTCCGGGTAACTATCTGGTTGAAGGTGACGCCTCATCTGCGTCTTACTTCCTGGCGGCAGGTGCTATTAAAGGCGGTACGGTGAAAGTGACCGGTATTGGCCGTAACAGCGTGCAGGGCGATATTCGTTTTGCTGATGTGCTGGAGAAAATGGGTGCGGTAGTGACCTGGGGGGAGGATTTCATCGCCTGTACACGTGGTGAACTCAACGCCATCGATATGGACATGAACCACATTCCTGACGCGGCAATGACCATTGCCACCGCTGCGCTCTTTGCAAAAGGTACCACGACGCTGCGTAACATCTACAACTGGCGCGTGAAAGAAACCGACCGTCTGTTCGCGATGGCCACCGAGTTGCGTAAAGTGGGTGCCGAAGTGGAAGAGGGCGAAGACTACATTCGCGTAACGCCTCCGGCAAAACTGCAGTTCGCGGAAATCGGAACTTACAACGATCACCGTATGGCGATGTGCTTCTCGCTGGTGGCCTTGTCCGATACACCTGTCACGATCCTCGATCCGAAATGTACGGCGAAAACCTTCCCGGACTATTTCGAACAGCTGGCCAGCATCAGTACACTGGCCTGATGACAAGATGCCG
The DNA here is from genome assembly GCF_051948675.1 of Enterobacter sp. Lyrl_3. Taxonomy (NCBI): domain Bacteria; kingdom Pseudomonadati; phylum Pseudomonadota; class Gammaproteobacteria; order Enterobacterales; family Enterobacteriaceae; genus Enterobacter; species Enterobacter sp. Lyrl_3. The sequence continues at coordinate 430,088 of NZ_JAYJLI010000003.1, forward strand.
CATCACCCGATGCGGCATTTCCTTACGTTTTCTGACGTTTGTTCCCGCACATTTCTTCTACACTCTGCTTCATTAATTCCGTAATTTGCACGCAAAGGTAACAGTTGCGCACGTTGGCGCGTATAATGCGCGGCGTTCATGTTAACGGTATGCCTTTATTAAGGAGAAAAAGATGACGGCAGTTGCCCCGGTAATCACCATTGATGGGCCTAGTGGCGCAGGGAAAGGAACTCTGTGCAAGGCGATGGCGGAAGCATTGCAATGGCATCTTTTAGATTCGGGAGCTATCTATCGCGTGCTGGCGCTGGCAGCGCTGCATCACCATGTGAATGTTGCGTCTGAAGAGGCGCTGGTTCCGCTGGCTGCGCATCTGGATGTGCGTTTTGTCTCGACCGATGGCAACCTCGAAGTGATCCTGGAAGGGGAAGATGTGAGCGGCGAAATTCGTACGCAGGAGGTTGCTAACGCGGCCTCTCAGGTGGCGGCTTTCCCGCGCGTTCGTGAGGCCCTGTTACGCCGTCAGCGTGCTTTCCGTGAAGCACCCGGCCTGATCGCTGACGGGCGAGATATGGGAACGGTGGTTTTCCCTGATGCGCCAGTGAAAATTTTCCTTGACGCCTCCTCGGAAGAACGGGCTCAACGCCGCATGCTTCAGTTGCAGGAGAAGGGGTTTAGTGTTAACTTTGATCGCCTTTTATCCGAGATAAAAGAGCGCGATGATCGCGACCGTAACCGCGCCGTCGCCCCACTTGTTCCTGCACAAGATGCATTAGTTCTGGATTCCACCAGTTTAACTATTGAGCAAGTGATTGAAAAAGCGCTACAATATGCGCGCCAAAAACTGGCACTCGCGTAATTGCGACCGATTTAGCAGTACCCCCGCTGCAATGGATTGACGGCGGGTATGTGAAACAACCCCATCCGGCACGGAGCCAGGTGGACGTTAATATTAACCTGAAGATTAAACATGACTGAATCTTTTGCTCAACTGTTTGAAGAATCCTTAAAAGAAATCGAAACCCGTCCGGGTTCCATCGTTCGCGGTGTTGTTGTTGCTATCGACAAAGACGTAGTACTGGTTGACGCCGGTCTGAAATCTGAGTCCGCCATTCCGGCAGAGCAGTTCAAAAACGCCCAGGGCGAGTTGGAAATCCAGGTAGGTGACGAAGTTGACGTTGCTCTGGACGCAGTAGAAGACGGCTTCGGCGAAACCCTGCTGTCTCGTGAAAAAGCTAAACGTCACGAAGCATGGATCACGCTGGAGAAAGCTTACGAAGAAGCTGAAACTGTGGTCGGTGTTATCAACGGCAAAGTTAAAGGTGGCTTCACTGTTGAGCTGAATGGTATTCGTGCGTTCCTGCCAGGTTCTCTGGTAGACGTTCGTCCAGTCCGTGACACCCTGCACCTCGAAGGCAAAGAGCTTGAGTTCAAAGTAATCAAGCTGGACCAGAAGCGTAACAACGTTGTTGTTTCCCGTCGTGCCGTTATCGAATCCGAAAACAGCGCAGAACGCGATCAGCTGCTGGAAAACCTGCAGGAAGGCATGGAAGTCAAAGGTATCGTTAAGAACCTCACTGACTACGGCGCATTCGTTGACCTGGGCGGCGTTGATGGCCTGCTGCACATCACCGACATGGCGTGGAAACGCGTTAAGCACCCAAGCGAAATCGTGAACGTGGGCGACGAAATCACTGTTAAAGTGCTGAAGTTCGACCGCGAGCGTACTCGTGTATCCCTCGGCCTGAAACAGCTGGGCGAAGATCCATGGGTAGCTATCGCTAAGCGTTACCCAGAAGGTACCAAACTGACTGGCCGCGTGACCAACCTGACTGACTACGGCTGCTTCGTTGAAATCGAAGAAGGCGTTGAAGGTCTGGTACACGTTTCCGAAATGGACTGGACCAACAAAAACATCCACCCATCCAAAGTTGTTAACGTTGGTGACGTAGTGGAAGTTATGGTTCTGGATATCGACGAAGAACGTCGTCGTATCTCCCTGGGCCTGAAGCAGTGCAAAAACAACCCATGGCAGCAGTTCGCGGAAACCCACAACAAGGGCGACCGTGTTGAAGGTAAAATCAAGTCTATCACTGACTTCGGTATCTTCATCGGCCTGGACGGCGGCATCGACGGCCTGGTTCACCTGTCTGACATCTCCTGGAACGTTGCAGGCGAAGAAGCAGTTCGTGAATACAAAAAAGGCGACGAAATCGCAGCAGTTGTTCTGCAGGTTGACGCAGAGCGTGAGCGTATCTCTCTGGGCGTTAAACAGCTCGCAGAAGATCCGTTCAACAACTGGGTTGCACTGAACAAGAAAGGCGCAATCGTAAACGGTAAAGTGACTGCAGTTGACGCTAAAGGCGCAACCGTAGAACTGGCTGACGGCGTTGAAGGTTACCTGCGCGCTTCTGAAGCTTCACGTGACCGCGTTGAAGATGCCACTCTGGTTCTGAACGTTGGCGACGATGTTGAAGCTAAGTTCACCGGTGTTGACCGTAAGAACCGTGCAATCAGCCTGTCTGTTCGTGCGAAAGACGAAGCTGACGAGAAAGATGCAATCGCTACTGTTAACAAACAGGAAGATGCAAACTTCTCTAATAACGCAATGGCTGAAGCTTTCAAAGCAGCTAAAGGCGAGTAATATCAAGTCCTCAGCATCCTTTGAGCGGTAACGCATTTATCGCGCGAAGGATGAGGAGCAAACTTGACAGATTGCAGGATTCGTCCTGTAATCAATAACAAAGGGCGGCTACGGCCGCCCTTGTTTAATGAGCTGTTCAGCTAATTGGTTTGAAAGGAACCGGAGGAATCATGACCAAGTCAGAATTGATTGAAAGACTTGCCAGTCAGCAACCGCATATCCCAGCTAAAGCAGTGGAAGATGCCGTAAAAGAGATGCTGGAGCATATGGCCACCACTCTTGCCCAGGGCGAGCGCATTGAAATCCGCGGTTTCGGTAGTTTTTCTCTGCACTATCGTGCTCCACGTACCGGGCGTAACCCGAAGACTGGCGATAAAGTCGAGCTGGAAGGTAAGTACGTTCCACACTTTAAGCCGGGTAAAGAACTGCGCGATCGCGCCAATATTTACGGCAACTGAGTTTAGCCATCAGGTTAAACTGGGTTCAAAAGAAAGCACCTCCGGGTGCTTTTTTTGTACTTATCGTTTTTATTCTGAAGCTGTGCCGCAATCCCCGTGTCGTTTTCTGCAAACCGACAAAAACAGTGCAGTGCGCGCTGTAACCTGCATTTTATTCAACTGACGCCTCTCTTCCTCTTCTTACATACTGCCGCCCTGAAACAGGGAGGTCGTAATGGGAATTCCCACACTAAGTCTGTGCGCCATTCTGGCGATAGTGCCGCTACTCTGGTTACCTGAACTACCTGCACGGCATACTGTATGGATCATGGTTGCCGGTGGGTTGGTGCTGGGCTTACAGCGAAGCTTCAGTGTGAAGTGTATCGGTATGGGGTTGTTATTTTGCGCGTGGGGCATTCTGGCAGCGCAGGAAAGCGTCTGGCCGATGCAGCATCTAACCACCGGTGCAGTCAAGGCTGAGGTAGAGATCACCGCCACCGATGGCGCAACAGTCCATCAGGGGAAACTCGTTGCACTTAATGGCAAACGCTGGTGGGCATCGACGGGCATAGTGTTGTATGGCAATTACCTGCCGCAAAAGGCCTGCGCGGGTCAGCGCTGGGCCATGACGCTCAGGCTCAGGCCTGTACACGGTGAACTGAACGACGGGGGATATGATCCTCAGCGAAATGCTTTTGCCCGGCATCAAACGTTGAGCGGACGTTTTACACGGGCAGAAATCATTGATGAACGCTGTAGCTTGCGTGCCCACTATCTGTCATCGCTGCACGACACGCTTTCAGCCTATCGTTGGGGAGCGGTGATCCTGGGGTTGGGGATGGGCGAGCGCCTGGATGTGCCCCGGGAAATAAAAACACTGATGCGTGAGACCGGCACGTCGCATCTGATGGCGATCTCGGGTTTGCACATTGCACTGGCGGCCTCCATCGTCTGGTTGCTTGCCAGGGGTTTACAGTTTTTATTGCCGTGTCAGTGGATCCGCTGGCAGATGCCACTGCTTGCGGGACTGTTTTTTGCGGCCTTCTACGCATGGCTGACGGGTCTGCAGCCGCCTGCATTACGCACGGTCATCGCGCTTGCGGTGCTGGCCGCTCTGCGGATCGGCGCGCGTCAGTGGTCTGCATGGCAGGTCTGGTGTAGCTGTATTGCAGCGATACTCATCGTTGATCCGCTGGCGGTGCTTTCTCAAAGCCTGGCGTTGTCAGCGTTTGCTGTCGCGGCGTTGATTTTCTGGTTTCAGTGGCTGCCACTCCCCAGCTGGCGCTGGACTCGCCGGGTGCGACCCCTGGTAAATTTACTCTATCTGCAGGTTGGGATGTTGCTGCTGCTCCTGCCTTTGCAGGTGTCGATGTTCCATGGCTTCAGCGTCTCTTCGCTGGTGGCCAATCTCTTTGCCGTTCCGCTGGTGACCTTTATCTCGGTTCCGCTGATCCTGCTCGGTATGCTACTGCACCTGCTCCCGCTGGTCTCTCTGGAAACTGGCGTATGGTTTGCGGCAGATAAGTCCCTGGCCGGTTTGTTCTGGCTGCTGCAGCGTCTGCCTGATGGCTGGCAGGACGTCGATGAGCGCTGGCAGTACCTGACATTACTGCCCTGGCTGGCCATTATCGGCTGGCGTTTTCGCTCCTGGAAAAGCATGCCGGCGGTGTGTCTGACAGGAACTGTCGTGCTGGCATCCCCATTCATGCGAACGGAGAAAACCGATAGCTGGACGTTGCATATGCTGGATGTGGGGCAGGGGCTATCAATGGTTATTGAGCGGCAGGGTAAAGCGCTTCTATACGACACCGGTCCCGGCTGGCCTGGGGGAGACAGTGCGCAGCAGTTGATCATTCCTTGGTTACGCTGGCATCACCTGCAACCAGAGGGCGTTATTCTCAGTCACGAGCACCTGGACCATGCAGGTGGTCTGGCATCGCTGCAGGCGGCATGGCCCGGCTTATGGGTACGCAGCCCGCTGGGGTGGGCGCAGCATCTTTCCTGCTTTCGCGGGCAGCAGTGGAAATGGCAGGGGCTAACATTGACCGTTCACTGGCCACCGGCTGGATCCACTGCCCAGGGTAACAATCGCTCCTGCGTGGTTAAAATTGATGACGGTGAGCAGAGTGTTTTGCTGACAGGGGACATTGAAGCGCAAGCGGAACAGGCTATGCTTAGCCATTACTGGCGTTATCTGACGTCAACGGTGATACAGGTGCCGCACCATGGCAGTAATACCTCCTCATCGTTGCCGCTGGTACAACGGGTGGGAGGCGATATCGCGCTGGATTCTGCGGCCCGTTACAATGCGTGGCGATTCCCGTCAGTGAAGGTGGTGAAGCGTTATCGAAAAGAGGGCTATGTCTGGCACGATACCCCACATTCGGGCCAAATATCGGTGACGTTTTCGCAACATGCCTGGCAAATCCGCCGGTTGCGGGAGCAATATTTACCGCGTTGGTATCATCAGTGGTTTGGCGCGCCCGTCGATAACGGGTAGAATATGCGGCTATTTCAACAGATGCTGGTTTTTTGAATGCATAACGACAAAGATCTCTCCACGTGGCAAACCTTCCGCCGACTCTGGCCGATGATTGCACCTTTTAAAGCAGGTTTAATCGTGGCGGGTATAGCGTTAGTTCTCAACGCAGCCAGCGATACTTTTATGTTATCGCTCCTCAAACCGTTACTGGATGACGGTTTTGGTAAAACGGATCGCTCAGTGTTGCTATGGATGCCTCTGGTGGTGATCGGACTGATGATCTTACGCGGTATCACCAGCTATATTTCCAGTTATTGCATCTCCTGGGTGTCAGGAAAAGTGGTCATGACAATGCGCCGTCGGCTGTTCAGCCACATGATGGGCATGCCGGTGGCCTTCTTTGACAAACAATCGACAGGTACGTTGCTGTCACGTATCACCTATGACTCAGAGCAGGTGGCATCTTCTTCCTCCAGCGCACTGATTACCGTTGTGCGTGAAGGTGCGTCAATTATCGGTCTGTTCGTGATGATGTTCTATTACAGCTGGCAGCTGTCGCTGATCCTCATCGTGCTGGCGCCGGTTGTTTCTGTCGCGATCCGCGTCGTCTCAAAGCGTTTTCGCAATATCAGTAAGAATATGCAGAATACGATGGGGCAGGTGACCACCAGCGCTGAGCAGATGCTGAAAGGACATAAAGAGGTGTTGATTTTCGGCGGGCAGGAGGTCGAAACAAAACGCTTCGATAAAGTCAGCAACAAAATGCGTCTGCAGGGGATGAAAATGGTCTCGGCCTCTTCAATCTCTGATCCCATTATTCAGCTGATTGCCTCTCTGGCTCTGGCATTCGTCCTGTATGCGGCGAGCTTCCCGAGCGTAATGGAAACGCTGACGGCGGGGACCATCACCGTTGTGTTCTCTTCCATGATTGCGCTGATGCGTCCGCTGAAGTCGCTGACCAACGTTAACGCCCAGTTCCAGCGCGGGATGGCAGCATGCCAGACGCTGTTCAGCATCCTGGATTCTGAGCAAGAGAAAGACGAAGGTACTCGCGTCATTGAGCGCGCAAAGGGCGATGTCGAATTCCGCAACGTGACCTTCACTTACCCTGGCCGTGAAGTTCCAGCATTACGTAACATCAACCTGACCATTCCGGCAGGCAAAACCGTTGCGCTGGTCGGCCGTTCTGGTTCGGGTAAATCGACGATTGCCAGCCTGATTACCCGTTTCTACGACATCGATCAGGGTGAAATTTTGTTAGACGGTCACGACCTGCGGGAATACACCCTGCAGTCGCTGCGTAACCAGGTTGCGCTGGTGTCTCAGAACGTGCATCTGTTCAACGATACTGTTGCGAACAACATTGCCTATGCGCGCACTGAAGAGTACAGCCGCGATCAGATTGAAGAAGCCGCTCGCATGGCCTATGCCATGGACTTTATTAACAAGATGGACAACGGCCTGGATACCATCATCGGTGAGAATGGGGTTCTGCTCTCCGGTGGTCAACGCCAGCGTATCGCCATCGCCCGTGCACTGCTGCGTAACAGCCCTATTCTGATCCTTGACGAAGCAACCTCTGCTTTGGATACAGAATCTGAACGTGCAATTCAGTCTGCGCTGGATGAACTGCAAAAGAACCGTACATCACTGGTGATTGCGCACCGCCTGTCAACGATTGAACAGGCTGACGAAATCGTCGTTGTGGAGGATGGGGTCATTGTAGAACGCGGTAGCCATACCGATTTACTGGCACAGCGTGGTGTTTACGCTCAGCTCCATAAGATGCAGTTCGGCGAATGATTGCCCGCATCTGGTCCGGTGAGTCCCCGCTGTGGCTGCTGCTTCTGCCGCTCTCCTGGCTGTATGGTCTGGTGAGCGGCATTATTCGTCTGCTTTACCGTCTGGGGCTAAAGCGGGCGTGGCGTGCGCCGGTGCCGGTTGTCGTGGTGGGTAACCTCACGGCAGGGGGGAACGGTAAAACCCCTGTGGTCATCTGGCTGGTTGAGCAACTGCAAAAGCGCGGCATCCGCCCCGGCGTGGTGTCGCGAGGTTACGGCGGCAAAGCGGCGCACTATCCACTGCTCCTGACGCCGGACACGACGACCGCCGAGGCGGGGGATGAGCCGGTATTGATTTATCAGCGTACTGGCGCGCCTGTCGCAGTCTCTCCGGTGCGTAGTGATGCTGTTCAGGCGCTGCTTGCCGAACACGACGTGCAAATAATTATTACCGATGACGGTCTGCAGCATTACGCGCTGGCGCGTGATAAAGAGATTGTGGTCATTGATGGCGTCCGCCGTTTTGGCAACGGCTGGTGGCTGCCTGCAGGCCCCATGCGTGAACGCGCTTCGCGCCTGAAGTCCGTGGATGCGGTGATTGTTAACGGCGGTGCGGCACAGCCGGGGGAGATCCCGATGCAACTCCAGCCAGGCATGGCAATTAACCTGTTGACCGGTGAACGACAGGCCGTTTCCCGGCTACCCGCGCTGGTCGCGATGGCAGGTATTGGTCATCCTCCGCGTTTCTTCGCAACGCTGGAACAGTGTGGTGCCCGCCTTGATAAACGTGTTCCGCTGGCCGATCACCAGGCGCTGGTGGCGGAGCAGGTAGACGCGTTGACAACATCCGGTCAGACATTAATCATGACCGAAAAAGATGCGGTGAAATGCCGCGCTTTTGCGAAAGAAAACTGGTGGTATCTGCCGGTTGACGCTGAACTCAGCGGCGAGCAGCCGGAACACTTGCTCCAGGAACTGATTGCGTTGGTGCATTAAGAGCTTACGCGGTTCTGGTGGCGCTTTGACTGACAGGAAAACGCATGTCTTTACCGCAACTCTCGCTTTCAGCCGCACGTAACTTGCACCTTGCCGCGCAAGGACTTCTTAAAAAGCCCCGTCGCCGCGCGCAGCCTGCCGATATCCTCACTACCGTGCAACGCATGTCGTTGTTGCAAATCGACACCATCAACATTGTGGCTCGTAGCCCCTACCTGGTGCTGTTCAGCCGGCTGGGCAATTATCCGCCTCAGTGGCTCGATGATGCGCTCAGCAAGGGAGAGCTGATGGAATACTGGGCACATGAAGCCTGTTTCCTGCCCCGCAGCGATTTTGCCCTGGTTCGCCACCGTATGCTCGCCCCGGAAAAAATGGGCTGGAAATACCGGCAGGCGTGGATGCACGAGCATGCGGCTGAGATTGAGCAACTCATTGCCCATATCGCGGAAAAGGGGCCAGTACGTTCCGCGGATTTTGAACATCCGCGAAAAGGGGCAAGCGGCTGGTGGGAATGGAAGCCGCACAAGCGTCATCTCGAAGGGGTGTTTACATCAGGCAAGGTGATGGTAGTCGAGCGGCGTAATTTTCAACGGGTGTACGACCTGACGCAGCGGGTGATGCCTCACTGGGACGACGAGCGCGACCTGCTCACACAGGAGGCAGCCGAAGCCGTCATGCTTGAAAACAGCGCCCGCAGTCTGGGTATTTTCCGTCCGCAATGGCTGGCCGATTATTACCGTCTCCGACAGCCCGCGCTGAAACCGTTGCTGGATAACTGGCAGCGTGAACAGCGGGTTATCCCGGTCTCTGTAGAGAAGTTGGGCGATATGTGGCTGCATGCGGATTTACTCGCGCTGCTGCCACAAGCTGAAGCAGGTAAACTTCAGGCAACCCATAGCGCGGTGCTGTCACCTTTTGATCCGGTGGTCTGGGACAGAAAACGGGCCGAGCAGCTGTTTGATTTCAGCTACCGGCTGGAGTGCTACACTCCCGCGCCAAAGCGCCAGTACGGTTACTTTGTTTTGCCCCTGCTGCACAAGGGACAACTGGTAGGGCGCATGGATGCCAAAATGCACCGTAAAACCGGCACGCTAGAGGTCATTGCGCTGTATCTGGAAGAGGGCGTCAGGATAACCGTGACCCTGGAAAAAGGGTTAACATCCGCCATCAATGATTTCGCCTGCTGGCAGAAGGCCTGCGAAGTGACGCTGGGCCGGGTGCCTGACGGGCTCTTTACATCCTGTCGAAGTGGCTGGGAAACAGGCACGCCCTGAAAAGGGAATGTGATAAGCTTTAGCGATTACCCATACGGAGGAACTATGGATCACCGTTTACTTGAAATTATTGCCTGCCCGGTGTGCAACGGCAAACTCTACTATAGCCAGGACAAACAAGAGCTGATTTGCAAACCGGACAGCCTGGCTTTCCCGCTGCGTGACGGGATTCCGGTACTGCTGGAAAACGAAGCCCGCTCCCTGGTGGCTGAAGAGAGCAAACCATGAGCTTTGTTGTCATTATTCCTGCCCGTTACGCCTCAACGCGCCTGCCGGGTAAGCCGCTGGTAGATATCAACGGCAAGCCAATGATTGTGCATGTCCTTGAACGCGCCCGTGAGTCCGGCGCTGACCGTATTATCGTGGCCACCGATCATCCTGATGTTGCGCGTGCGGTTGAAGCCGCAGGCGGGGAAGTATGCATTACCCGCGCCGATCACCAGTCTGGTACTGAACGACTGGCTGAAGTGGTTGAGAAATGCGCATTCAGCGACGATACGGTAATCGTTAACGTGCAGGGCGACGAGCCGATGATCCCGGCGGCGATTATTCGTCAGGTGGCGGAAAACCTGGCGCAGCGTCAGGTTGGCATGGCAACTCTCGCGGTACCTATCCACCACGCGGAAGAAGCGTTCAACCCGAACGCGGTGAAGGTTGTGACGGATGCGGAGGGCTATGCGCTCTATTTCTCCCGTGCCACCATCCCGTGGGATCGCGATCGCTTTGCGGTGTCCAAAGAGACCATTGGCGATACCTTCCTGCGCCATATTGGCATCTACGGCTATCGCGCGGGCTTTATTCGCCGGTATGTAACCTGGACACCGAGTCCGCTGGAGCATATTGAAATGCTGGAACAGCTTCGTGTGCTCTGGTACGGCGAAAAGATCCACGTTGCCGTCGCCGAAGAGGTGCCTGGTACAGGCGTAGACACCCCAGAAGATCTTGAGCGCGTTCGCGCTGAATTGCGTTAATCCTTGCGGCATCCCTCTTTTGGGAGGGATGCACTCCGCCGTTTATTTTCTCTTATCTTTTCCATAATTGATCTCCGAAGGGTGACATCTGCGTCCTGCGCGCTCATTATAAAAGCAGTAGTCTTAATGGGGGTAATCTCATATGGAACAGCTGCGTGCCGAACTGAGTCACCTGCTTGGCGAGAAGTTAAGCCGGGTGGAATGTGTAAGTGAAAAGGCAGATACCGCGCTCTGGTCGTTGTACGACAGTCAGGGAAACCCAATGCCGCTGATGGCCCGAAGCTTTACCTCGCCGGGTGTAGCCAGGCAGCTCGCCTGGAAAATTTCAATGCTCGCGCGGCAAGGAACCGTGCGTATGCCGACGGTTTATGGGGTGATGACGCATGAAGAGCACCCCGGTCCGGATGTTCTGCTGATTGAGCGTTTACGCGGAGTATCCGTTGAAGCCCCGGCGCGTACACCGGAGCGCTGGGAACAGCTGAAAGACCAGATTGTGGAGGCTCTGCTGGCCTGGCACCGGCAGGATAGCCGTGGCCTTGTGGGACCCGTCGACAGCACTCAGGAAAATCTCTGGCCGCTGTGGTATCGCCAGCGGGTGGAGGTGCTGTGGGGAACGCTTAATCAGTTCAACAACACCGGCTTGACCATGCAGGATAAACGTATCCTGTTCCGCACCCGGGAGTGTTTACCGGCGCTGTTTGAGGGCTTTAACGACAACTGCGTGTTGATACACGGTAATTTTACCCTGCGTAGCATGCTTAAAGATTCTCGTAGCGATCAGCTTCTGGCGATGCTGGGGCCAGGGGTCATGCTCTGGGCTCCGCGCGAGTATGACCTGTTCAGGCTCAGCGATAGCGCGGCCGCTGAAGGCTTGCTGTGGCACTATCTGCAGCGCGCGCCCGTTGCGGAGGCGTTTCTCTGGCGGCGCTGGCTTTATTTATTGTGGGATGAAGTGGCGCAGTTGGTGAATACCGGACGTTTCAACCGCGCCAACTTTGACCTTGCGACAAAATCACTCCTGCCCTGGCTCGCCTGAGGAGCCTTTCAGCCACTGCCAGACGCGTCCCAGCGTCTCATAGCCGACGCGATCGCTATGCATCAACCACATCGGGGACGGGATCACCCGTTCCCATGGGTTTAGCGGGGCGTTGATGGCCATCTGGTTCGCCGGCGCGGGAAGCGGGTGCAGACCTTGTTTTTCGAAGAAAATCATTGCCCTTGGCAGATGCGAAGCAGATGTAACCAGTAAGAACGGAACATCGCCAATAGCCTGTTTCACCGCCGCGGCTTCTTCTTCGGTATCTTTCGGACTGTCCAGCGTGATAATAGCGGAGCGCGGCACACCGAGGGATTCCGCCACCCTGGCGCCGGCTTCAGCCGTGCTGACCGGGTTGGTTTTGGCTGGCGCGCCAGTGAAGATCATTTTCGATCCCGGATTAGCCAGCCACAGGCGAATACCTTCGTTCAGGCGCGGCAGGCTGTTATTGATCAGGTTAGAGCTGGGGGCCCAGTTTGGATCCCAGGTATACCCACCGCCCAGCACCACGATGTACTCGACCTTCTGGTTTCCCTGCCAGGTTGGGTAGGTGTTTTCGATGGGACGTAACAGTTTGTCTGCGACGGGTTGCAGGCTCAGCAGCAGCAGTACCAGCCAGCCGAAGGTGATCAGCGTTTTGCCACTTTTCTGAAAGCGACTAAACCACACCAGCCCCAGCCCCAGCGCGATGATGAGCAGCAGTAGCGGAAGGGGAAGCATCATGCCTCCAATGTATTTCTTCAGGGTAAAAAGCATCCTTTTTGGTTCCTTTTTTAACCATATAGCAGGCGAATACCCGTGATATTACACCAGAGAGGTTCATTCTCCGCGCGGGTGTGACAAAATAGCGGTTTTGCAGTTAGCGAGTGGAACTCTCCCAATGCGGGATCGCAATTTTGATGACATCGCGGAAAAGTTTTCGCGCAACATATACGGCACCACAAAAGGGCAGTTACGTCAGACGATCCTCTGGCAGGATCTGGACACCATTCTGGCCACGTATGGCGGTCAAACGTTGCGCGTGCTTGACGCCGGAGGCGGTGAAGGGCAGACGGCCATAAAAATGGCTGAGCGCGGTCATCACGTCACACTTTGCGATCTTTCTGCTGAGATGGTTGCGCGTGCCACGCGTGCAGCAGAGGAGAAAGGTGTGAGCGACAACATGCATTTTGTACAATGCGCCGCTCAGGACATCGCACAGCATTTGGAAACCCAGGTTGATCTGATATTGTTTCATGCGGTGCTGGAATGGGTAGCCGATCCGTTAAGCGTGTTACAAACCCTGTGGTCGATGCTACGCCCGGGCGGTACGCTGTCGCTGATGTTCTACAATGCTAACGGCTTCCTGATGCACAACATGGTTGCGGGCAACTTCGACTATGTTCAGGTCGGAATGCCGAAAAAGAAAAAGCGCACGCTTTCCCCGGACTATCCGCGCGATCCCCAGCAGGTTTACGGCTGGCTGGAAGAGATTGGCTGGCAGATAACCGGGAAGACGGGCGTCAGGGTGTTTCATGATTATCTGCGTGAAAAACACAAACAGCGTGACTGTTTTGACACCTTAACAGAATTAGAAACGCGGTATTGCCGTCAGGAACCGTTTATCAGTCTTGGCCGCTATATTCACGTCACCGCGCACAAGCCGCAGATGCAAGGATAACCTATGAGTGAATTTTCCCAGACAGTCCCCGAACTGGTTGCCTGGGCCAGGAAAAATGATTTCTCCATCTCGCTGCCGGTAGACAGACTCTCTTTCCTGCTGGCGGTTGCCACGTTGAACGGCGAACGGCTCGATGGCGAAATGAGCGAGGGTGAACTGGTGGATGCGTTCCGCCATGTGAGTGATGCGTTTGAGCAAACCAGCGAAACCATTAGCGTGCGTGCCAACAACGCAATCAACGATATGGTGCGTCAACGTCTGCTGAACCGCTTTACCAGCGAGCAGGCGGAAGGTAACGCCATTTATCGACTGACGCCACTGGGCATCGGCATTACCGATTACTACATCCGCCAGCGTGAGTTTTCCACGCTGCGTCTTTCCATGCAGCTCTCGATTGTGGCGGGTGAACTCAAGCGTGCAGCCGATGCCGCGGATGAAAACGGTGATGAATTCCACTGGCACCGCAACGTCTACGCGCCGCTGAAATATTCGGTAGCGGAGATTTTTGACAGTATCGATCTGACCCAACGTCTGATGGACGAACAGCAGCAGCAGGTGAAAGATGATATCGCGCAGCTGCTGAATAAAGACTGGCGTGCGGCCATCTCCAGCTGTGAACTGCTGCTGTCGGAAACTTCCGGCACGCTGCGTGAACTGCAGGATACGCTGGAAGCCGCAGGCGATAAGCTCCAGGCCAACCTGCTGCGCATTCAAGATGCGACCATGGCACATGACGATCTGCATTTTATCGACCGTCTGGTCTTTGATTTGCAGAGCAAGCTCGATCGCATCATTAGCTGGGGCCAGCAATCGATTGACCTGTGGATCGGTTACGATCGTCATGTACATAAATTTATCCGTACCGCTATCGATATGGATAAAAACCGCGTCTTTGCTCAGCGTCTGCGTCAGTCTGTTCAAACCTACTTCGATGCGCCGTGGGCGCTAACCTATGCCAATGCCGATCGTCTGCTCGATATGCGTGACGAAGAGATGGCGCTGCGTGATGAAGAGGTAACCGGTGAGCTGCCACCGGATCTGGAGTACGAAGAATTCAACGAAATTCGTGAGCAACTTGCGGCCATGATCGAAGAACAGCTCGCTGTCTACAAAACCAGACAGGTACCGCTGGATCTTGGTCTCGTGGTGCGCGACTATCTGGCGCAATATCCTCGCGCGCGCCACTTCGACGTTGCCCGCATTGTGGTAGACCAGGCGGTTCGCCTGGGTATCGCGCAAGCAGATTTCACCGGACTGCCGCCGAAGTGGCAGCCGATTAACGATTACGGAGCCAAGGTACAGGCGCATGTCATTGACAAATATTGAACAAGTGATGCCATTAAAGCTGGCACAGGCGCTGGCGAATCCGTTATTTCCGGCGCTGGACAGCCAGCTGCGTGCCGGTCGTCATATTGGCCTCGACGAGCTGGATAATCACGCCTTTTTGATGGACTTCCAGGAGTATCTGGAAGAGTTTTACGCACGCTATAACGTTGAGCTTATCCGCGCGCCGGAAGGTTTCTTCTACCTGCGTCCGCGTTCCACCACGCTTATTCCGCGCTCCGTGCTTTCCGAGCTGGATATGATGGTCGGCAAAATTCTGTGCTACCTCTACCTCAGCCCGGAACGTCTGGCAAATGAAGGGATCTTCACCCAGCAGGAGCTTTACGATGAGCTGTTGACGCTGGCAGACGAAAGCAAGCTACTGAAGCTTGTGAACAACCGTTCAACAGGGTCGGATCTCGATCGTCAGAAATTGCAGGAAAAAGTTCGCTCTTCTCTGAACCGTCTGCGTCGTCTGGGGATGGTCTGGTTTATGGGCCACGACAGCAGCAAATTCCGCATTACGGAATCTGTTTTCCGCTTCGGTGCCGACGTGCGTGCGGGCGACGACGCGCGTGAAGCGCAGCTTCGCATGATCCGCGACGGTGAGGCGATGCCGGTGGAAAACCATTTGCAGCTCAATGACGAGCCTGAAGACAATCAGCCGGATAGCGGGGAGGAAGAGTAATGATTGAACGCGGTAAATTTCGCTCACTAACGCTGATTAACTGGAACGGCTTTTTTGCCCGAACCTTTGATCTCGATGAGCTGGTGACAACGCTCTCCGGCGGTAACGGTGCGGGTAAATCCACCACCATGGCGGCCTTTGTGACGGCGCTGATCCCTGATTTGACGCTGCTGCACTTCCGTAACACCACCGAAGCGGGCGCGACAAGCGGCTCCCGCGATAAAGGCCTGCACGGTAAGCTCAAAGCTGGCGTCTGTTATTCGGTGCTGGATGTGATCAACTCCCGTCACCAGCGAGTGGTGGTGGGCGTGCGTCTGCAGCAGGTCGCCGGTCGCGATCGAAAAGTGGATATCAAACCGTTCGCGATTCAGGGGCTGCCAACCTCAATGCAGCCAACGGCGCTGCTGACGGAAACGCTCAATGAGCGCCAGGCGCGCGTACTGACGCTGCAGGAGCTGAAAGACAAGCTCGAAGCTATCGAAGGCGTGCAGTTCAAGCAGTTCAACTCAATTACCGATTACCACTCCCTGATGTTCGATCTGGGGGTGGTGGCGCGTCGTCTGCGTACCGCATCCGACCGCAGCAAATATTACCGTCTGATTGAAGCCTCCCTGTACGGTGGGATCTCCAGCGCCATTACCCGCTCCCTGCGCGACTACCTGTTGCCGGAAAACAGCGGAGTGCGTAAGGCCTTCCAGGACATGGAAGCCGCGCTGCGTGAAAACCGCATGACGCTGGAAGCGATTCGCGTTACCCAGTCTGACCGCGATCTGTTTAAACACCTGATCAGTGAAGCCACCAACTATGTGGCGGCGGATTATATGCGTCACGCCAACGAGCGCCGCGTGCATCTCGATCAGGCATTAGAGTACCGCCGCGAGCTGTTCACCTCCCGTAAACAGCTGGTGGCCGAGCAGTATAAGCACGTTGAAATGGCCCGTGAACTGGGCGAACACAACGGGGCTGAGGGCGATCTGGAAGCCGATTATCAGGCCGCCAGCGATCATCTGAACCTGGTTCAGACCGCGCTGCGTCAGCAGGAAAAAATCGAGCGCTACGAAGCCGATCTCGATGAACTGCAAATTCGTCTCGAAGAGCAAAACGAAGTGGTGGCCGAAGCTGCCGACATGCAGGAAGAGAACGAAGCGCGTGCCGAAGCCGCCGAACTGGAAGTGGATGAACTGAAAAGCCAGCTCGCCGATTACCAGCAGGCGCTGGACGTGCAGCAGACGCGAGCGATTCAGTACAACCAGGCCCTGCAGGCATTGCAGCGTGCGAAAGAGCTATGCCATCTGCCTGACCTGACGCCGGACAGCGCCGATGAATGGCTGGACACCTTCCAGGCGAAAGAGCAGGAAGCCACGGAAAAACTGCTCTCTCTGGAACAGAAAATGAGCGTCGCGCAGACCGCGCACAGCCAGTTTGAACAAGCTTATCAGCTGGTGGTGGCGATTAACGGCCCGCTGGCGCGAAACGAAGCGTGGGACGTAGCCCGCGAGTTGCTGCGCGACGGCGTCAACCAGCGTCATCTGGCTGAGCAGGTGCAACCGCTGCGTATGCGTCTGAACGAGCTGGAGCAGCGTCTGCGCGAGCAGCAGGAGGCCGAGCGTCTGCTGGCCGAGTTCTGTAAGCGTCAGGGTAAACATTATGATATTGACGATCTTGAGGCTCTGCACCAGGAGCTTGAAGCCCGTATCGCCGCCCTTTCCGATACAGTATCCAGCGCCAGCGAACAGCGGATGACGCTGCGTCAGGAGCTGGAGCAGCTTCAGTCCCGCTCGCAGACGCTGTTGCAACGCGCACCCGTCTGGCTGGCGGCGCAAAGCAGCCTGAACCAGCTCAGCGAACAGTGCGGTGAAACGTTCGAATCCAGCCAGGAAGTGACCGAATATCTGCAACAGCTGCTGGAGCGCGAGCGCGAGGCGATTGTTGAGCGTGATGAAGTTGGCGCGCGCAAGCGCGAGGTTGACGAAGAGATTGAACGCTTAAGCCAGCCGGGCGGTGCGGAAGATGCCCGCCTGAATACGCTGGCGGAGCGTTTCGGTGGCGTACTGCTGTCAGAAATTTATGATGACGTGGGTCTGGACGATGCGCCGTATTTCTCCGCGCTGTATGGCCCGTCGCGTAACGCGATTGTGGTGCCGGATCTGTCTCAGATTGCCGAACAGCTCGAAGGGCTGGAAGATTGCCCGGAAGATCTCTATCTGATCGAAGGGGATCCGCAATCGTTCGATGACAGCGTGTTCAGCGTTGACGAGCTGGAAAAAGCGGTAGTGGTGAAAATCGCTGACCGTCAGTGGCGTTACTCGCGCTTCCCGGAACTTCCTCTGTTTGGCCGCGCCGCGCGTGAAAGCCGTATTGAGAGCCTGCACGCTGAGCGTGAAACGCTGTCTGAACGTTTTGCGACGCTGTCGTTTGACGTGCAGAAAACCCAGCGCCTGCATCAGGCATTTAGCCGCTTTATCGGTAGCCATCTGGGAGTGGCCTTTGAGGCTGACCCGGAAGCGGAAATTCGCAAGCTCAACACCCGCCGTGGCGAGCTTGAGCGCGCAATTGCCAGCCATGAAAATGACAACCAGCAGAGCCGCGTTCAGTTTGAACAGGCGAAAGAGGGCGTTGCTGCCCTGAACCGCATTCTGCCGCGTCTGAATCTGCTGGCGGATGATACGCTCGCTGACCGTGTGGATGAAATCCAGGAACGTCTGGATGAAGCGCAGGAGGCTGCGCGCTTCGTGCAGCAACACGGTAATCAGCTGGCGAAGCTGGAGCCGGTCGTTTCGGTGCTTCAGAGCGATCCAGAGCAGTTTGAGCAGCTAAAAGAAGATTATGCCTGGTCCCAGCAGGTGCAGCGTGAAGCACGCCAGCAGGCGTTTGCCCTGACGGAAGTGGTGCAGCGTCGCGCTCACTTCGGCTACTCTGACTCGGCGGAAATGCTGAGCGGTAACAGCGATCTGAACGAGAAATTACGCCAGCGCCTTGAGCAGGCTGAAGCGGAACGTACGCGTGCCCGTGAAGCGATGCGTAGCCACGCGGCCCAGTTGAACCAGTACAACCAGGTTCTGGCCTCGCTAAAAAGCTCCTTTGATACCAAGAAAGAGCTGTTAAACGATCTGCAAAAAGAGCTGCAGGACATCGGCGTCCGTGCCGACAGCGGGGCAGAAGAGCGGGCGCGTGTTCGTCGTGATGAGCTGCATGCCCAGCTGAGCAATAACCGTGCGCGTCGTAATCAGCTGGAAAAAGCGCTGACCTTCTGTGAAGCGGAGATGGATAACCTGACCCGCCGCCTGCGCAAGCTGGAGCGCGACTATCACGAAATGCGCGAGCAGGTGGTATCTGCGAAGGCAGGCTGGTGCGCGGTGATGCGCATGGTGAAAGATAATAATGTTGAACGCCGTCTGCATCGTCGTGAACTGGCGTACCTCTCTGCGGATGAACTGCGATCGATGTCGGATAAGGCGTTGGGTGCGCTGCGTCTGGCGGTGGCAGATAACGAACATCTGCGCGATGTGCTGCGTATGTCTGAAGATCCGAAGCGTCCTGAGCGTAAAATTCAGTTCTTCGTGGCGGTATACCAGCATCTGCGTGAGCGTATTCGTCAGGACATCATCCGTACCGACGATCCGGTCGAAGCCATTGAACAAATGGAAATTGAACTGGGGCGCCTGACGGAAGAGCTGACCTCCCGTGAACAGAAGCTGGCTATCAGCTCCCGTAGCGTGGCGAACATCATCCGCAAGACCATTCAGCGCGAGCAGAACCGTATTCGCCAGCTGAACCAGGGTCTGCAGAGCGTATCGTTTGGTCAGGTGAACAGCGTACGTCTGAATGTAAACGTCCGTGAAGCGCACTCTACGCTGCTGGATGTGCTCTCTGAGCAGCATGAACAGCATCAGGATCTGTTTAACAGCAACCGTCTGACCTTCTCCGAAGCGCTGGCGAAGCTGTATCAGCGTCTGAATCCGCAGATTGATATGGGGCAACGTACGCCGCAAACCATCGGTGAAGAGCTGCTGGATTACCGTAACTACCTGGAGATGGAAGTTGAGGTTAACCGTGGTTCAGATGGCTGGCTGCGTGCGGAATCCGGGGCGCTGTCGACCGGTGAAGCTATCGGTACCGGGATGTCGATTCTGGTGATGGTGGTGCAGAGCTGGGAAGATGAAGCGCGTCGTCTGCGCGGCAAAGATATTTCCCCATGCCGTCTGCTGTTCCTTGATGAGGCAGCGCGTCTGGATGCCCGCTCTATCGCCACGCTGTTTGAGCTCTGCGAACGTCTGGATATGCAGCTCATTATTGCGGCACCAGAAAATATTAGTCCGGAAAAAGGCACAACCTATAAACTGGTGCGTAAAGTGTTCCAGAACAGCGAGCACGTTCATGTTGTAGGCCTGCGTGGCTTTGCTCCGCAGCCGCCGGAGTCCTTACCGGGCACAGCAGACGCCTCCTGAAGCGTGTTGTTACAAAGTGCGGCGCATTAGCGCCGCTTTTTTTTACGCTTAACTTATGCTTACGGCTGCGTTATCTTTAAACTTCTTTACATAAGGTAAGGCAACTGCGTTTGTGCCTTCCTATAATGAATAAAAGCCCCAGTGTGATGGGCATGTCGTGAGAAAACAGGGGGCAAGGGATGTTGCTAAAGAAAAATCGTGGTCATCAGCTGTCAGCGTTGAGTTTTTGTCTGGCGGTGATGTTTGCTCCACTGTTAAGCGCTCAGGCCGATGAGCCTGAAGTTGTACCGTCAGACAGTTCCGCGACGATGGGTGCGCAGCCGACGTCGCTGTCACAACCGCTGGATCAATCTCCGGCGACGGCCATTTTAGCGGGTATCAGACCGCTACCCGAAGGTATCGACACCGGCGCGCTCCGCCAGCAGCTTCTAACCGGGCTTCCAGCAGGATACACGCCTGCCTACATTAACCAGCTTACGCTGCTTTATGCCGCGCGTGATATGAAGCCGATGTGGGAAAACCGGGACGCCGTGCGCGCTTTTCAGCAGCAGCTGGCGGAAGTCGCCATTGCAGGTTTTCAGCCGCAATTCACCACCTGGGTTGAGCTTCTGACCGATCCGGCCGTTACCGGTCAGGCGCGTGACGTGGTGCTGTCTGATGCCATGATGGGCTACCTCCAGTTCGTGGCGGGCATTCCGGTCAATGGCAACCGCTGGTTATACAGTCAAAAACCGTACAAGCTGGCGACGCCGGCGCTGTCGGTCATTAACCAGTGGCAACTGGCGCTGGACAACGGTGACCTGCCGCGCTTTATCGCAAGCCTGGCGCCTGCCCATCCGCAGTATGCCACCATGCATCAGTCGCTGCTTGAGCTGGTTGCCGATTCCCGCCCGTGGCCTCAGGTGCGTGGCACAACCACGCTTCGTCCGGGACAGTGGAGCAGCGATGTCCCGGCGATCCGCGAAATTATGAAACGCTCCGGCATTCTCGAAAGCGGTCCTAAGATTGCGCTGCCCGGCGACGATACGCAAAGCGCGGTCGTCAGCCCGTCGGCCCCGGTAAAAGAGAAAAAGGCTGTTGCACAGAGCAACAAACCCGCCGCCTACGATCGCGAACTGGTCGCGGCGGTTAAGCAGTTCCAGGCCGCGCAGGGGCTGGGCGCAGACGGGGTGATCGGTCCATCCACCCGCGACTGGCTGAACGTCTCGCCTGCCCAGCGTGCTGGGGTGCTGGCGCTGAATATCCAGCGTTTACGTCTGCTGCCGGGAACACTGTCGACCGGGATTATGGTGAATATTCCAGCGTATTCGCTGGTTTATTATCAGAACGGTAGCGAAGTGCTGGCGTCGCGTGTGATTGTCGGACGTCCTGACCGTAAAACGCCGATGATGAGCAGTGCCCTGAATAACGTGGTGGTAAACCCGCCGTGGAACGTGCCACCGACGCTGGCGCGCAAGGATATTCTGCCTAAGGTCTGGAACGATCCTGGCTATCTGGAGCGTCATAACTATACGGTGATCCGCGGCTGGAACAGCAAAGAGACGATCGATCCGTGGATGGTTGACTGGTCAACAATTACACCGTCGAACCTGCCATTCCGTTTCCAGCAGGCACCGGGTGCGCATAACTCGCTGGGGCGCTATAAATTCAACATGCCAAGTTCGGACGCTATCTATCTGCATGATACGCCGAACCATAACCTGTTCCAGAAAGATGCCCGCGCGCTCAGCTCAGGCTGCGTTCGTGTGAATAAGGCATCGGAACTGGCGAATATGCTGTTGCAGGATGCGGGCTGGAACGACACGCGGATTTCCGATGCCCTCAAGCAGGGGGACACCCGTTACGTTAACATTCGACACAATATACCGGTCAATCTTTACTATCTGACGGCGTTTGTTGGTGAAGATGGACGTACCCAGTATCGTACAGATATTTACAATTATGATCTCACGGCGCGATCCGGCGCACAAATTTTGCCAAAAGCTGAACAATTAATCAGGTAAATGAAGCAGTTCGGGAAAATAGGTTGTCGTAAGTTAGGGCAAATACGTGGCGATATGGCTGGAAGCCGCGTGTTTGCTGGGGTTGGGTGCCTTGACGTCGTCGGCTTTGCCAGTTAAGGTGCCCTTCGTGCGCTAAGCATATTACGATTTCTTTGACCTGTAGACCTGATTATCATGGACAAATTTGACGCTAATCGCCGCAAACTGCTGGCGTTAGGTGGCGTTGCGCTCGGCGCAGCGGCCATCCTGCCGACGCCAGCATTTGCCACCCTCTCGACACCTCGTCCGCGTATTTTAACGCTCAACAATCTGCATACTGGTGAGTCGCTAAAAGCGGAATTCTTCGATGGCAGAGGCTATATTCAGGATGAATTAGCAAGACTTAACCATTTTTTCCGTGATTTCCGCGCGAATAAAGTAAAAGCCATCGACCCAGGATTATTTGACCAGTTGTTCCGCCTTCAGGGCCTGCTGGGTACCAGCAAGCCGGTGCAACTCATTTCGGGTTATCGTTCCATTGATACCAATAATGAATTGCGCGCCCGCAGCCGTGGGGTAGCGAAAAAAAGCTATCACACCAGGGGACAGGCAATGGATTTCCATATTGAAGGCGTTTCGTTAGCCAATATTCGCAAAGCTGCGTTATCTATGCGCGCAGGTGGTGTAGGATATTACCCAAGTAGTAACTTTGTGCATATTGATACCGGTCCAGTTCGGCACTGGTAATAACGAAACACAGGAGCAGTATGAACTATCGTATTATTCCGGTTACGGCGTTCTCCCAGAATTGTTCATTGATCTGGTGTGAGCAAACCAAACTGGCCGCGCTTGTCGATCCCGGCGGTGACGCTGAGAAGATCAAACAGGAAGTTGCAGAAAGCGGTGTGACGCTGATGCAGATTTTACTGACGCATGGTCACCTTGACCATGTCGGCGCAGCGGCGGAGCTGGCACAGCACTATGGAGTGCCGGTGATCGGTCCGGAAAAAGAAGATGAGTTCTGGCTGCAGGGTTTGCCAGCCCAAAGCCGCATGTTTGGCCTCGATGAGTGTCAGCCATTGACGCCCGATCGCTGGTTAAACGAAGGAGAGCGTGTGAACGTAGGGAATGTGACTTTACAGGTGTTGCATTGTCCTGGGCATACGCCAGGCCATATTGTCTTCTTTGATGACCAGTCCCGTCTGCTGATTTCCGGCGATGTGATCTTCAAAGGTGGCGTAGGACGCAGCGATTTCCCGCGTGGCGACCACGGACAGCTGATCCAGTCGATTAAACAGAAGTTATTGCCACTGGGTGATGACGTGACGTTTATCCCTGGACACGGCCCGATGTCGACGCTGGGCTACGAGCGGGTGCATAACCCCTTCCTTCAGGATGAAATGCCTGTCTGGTAAATCCGGATAATAAAAAAAGCCTGCATAGTGCAGGCTTTTTTGTGGGCGCTAATTACATTACAGTACGGCGACAATCGCTTCGCACAGTGGCGCCATGTTGTCAGGGGTCATACCTGCAACGTTCACGCGGCCAGAGGCCACGGCGTACACGCCAAACTCTTCACGCAGACGCAGAACCTGTTCTTTGGTCAGGCCACTGAAAGAGAACATACCGTTCTGCTTAGTAATAAAGCTGAAATCACGGTCTGCACCTTTCTCTGCCAGGGTGTTCACAAACAGCAGGCGCATGCGCTGAATACGCTGACGCATATCGTTGAGCTCTTGCTCCCAAATCGCGCGGAGCGCATCGTTGCTCAGGATGGTGGCAACGACAGAGGCACCGTGTGCTGGTGGGTTAGAGTAGTTAGCGCGGATAACTGATTTCATCTGGCTGAACGCACGATCGGCAGTCTCTTCGTTTGCTGCGACCAGCGTGCAGGCACCAACACGCTCATTGTACAGGCCAAAGTTCTTGGAGTAGGAGCTAGCAACAATCAGCTCCTGATGGACGGCTGCGAAAGCGCGCAGACCTTCAGCGTCTTCTTCCAGACCACGGGCGAAGCCCTGGTAAGCGAAGTCAAACAGCGGCAGCCAGCCTTTTTCAACAGACAGTTTCGCCAGTTGTTCCCACTGTTCAAGCGTCGGATCAATGCCGGTTGGGTTGTGGCAGCAGCCGTGGAACAGTACCACATCGCCCGCCTGGGCTTCACTCAGGCTCGCCAGTAGACCGTCGAAGTCCAGAGCGTGATTTGCGGCGTCGTAGTAGGCATATTCGCGCACTTCCAGACCCGCAGAGTTAAAGACGCTCTTATGGTTCGGCCAGCTTGGGTTGCTTACCCATACGCGCTTAACAGCGGTATTTTTTGCAAGGAAATCCGCCGCCACGCGCAGTGCGCCGGTACCGCCAGGCGTTTGTGCTGTGCGCGCGCGTTTGTCGCTCACAATTGTACTACCTTTACCGAACAGCAGCTCCTGCGTGCAACGACCAAACTCAGGGATACCATCAATACCGAGGTAGTTCTTGGTGGTTTCATTTTCCAGCAGATACTGCTCAGCTTTTTTTACGCTGGTCAGTACCGGGGTTTTGCCGGTTTCATCTTTATATACACCAATACCCAGGTTGATTTTGCCAGGGCGGTCGTCGGCACGAAACAGATCGGCCAGGCCCAGAATAGGGTCGGCAGGAGCGGCGGTAATGTTCTCAAACATGACGAAGTTCCATTGTGATTACAGAAGTGAAATCCGCTATCAGGTTAACGGTAGATTTACAAAATGCCAACCGTTTGCGACGAAAAGCGTGCGGCTTTTCAAAAGTCGCCATTATTTTCTGTCAGGCATAAAAAAACAGGGCCGAAGCCCTGTTCATTAAGCATATAACAAAGTGGTGTACTGATTAGAACTGGTAAACCAGACCTACAGCAACGGTATCATCGTTGTTGATGCCCAGCTTGTTGTCGTCTTTCAGCTGGTTGATCTGGTAGTCAACATAGGTGGACATGTTTTTGTTGAAGTAGTAAGTCGCGCCGATGTCGATGTAGTTGATGTAGTCTTCGTCACCGATGCCTTCTACGTCTTTCGCTTTAGATTTGTAGTAAGCGATGGATGGACGCAGACCGAAGTCGAACTGATACTGAGCTACAACAGAGAAGTCCTGAGTTTTGTTAGCGAAACCATTGTCCAGACGAGCCGCGTTACGCATCTCACCGTACAGTGCTGCCAGGTAGATGTTATTCGCGTCATATTTCAGACCGGTTGCCCACTGCTCAGCTTTATCGCCTTTACCCCATTGCAGATTCTGCTGGGCATTGGTGCGGTCAGCCGCGCCGTAAGCACCGACGATACCGAAGCCATCGAAATCATAGCTCAGAGAGGTTGCCCAGCCGTCACCGTTGGAACGCAACGCATCGGTACGCTCATTTTTGCCCAGGTACTGAACGCCAAAGTTCAGACCATCAACCAGGCCGAAGAAGCCGCTGTTACGGTAAGTCGCCAGACCACCGGTACGACCAGAGAAGAAGTTATCGCTCACGCCGGTGTCACCACCGAACTCAGGCAGCATATCGGTGATACCGATTGCATCATAAACCAGGCCATAGTTACGACCGTAGTCGAAGGAACCTGCGTCACCAAATTTCAGGCCTGCGAATGCCAGACGGGTTTTGTTACCTGACTGAGCATCAGCGCCTTCAGAGTTGTTACCCTGGAAGTTATATTCCCACTGCCCATAGCCGGTCAGCTGGTCGTTGATTTTGGTTTCGCCTTTGAAGCCCAGACGAGCATAAGTTTTGTCGCCATCGTTGCCGTCATTATCAGAGAAGTAATGCAGGCCAACTGCTTTCCCGTACAGATCCAGTTTGTTGCCGTCTTTGTTATAGATTTCTGCAGCGTTAGCTGCACCGGCTACCAGCAGGGCAGGGACTACCACTGCCAGAATATTGCGCTTCATCATTATTTATTACCCTCATTGGTTTTTTTATGACACTCGCCACTGCCGCCAATAAATTCCGTCAATAAATATTTCCGGAACTATTGATGAGAGTTTGGTGTCTTTATGTATCTGTCAGGCATCTTTCCATTCATAGAAGCGTTTCGCTAGCCTGAAAGTGCTACAGTTTTCAAGATTGAGTAACAAAAAGAAATTATATGTAACTAAATGTGTATTTTTCGGAACTTTGTGAACCACCTCAAATTTCAGAAAGACCTGGCGAATTAAACGGCAGGCAGATTCCTATATATATGAATTCCTTATAATTAATTTAGATAAAGGCAATTCGTATACGCGCACCTTCAACGACTCATTTTTTCTTATGACCCAAAAAGGACTTCTGGATGGCTGTGATTTTGGTTGAAATTTGTGCTATTGCTTGAGGATTAAATAATCGCAATAAGAATAGGGTTTATTTTTTGTTCGTAGATATTTCGTGGAAACAAAACGTAACAACTAGTGGTTGTGACGGGGTCAAAGTTGAAAGGTGCTTACTTTACGCTGACGAAAATTGACAGAGCAGAATAAAATAATGGCCAGCAAATGCTGGCCATTATGATTTTGGTTACTTAGAAGCTGGCATTACGCGGCGTACGTGGGAACGGAATAACGTCACGTACGTTCTGAACACCTGTGACGTAGGCGATCAGACGTTCGAAGCCCAGACCAAAGCCTGAGTGTGGCACAGTACCGTAACGGCGCAGATCGCGATACCAGCTGTAATCCGCCGGATTGAGCCCCATCTCTTGCATGCGCGCATCCAGCACATCCAGACGCTCTTCACGCTGGGAACCACCGATAATTTCACCAATGCCCGGCGCCAGTACGTCCATTGCGGCAACGGTTTTACCGTCTTCGTTAAGGCGCATATAGAACGCCTTAATGTCTTTCGGGTAGTTTTTCACAACAACCGGTGCTTTGAAGTGCTTCTCAGCCAGGTAACGCTCATGCTCGGAAGAGAGATCCACGCCCCAATAAACCGGGTTCTCAAACTTCTCACCGCATTTCTCGAGAATAGCGACCGCATCGGTGTAATCCACCTGGGCAAAGTCGGAGGAAACAAAGCGCTCCAGACGTGCAATCGCTTCGTTATCGACACGCTCAGCGAAGAATTTCATGTCATCAGCACGTTCTTCCAGTACCGCTTTGAAGACGTACTTGAGCATGGCTTCCGCCAGGCCAGCGACATCGTTCAGATCTGCGAAAGCCACTTCAGGCTCCAGCATCCAGAATTCTGCCAGGTGACGGCTGGTGTTGGAGTTTTCCGCACGGAAGGTTGGGCCGAAGGTATAGATTTTAGACAGCGCACAGGCGTAGGTTTCGCCGTTGAGCTGGCCGGATACCGTCAGGAAGGCTTCTTTACCAAAGAAGTCTTTGTCAAAGTCCACTTTACCTTCTGGCGTGCGCGGCAGGTTTTCCAGATCCAGCGTAGAAACGCGGAACATCTCGCCAGCGCCTTCGGTATCAGAGGCGGTGATCAGCGGGGTAGATACCCAGAAATAACCCTGCTCATCGAAGAAGCGATGCAGTGCCTGCGCCAGCGTGTGGCGGACACGGGCCACCGCACCAATCAGGTTGGTGCGTGGACGCAGGTGAGCCACTTCACGCAGATATTCGATGCTGTGACGTTTTGCGGCCATCGGGTAGGTATCAGGATCTTCAACCCAGCCGGTCACTTCAACGGCAGTGGCCTGAATTTCGAAACTCTGACCCTGACCCGGTGATGCGACAACCACGCCGGTAACAATTACGGAACAACCGGTTGTCAGGTGCAGAACGTCATCATTGTAATTGGGCAGAGAATTATTAATGACGGCCTGTACAGGATCAAAGCAGGAACCGTCATAGACGGCAAGGAAGGAGATGCCAGCTTTAGAATCTCGGCGGGTACGCACCCATCCGCGCACGGTGACTTCTAGGTCTTCGGCGACACGGCCCTGGAGTACGTCGGCTACAGGCACAACGCTCATAATATTCTCTCTGTTAATAGTCGGAAAAAATAAACACTTGTCCACCCAAATGGGGGGATATCTATGTTACCTGCCATCCGCTATCAGACAAGTAAATTTCGCAGTCAAAAGAGAAGAATTAAGAAATAAATAAGAAGTAGGGAGCCATTTGGCTCCCTTAAGCGCTTAACTGGCTTTTTTGACCTGAGGGAGATCGAAAGCTTTGCGTAACGCGCGGACAAACGCTTTATCATGACAGATGGTTTTACCCGGGCTATCGGAGAGCTTGGCTACCGGCTTGCCGTTACATTCCACCAGTTTTATCACGATATTCAGCGGTTTTACCTGAGGGATGTCGCAGGTTAAACGGGTGCCAATCCCGAAGCTCAGGTTCACTCGGGTACTGAAATGGCGATAGAGTTCAACCGCTTTCGCGAGATCGAGGTTGTCGGAGAAGACCAGCACCTTGCTCATCGGGTCGATGCCGAGTTTTTCGTAATGCGCGATCGCCTTCTCACCCCATTCAACCGGATCCCCGGAGTCATGACGTAACCCCTGGTAATGCTCAGCGAACTCAGGGCCGAAATCACGCAGGAACGCATCCATCGTGATGCAGTCGGTCAGGGCGATGCCGAGTTGATTCGGATACTCGTCAAGCCACGCGGCCAGTGCGGCGCGTTGGCTGTTGGCCAGATCAGGGCTGATCTGCTGATGCGCCTGGAACCATTCGTGTGCCTGGGTACCCATTGGTGTCAGGTTCAGACGACGTGCCAGATCGTAATTACTGGTGCCCACGAACCACGACTCTTGCTGCAGACGCTGAACAATGGCCTGCTGAACGTCGCGGGAGAAACGGCGACGCGTGCCAAAGTCCATCAGACGGAAGCGGGACATATCCAGCCCATCCGTCAGGGTGGCAAACCCCGCGAGTTTGTTTTCCAGCGCGGCCAGTGCCTGAGTTACCCCGGTTTCCGGCGAACGGTAGCGGTGAGCCAGCTCGCTGATCACGGCCAGCAGCGGAACTTCCCACATGATCACTTCACGCCATGGGCCTTCAAGGCGAATATCCAGCTTGCCGTTATCATTCGTGACGGTGACCTGCTCTGGCTTATAACGGAAGTCGCGCAGCCAGTTCAGATAGTCTGCTTTAAAGAAAGGCAGGCCGGAAAGCCACTGGTATTCGTCGTCCTGCAACGTCAGATGCTGCATAGCATCGACCTGTTCACGAATGGAATCTGCGTAGATACCGAGCAAGTCGTCGCCACGGCAGCGGAATTCCGCCGCAACATCAACATCATAGTAATGGTGGAAAACGGCTTGCTGCATGTGCAGTTTATACGCGTCGGTATCCAGCAACGTATGCAGAACAGGAGAAGCGAATCGAGTCATAGGTGCGCAGTAGCATCCTCTCACAGGAGCGTTTAGTACAATAAACAACTCCGGAGTATACCTTGTTTAGTGATTTATTGAACCCCGATCACAACATAAGCGCTCTTTATGGTCGAGGGCATTTTGTGCCCCGTGTTATACAAATGTAGCAATAGTGCTGCTAACCACTTGAATTTAATGTTATCTACTGCGCTACTTTCATGCTTTGGGGCAGTGATGGGGCAAAGTTTGAAAGCGCCTGGTTGAGCAGAGAAACCTGTTCGGCACTCTTCTCTGACATCCACTTTCCATACACCTTGTAAACCATCTGAGCATCTGTATGCCCCATCTGAGTTGCTATAAAGTTTGGGTTCGCACCAGCTGACAATGACCAGCACGCATACGTATGTCGTGACTGATACGCGTTGCGGTACCGAATACCGGCGCGCCTGATTATCGGGGCCCAAATTTTATTAATCGAATTAACCGCGTAGTGATATCCTGTGCGAGGTCCACGTTTGACGCATTGAGGGCTGAAAACGAAAGTGCAGGGTTGAATGGCTGATTGTCCATACTCCCGTAACTTCACTTCAACCTCGAACTGCCGGCCAAGGCGTGTCAACTGGGCCTGATTCCTCAGGGCATCAATAGCTGGTTGTATGAGATAAATCACCCTGTCAGTTCCTGCCTCGGTTTTTGGCAGGGTGAACTCATACGTTTGGGTCAGGTTACGCTTAACCGTAATGGTGCCCGCGGTGAGATCAATATCTTCCCATGCAAGACCACATAATTCCCCATGTCTCATTCCGGTATAAACGGCAACGGTCCAGAGGTTTCGCATCTGCTGGTGGCCGCATGCCTGGATGAATCTGATAAACTCGTCTGTCGTGAGTGGATCTGGTTCGTCTTTTGCCTTCCTGAGACGGTTAATTCCGCTAAACGGGTTCTCCTTTGCGTAGCCATTATCAGCTCCAAACTGGAAGATCTCGGCCATCAACATCATGTAATTGTTCACCGTGGACGACTTCCGGCCTTTTACCTGTGTCCGGTGATCCTTCTTCATTACATGGAAACCCGTCAGCAACTCCTTCCTGACATACAGCAAATCCTCAGTGGTAACCGCAGAAACCATTTTATTTTCGCCGATACGCGGAAGCATGTTTTTTATGATGGACTCGTACCTACTCATGGTATTAGAGCTGATCTCCATTCTCTTCAGCTCAGACCATCTTTCGGTAAGCTCCAGCACAGTAATTTCCTTTCTATCCTGACCGAACCGGGCAAGGTTCGGTGAGTTTGGGAATTTTTCTGCATAGTTAAAATTCCCCATTCTTATCGCAAAACAAACCGAAGAACGCAGCTCACCAGCTATCTTGCGATTCTTTGCAGTGTCAGGGACACCGAGGTTTTCCCTGACACGTTTACCTTTATACAGAAACCAGATGCGGAGTGAACCGCCGTGGTTTTCAACGCCTGTCGGGTATGATGCATTAGCCATTAATCCCTCCTGACGTCCAGGAGCGTTGACGAGTGTACTGCTTTTCATGCCGTTTTCGCACCAGGTTGATTTTTTTTCTGAGCTTCGATCCACTGATCAACGGCTTTCCTGTTGTACATGCATTCGCTCGAAGGCTTGGGATTACCATCTGGTGAAATGTGCAGGTACTCGCGGCCCAGCATCCAGGATTCTTTTCTGGCGCGGGTGATGGTTCCGGGCTTGAGCCCGGTAACCGCAATCAGAACCTTTTCGCTAACCCAGTCATTCGGCACCAGAAGAACGATTTCAGCACTGGTTTGCATGGATCTCCTCCATTTTCTCTTTAGCCAGACGCACGCAACGCGCAAAAGAGGAGGGCGTTACGATTTCGCGCAGAGCCTGAACCAGGAAGTCGTTGTGCTGCTGGTGCAGCTCCAGGTTGCGCTCTTTTTCCTCATGACGCAGAACTGCCAAACGAGCTGTGATGATTCGACGCTTCCCTTTGATCAGCCGCAGCGCGTTCTCTGCCTTTTTGCGCCATGTGCTCCAGTCACTACTGCTGTTCGATCTCGCCAGTTGCTCTTCAATACTGAGCTGCGCTTCTTCTGCGTTAACAAGCTGCTGCAGGCAATCGCTGATAGTGTTCAGGTTGTTTGTCTCCACGAAGAATTTGTGCATTCTTAACCCTCCCACCCAATCGCCTGGAACAGGCCCATTTTAGGGTGATACCAGCGGGTGCCGCGCGGTTCAGCTTCTGACATCATCTGGCGAAACGCGGCCATAAACGGCTCCAGTTCGACGATAGCCCTACGTGACAAAAGCCCGTCTGGAGTCATAAATTCGTGCGTGTCTGTAGGGATGCGGTAGGCATTGACCAAATTCCGGCACTTGGCGTCACTCATTCCGCTTTTGGCTACCACCTGGCGGTAACCGACATATCCGGCGCGCATGGTCCCGCGTTTGATGTTCTCCACAGCTTCTGTGACTGTTTCGATCTGCTCTTCAACATGATTCAGGCGCTTTTGCTGGCGAACGGCATCGGCGGCCATTGCGGCGATCATCTCGATTTCCGTCAGCGGCGCGCGAGTGCGGAAATAGCTGTTAACCAGTTCGCGCTGAACATGCCAGGCCAGATCGTCGGTAAAGGATTTCACCAACATCAGATAACCGGATTCGACCAGTACAATTCCTGATGCTGCAAACTTGGAGAAAGTACCGTCAGGCAGGTGTCGACGAATTTCGTCGGAACCTAATTCGAAGTAGTCCTCTCCTTCAATAAGTCGAGACTTGTTTTCTCGGAAATTACGTCCAGCAGTTCCTTCAGGTCGCTGGTGAACTTCATCAATCATCGCCAGGGTCACAACGCGCTGACCGCGATATTCGACTGCCGGCAGCTGTTTGCTATTGATCGTTACAGTGTTCATTTTCGTCCTCCTCAGTGCATAACCGGCATGTCAGGCATACCTTCTTTCTGAATCTGTTCAATGAAGCTGTCATGCAGGAGATTAAAACCTTCCCGCCCCATTTTTGAGAGTCGAAGCCCGTTCTCAGCGTCCGTATCTAACATGTCCCGGTACATGCGCAGCGCCATCTGCTGGCCGAGTTCCTGACCGTATTTCTCAATAGCTAACCCTTCCACATGGCTTGCGAGTGCGAACCGCTCTGGCGCGGGATAAACACTGATTGAACCGTTTTGGCCTGAGTAGATAACTGCGGTATCAAACCCTCCAGAATCGTTGGCAACCTCAACCGTGCCGTTCATTGCCTGCTCCTCGGCAATGAAGACGGCAACCAGCATCCAGCGCCAAATGATGATTTCTTTCTCGATGCCCGGGGTAAACCAGCCGCTTTCAATCGCTTCCATGATGCAAGCCAGCAGATCTAATCCATCCGGAATTCGTTTGTCATAGTTGCCATTGTCGAGCTGGCGAACCGCGACGGAATAACCTATGACTCGGTTACCAAAGCGGATGCCTGTTGATGTCGGCTCCGGAGTAAAGGCTGAAGCAATCATCAATACACTCCTTTAGGCTTGATGGCTTGAAGTGCATCGACCTCTTTAATGAACCGGTCATGCATCGCGTCCCATTTCTCACACCACTTCTCCATTTCTCGCTTACGCGCCAGGATGCGACGCAGACGGCGAATGCAACGCTGGTGGGCGGCCAGATACTCAGCCTTTGTTTCCCCGTCTCGCCATACCTCCCTGTCATCGCGATCAATACGCACCCGCGGGTGACGCTGCGGAAAACCTGAACGCTCAAAAGTCTCGGTGGTCATGAAGAAAGCCAGATAGCGGATCGCCGTATCTCGCGTGAAGCATTTTTTTGATACGACCGTGGCGTACTGCCACGAACAGCGGGCCAACTGGCGTATCATGCTTCTGTAGTGCCAGGTCAATCGCGCTGGCGGTGCGGTTGTCGATCATTTTTTTATTTCTCCCGAATAACGTTCATGACTCATTACTTCCCAGTTCTGGCCGCCGTCTTTCGATAACAGCCGCCAGCGAGGGTTAACTTTCAGACTGAGATAGCCGGTGCGGTACATGCGTCGCGCATATATGCGTTTACGCCGATATCGCAGCAGGACCTGCAGAGCCTGCAGGTGAACACGCTCAGGAATTCGTATCGCTGTCAGTGACACTGGTTTCGCCCTCCGTCATGTCTTCAGGAGGTATAACCCTCCATCCAGCCTGTCGAGCCAGCGCCAGAAATCCCGACAGCGTGTTGATATGCTCGGCTTCACGCAGTGGGTAATCGCAAATTTGACGACCTTCTTTGATGTGAACCACCACGCGCCCGGTAAATTCCGGCGAGACATGCAGATCCACATTCAGCAATGGCAGTGGAATTAGCTTTCCGCGACGAGATATTAATTGCTGGTTAACTTGCATTTTGTGCTCTCCGTTTTTTCATTGCTTCTTCCGCCAGTGTTTCAATCAGTGC
Source organism: Enterobacter sp. Lyrl_3 (assembly GCF_051948675.1). Lineage (NCBI taxonomy): Bacteria > Pseudomonadati > Pseudomonadota > Gammaproteobacteria > Enterobacterales > Enterobacteriaceae > Enterobacter > Enterobacter sp. Lyrl_3. The sequence continues at coordinate 463,485 of NZ_JAYJLI010000003.1, forward strand.
ATCCATGAAATACACGGCCTCAGGCGTTAATTTGCTTTTCCCAAGGCAATCAGCGTAATGTCCTGCGATAATTGATTCTGCTTCAGACCGTTTATGCGTGTCATAAATCATGACTTCGAAAAGCTTTATCAGTGCTTTTGTTAATATTTCCTCCGATAGTTCGACTGGGAATAAAGAACCGTTATCAAGCTTCGCCATCTGGATGTTTCCGCCCGTCCTACGCATAACGGAATCAAGTTTTGCCTGAACGAGATGACGGCGGCGAATTTCAATTAGTTTTTTCACGGCGTTCAAACTCCGAATCCATCCAGGTTGAAACCTGAGCCGATAAATCAAGGCAAAGACCTGATAGTGAAATTATTTGTTCTATATCCATATCAATAATATTGGTGTTAATTAGCTCCATTAATTGATATAGGTTATCTGCTGTATTCTTTGCGGTTTCGAGTGAGCTATCTTTGCTTAACATAATCAGACTCCGTAAGCTTTGCGCATGAAAAGGTCAGATATATGGCGGTACTCCTCACCATAGGCCATAAAGAAAAGGCATGCTGTTTTGTATGCTGCTTTATCTTTGATGAATGTCATTTTTAAACAAATCCTGTTTTCAGGTTGCAGTAAGCCACGCCAGTTAAGGCGTAATTAAATTCATTGTGTTATTTAATTTATTTTTGATTCGATGATTTTTAAATCATCACAGGATTTCGATGCGTAATCTCGAATGGCGGCTGCTAAATAAGTTTCTTGCCTTTCATTATCTTCATCAGTGAAATATTGTTCACAAAATGCTTGAGAAATTGCCTCCAATTTCTTGGCTGTAATAATAGAATCAAAAAAAGCGTCTTCTAGCCCTCTAAGAACCGCGTTAACATCTGCTAACATAGTCATCGCATGGAAAAGCTCATCTTGAGTATCTTTGTTAATTTTGCCATTTTCGAAAATATTCGTAATTACATTTTCTATCTGGCTGATTATGTATTTTGCTGAGTTATTATTCATTGTTATTTACTCCGATACTTTGTTATTACTTTCTATCTGTGAAATGTAACCGTAAGCTTTTTCTCCAGTCTTAATCATTGAGCGTATGAGGCAAGCCAATGCATTATCCGTTTCTCCCATATCTGGAGAGTTTTTAAAGATTAGTTCTAGCAATGATGTACTTTCATGGATCTCTGCTGCGAGATCTTCGAGCATTGCTATTGCTGATAAAGGTCCATCACTTACTTTATGTTTTGACGAGTTTCTAGATGATGAAATTGAGGCATCAACCAGCAAGGAGTTAATTGCCACAAGATTATCTTCAATCTCACAAGGTTCGATAACCTTATGTGATTCGATTAAAGAGACCAGTACAGCCTGTGCCATTGAAATTAGCTCTGTGGTGGATTTTGTATGCATATTGTTATCCCCTAGTCATGATTGAATATTTATCATCGAATCAAGTTAAACTTGATGGTTAGAGGATATGGCGGGGATTTGAGTTCGTCAAGTTAAACTTGATAAAATTTATTTTGGCGCGGGATGGGTAAAAAAAAAACGGGCATAAGCCCGTTATATTTCAGAAGGTTAACCGAATCTATTGATATTGAAGGGAACTGAAGAAATTACCTTTGATTGTATGTAAAGCATGTTGAATGCTTCTTTCTCAATACTCCAAGGTTGATAGTTTGAGTTATCTGAAAGAACTACCATTTTGGAGCCGATTTTTTGAAGACGCTTAACATAACATTCACCATCAAAGCAGAAGGCGTAAATGCCATCACCATCAAAATAAGTTATTGATTTATCCAAGAAAAGCAAATCCCCCGGAGATATTGTTGGCGTCATGCTGTCGCCTCTGGCGTTACCTATCTCAATATTTTTGAAAGGCCTATTCCCAACCAATTGACGAGCGTATTCAGGATCGAGTTCGATGGATCTTACTACATCAATGAAGTCGCCCTTAACACTTGAGCCGTCACCGCAACTAAACTCGACATCGAGGACACTGAACCTAACGCTATCGGCATGGGTATCGTTCCTATGCGTACTTGGAAATTTCGGACTCTCAGATTCACCAAGGAACCATGACTGGGGCAGACCGCTAATTTCCGATAGTCTGGCAAGCCGCTTGCCTCTTGGTGAAGTCTCGCCGGTTGTCCAGTATTGAACTGATTGGGCTGTTACACCCAGCTGTCTTGCCAGTTCAGCCTGACTCCACCCCTTGAGCCTTAAAAGTTCATTAATCCTTTCCGCAGTTTTCATTACCCCTCCTGATGCAGTAGTTCCAACATCAATACATACACATGTAAAGCTAACCTTGATTTTAAGTGTACATGAGTAAAATCTAACTTGCATGTTAATTTAAACTTGATACTCTTCTACTAAAATCAATTCAAACTTGACGGTGTCATATGGATGAAAAAATCCGTTCTCGACTGAGGAGCGCTGTATCTCAGCGAGCAATTGCGAAAGCCCTGGGAATCTCGCCGCAGGCCGTAAACCAATGGTTCTCTAAATCAGTAATCCCACCTCGGTATGTTTTACCCATTTGTGAAATGACCGGCTGGAAAATCGTACCGCATGATGTTCGTCCTGAATTGTATCCATCCCCAGAAGATGGAATTCCTGCGCACTTAAGGCTCGGACTTGATGCGGTTAACCAAAAACGAGTGGATATGTAATCACTTTTTGTAGGTGGTTAATGCAACAGTTTGAAACTCTCAATTTACTACCTTCGGTGCATAGCCAGGCCGATGCCGATTGGATCAAGCAGCAGTTACTGAGCCTGACGCCAGCAGCACGACAAAAAGCCATTCAGCGTTATGCAGCTGTGTATCAGGAATCGTTCGAAGCCGAGCCCGTTTCATACCGCAAGGAGAACCGGGCAAGGCATGAAGCAAATATGCGGCTTCGCCTGTTTGTGAGAAATCACGGCAGGGCTTTACAGGGGTATACCGCCGAACCTCCCCTGGCCGGAACGCAACACTGCACCTGAATGATGCCGGGCTTAAAGGTGCCCGGTTGCAGCCTGACTTAAAGGTGTCAGCTGCTGAAGGTTGAGTGACCCACTCTCGTTTGTATTTATGTACTAGTTAAGTGGTTTGATTTGCAAAAATAAACGAGAGGAGGGGTAAGGGGTGGAGTGCCTGTGTGTAGGGAATAGTGCCTTTAAACAGACTATTCCAGAGGTTAAGTAGATCTCGATCTATAAGGCGACACCCTTAAAAAATCCGCCGTACTAGCAAGTGAGTACAACAAAAATCTGGAGAAATTATGAGCAGTGAACTGAAGCAAAATTTAATCGTCCTCCTGGAAGAGCAATTCCACAAGGCTGATGACAAAGTCACTTTTGACTACGTCATGCAAAAGAAAATTAAGTCGCTGGGCTACCACCTGCAGCGCAATTTCACCCTCAGGTTGAGCGGTGGGCGCAAGGGATTTGTTGACTGCCTGGTTACTTCTCCTGATGGCCAACAATGCGCTGTTGAGGTTGACAAAAAATCCCCCCGTAAGCGCTCCCTGATGAAGCTTCGTGAACTGCCTGACGGTGTGTCCGGTTTTGTTCTTCTGCGGGATGGCAAACATCCGCTGCGTTATACCGCTGATGGCGTTGATGTCATCCGGGCTACCAAATTTAAGTAAATCCCATTCTGTACTAGCTAGATGATACGTAAGGGGCTGCAATGCTGAACATCACACCAAATTTTGCCCAGGAACGCGGTCTTAATCTGCTTCGTCGCAAGTGGAAGAAGAAGCGCACCTTCATGATGTATGCGCCTACTGGCAGCGGCAAAACCGGGTTAGCGGCATTCATCGCGGCGGGTCATGTTGCTCGCGGACTGCGTGTGATGTTCGTAGCACCTTTTACCGTTCTCGTTACCCAGACTGTACAGCGCTTTGTTGAATACGGGTTGCCAGAGGATGAAATCAGTATTCTCTGGCGCGATCACCCCGAATACCATCCAGAGCGTCTGATTCAGATAGCCAGTGCTGACACACTTATTCGTCGTGATTTTCCTGACAACATCGATCTGTTGATTATCGATGAAGCACACATGAAAAAACGCGCAATGCTGGAGTGGATCCGCGACGCTGAGTTTCGGGTTGTTGGTCTGTCTGGTACGCCGTTTTCACCGTGGTTAGGGAAATACTACGAAGAACTTATTAAACCAACCACTATCAGCGAACTCATTCAGCGCGGGGATCTGAGCCAGTACGAATTCTTTGCCCCTACAAAACCGAACCTGAAAGGGGTCAAATCGGCAAATACGGCTGACTATGGCCGTGACTATAACGAGAAGCAGCTGGCGGAGATCATGTGTGGCTCTGATCTGGTGGGCGATATTGTCGATAACTGGCTGCGTAATGGCCGTGATCTGCCGACTGTGGCGTTCTGCGTCAATAAGGCCCACGCCAATTACGTCACCATGCAGTTCAACAAAGCCGGTGTTAACGCCGAAGTCATGGTGGCTGAAACGCCGCACGAAGAACGCCAGTTGATGATCCACCGTTTCGAGACGGGCGCTACAAAAATCATCGTCAGCGTCGGCGTACTGGTGGCGGGCTTCGACAGTGACGTTCGTTGCATCATTTACGCCCGACCGACAAAAAGCGAAATTCGCTGGCTTCAGGCGCTGGGCCGTGGTCTGCGAACTGCCCCGGGGAAAGATGCCTGCCTTATCTTCGATCACAGCGGTACCGTCCATCGCCTGGGATTTCCTGACGCCATCGAGTACAACGATCTGCCCTCTAAAAACGACGGGATGAAAGAAGCTGCAGCTCGCGTAGCCGAAGAACGGGAGGAAAAACTCCCGAAGGAATGCCCGGAGTGTCATTTCATGAAACCTGCAGGTGTCTACGTCTGCCCGAAATGCGGATTTAAACCGCTGGTCGGCGAGGATGTGGAAACCGACACGCAACGCAATATCAAAAAGCTCAGCAAGGGCGAAAAGGTTTACACCAAATCGGACAAACAGTCCTGGTGGAGCCAGATCAAATTCTATCAGCGCCAGCGCACTTCTATGGGGAAACCCATCAGTGACGGCTGGTGTGCGCATACATTCCGCGAAAAGTTCAATGAATGGCCCAACGGGCTGAGCGATTTTCCGATGGAGATTACCCCGGAGGTAAACAACTACATCAGGCACAAACTTATCAAATTTGCGAAGGGACGGGAGAAGGCCGACAGCAAGGCGAGTGAGCCCACCGACAGCGCGGCCACCACAAACCGGATCATCAGCGCAAAACAAGAGGTTGAAAACATTCGTAGTATGCTGGGGAGAAGAACAGCGTGAAGACAGCAGAAGCGGCAAAAGGCCGCTGGACGGAAATTCTTGAACATTACGGCCTGCCGCCGATAACCGGAAAAAATCACTACAAGGGAGAATGTCCGGTATGCGGCGCGCGCAGCAAGTTTCGTATTGACGACCGCGAAGGTGCCGGGACGTGGATCTGCGTATGTGGCAGCGGCGACGGCATGAAACTACTTTCCCTCACGCAAACCGGGAAGACTTTCTCAGCACTCTGTGCGGAGGTGGATCAGCTCATTGGCAATGACTACCGCCGGGAGAAAATCCCGGTCAACAGCTCGGCGGCGAAGCTACGCCAGCGCGCCATCAGTAAATTCGCGAAGCTGCTGCCCTTGCGCGGTACCAACGGGGAAGGGTATCTGCGCCAGCGCGGGATCAACAAATTACCCTCTGAGGCGATCCGGTTCTGCGAAAAACAGCGCCATGCGGGCAGGATTTATCATGCCCTCTACGCTCTTGCCACCGATGATAAAGGTGAGTTGTGCTATCTCCACCGAACCTTACTTGAAGGGGATCGCAAAGCACCGCTGGGGGAAAGCGCCAAACGTCAAAAATCCCTGCAGGAAGATAACTACCTCGAATATGCCCGCTCGGTAGCCATCCGTATGTTTCCCGTGTCCTCAACGCTGGGGATTGCAGAGGGTATCGAAACGGCGCTCTCCTGCTATCAGATTTATGGCGTGAATACCTGGGCGGTAATGAACAGCAATTTCATGAAAAAATTCCGGGTGCCGGCAGGGGTAAAACATCTGATCGTTTTCGCTGATATGGACAAGCATTCTGCCACCGGGCAGGCTGCGGCGTTTGAGTGCGCCCACGCCAATCTGCTGGCGAAAAATGACCTGGTGAAAGTCAGCGTACGCTGGCCGGACAACGGTGACTTTAACGATATGCTCATGAATGGCGATGAAGTTCGTGAGCTGGTCTTCTACAAGAAAAAGGTGGCCGCATGATTTATTTGACGAGAGAAGACGAGCAAACCATCAGTGAATATATTCGAGCCGCCCACAATGGTTATACCGGCCCTGTTTTCATTGACATTAACAGGCTGTCTCAATTGCACATGTCCCGTAGCCGATTGATTGTTGCAGAGTGTATTTACCGCCAGAGTGGCAGCTGGACTTTTTTGGGTAATGCGGATTCCGAGGGAGAAGCCTGATGCGCGATATTCAACTGGTACTTGAGCGCTGGGGCGCATGGGCGGCCAATAATCATGAAGATGTTGCCTGGGCACCGATTGCCGCTGGATTTAAAGGACTTCTTCCGGCCAGGGTAAAATCGCGGCCACAATGTTGTGATGATGATGCGATGGTCATCTGCGGGTGCATCGCCAGGCTGAATAAAAATAACCAGGACCTGCATGATTTGCTGGTGGATTATTATGTGATGGGAATGACGTTTATGGCGCTGGCCCGCAAGCATGGTTGCTCCGACGGACATATCGGTAAAAAGCTTCAGAAGGCCGAGGGGGTTGTTGAAGGCATGTTGATGATGCTTGATGTAAGGCTTGAGATGGACAGGTATGTCTCGCGGGAGCCAGAAGCTAAACTGGTGGCTGGTAAATAAAAAAGTTTACGTACGTAAAAAACGGAATATCCTGTTAAGAGTGGTCACTTCGACGCAACGCTTAATAATCGAAACCCTGCCAGAAATGGCGGGGTTTTGTCGTTTCTGGCGGAGGGT